>NZ_JANEZT010000024.1 GCF_025403405.1 Frankia tisae
CGGGAACGGGTGGGAAAAGCGGTGGGAAAACCGTTGCCCGCGCCGCCCGCCACGCACCCATACCCGGACCGTTCATGGCGCGCGGCGGACGACATGTGGTATACGCCGGCACCGACCATCAACCCGACATCGGATGACCGGCGGGCGAACTGCCGGAACATCAGGCGGGCATCAGGCCGCCCGATGCTTTCCGGGCGACGGGCGGCGCAGCCGGCGGCGGTACCGCTCGAGCGCGGCGGGCAGCCCCTGCTGGACGAAGGTGTCGACCTCGTCCGGTTGGGCGTTGTCGAGGAAGCCCTCCAGGCCCTTGCCCGTGTCGGCGGCGTTCAACGGGCGTTCCACCCGTTCCATCGCCAGCAGCAGGCCGAGAAGCAGCAGAGGAAAGAAGATCGCGGCAATGACAAACATGACTCCCCTATGGTGGCCGACGGGCGATCGGCGGGCGCACCGGGGGTAGGTGTGTCGCGCATCCGGTTGCCGGCGCCCGAGCCGACCACACGGCATGCTCTCCGGTGCCAACCGAGCCGGATCGACCGGCGGATACGCTGCGAGACATGCCCGCCGACCTCGACACCGCGGCCGAGACACCGCTCGCGAAGACCCGGCGGGCCCGGCGGATCGTGCGCCTGCTGGGCGAGATCCACCCTGATGCCCACATCGCGTTGCACTTCGGCAACGCTCTTGAGCTGCTGGTCGCAACGGTGCTGTCCGCCCAGTGCACCGACAAGAAAGTCAACGAGGTCACACCGGCGGTCTTCGCCAGGTATCGGACGGCGGCGGGCTACGCGGCCGCCGACCGGGCCGAGCTCGAGACCCTGCTGCGGCCGACCGGGTTCTTCCGCGCCAAGGCGAACTCGCTGATCGGCATCGGCGCGGCGCTCACCGAGCGCTTCGGCGGCCAGGTCCCCGGCAGACTCGACGAGCTGACCACCCTGCCCGGTGTGGGCCGCAAGACGGCGAACGTCGTCCTGGGCCACGCGTTCGACACCCCGGGCATCACCGTGGACACCCATGTAGGGCGGCTGTCGCGCCGCTTCGGGCTGACCACCCAGACCGATCCGGTCCAGGTCGAGAGCGACCTCGCCGCGCTCATCGAACGCCGGGACTGGACCATCGCCTCCGACCGCATGATCTTCCATGGACGCCGCTTCTGCCATTCCCGGCGGCCTGCGTGCGGCGCCTGCGCCCTGGCTCGGCTGTGCCCGTCGTTCGGGCTCGGTCCCACGGAGCCGGGCGAGGCCGCCAAGCTCGTGCGGGGAACACTCGCCGACGTCGAAACCTTGCGGTGAAGGAGATGTCCACGCATTCTTCCGCTTCCCCCGACTCGCCGTCCCCCGTTCCCCCGGACGCGACGGACTCGCCGGGTGACGCTGCGAACCCCAGGATCGCCAGCCCCGTCGAGGTCGCCAGCCCCAACGAGGTCGCCCGCCCGGCGGAGATCACCCGCCCACCCGCGGTGCCGCGCCCATCGGGCCCTGCCGACGCGGCTGCGGTCGCGGTCGCGGTCGCCGGTGTGCCCCCGCCGCCGTGGCTGCGCACCCTCGCCAGCCAGCTTGGGGACACCCTGGTGACCGGCCATACCCGCCCCGGCCCGCGGGCCGTCGACGCCCGGCGGGCGGCCGTGCTGATCCTGTTCGGCGCGGGCCCGGACGGGCCGGACGTCCTGCTGCTCGAACGGGCGGCCGAGCTGCGCAGCCACGCGAGCCAGCCCGCGTTTCCCGGCGGCGCGGCCGACGCCACCGACATCGACCGGGTCGACACCGCGCTGCGGGAGGCCGCGGAGGAGGTCGGCCTCGACCCTGCCGGCGTCGAGGTGCTCGCCGTCGCCCCGCCGCTGCACCTCCAGGCCAGCCACTACCTCGTGACCCCGGTGCTCGCCTGGTGGCACACCCCGTGCGCGGTCGCTCCCGTCGACCTCGCCGAGACGTCGTTCGTCTCCCGGGTGCCGCTGGCCGAACTCGCCGACCCGGCCAACCGGGTCATGCTGCGCTACGCCCAGAGTGACCTGCTCAGCCCGGCGTTCCAGGTGCACGGCATGCTGGTCTGGGGCTTCACCGCCGGCATCCTCGACATCCTGCTGCGGCTGGGAGGATGGGAGCGCCCATGGAACCACTCGGCGGTGGTCGACCACCCGCCCACACGGGCGATTCCCGCGGCGTCCCCACCGCCCCCGCCGCGACGCTCGCCGAGCACGCCCTGACACCGAGAGGTACCGCCCCATGACCTGTACCGCGGACCGCGACCAGGCGGCCCGCCCGGCGGAGAAGAGCTCGCCCCACCGGCGAGCGTCCCGTGCGGCCGCGCTGCTCGGACTCGTCCTCGCCGTGCTGCTGAGCGTGGCGGGCTGCGGCGGCGACGGCGGCGACAGTCCGTCGGCCGGCCCCACGCTGAGCGCCACCCGGGGCGCGGACGGCGTCCAGGTGTTCGCCGTCACCGGCCTGCCGAGCATGAAGTTCTCCGCCACGCAGCTGGTGGCGAAGGCTGGGAAGATCCGCATCGACTTCTCCGTCGCGCAGGGCTCGCCGCCGCACAACTTCGTCGTCCCGCGTATCCCTGCCGCCCACACCAGCATCGTCTCCGCCGGTGAATCACAGAGCGTCACTTTCGCGGTGACGCAGCCGGGGGACTACCCGGTGGTCTGTACCCTGCATCCCAACATGACGGCCACGCTGAAGATCATCTGAGTCCGAGCAGACTCCGCCGTGCCCAACGTGCTCGACGTCATCCTGCTGCTGCTCGTCGTCCTGTTCGCGGTCTCCGGCTACCGGCAGGGCTTTCTGGTGGGTGCCCTGTCGTTCATCGGTTTCCTGGGCGGCGGCGTGCTCGGCGCAAAGATCGCGAAACCGTTCACCGGGCTGATCGGTCAGGAAGGTCACGGCGCGCTGATCGGCCTGCTCGTCGTGCTCGGGCTCGCCCTGGCCGGCCAGGTCGCCGGCACTGCGGTCGGTGTCGCGCTGCGTGACCGGATGACCTGGCGGTCGGGGCGGGCCGTCGACGCCGCCGCCGGGGCGGTGCTCTCCGGGGTGTCGGTGCTGCTCATTGCCTGGCTGCTCGCGAACGTCGCCGACCGTTCCCCCTTCGAGTCACTCGCCCGATCGGTCCACGACTCCCGCGTGCTCGCGACGGTGGACGCCGGCATGCCGGACGGCGTCCGCGAGACCTTCGCCGACCTGCGCCAGCTCGCCGACGACAAGGCCTTCCCCGAGGTCTTCGCCCGCCTTGGAGGCGAGCGGATCATCGCGGCCGGGCCGCCGGACCCGGCCACCGCCCAGAGCGCCGGGGTGCAGGCCGCGGCGGCGAGCATCGTGAAGATCCGCGGCGTCGCTCAGGCCTGCGACCAGCGGGTCGAGGGATCCGGCTTCGTCATCGCCCCCCAGCGGGTCATGACCAATGCGCACGTTGTCGCCGGGGTCCGCCATCCCACGGTTGTGCTGTCCACCGGCACCGTGGCCGCCGAGGTCGTGGTGTTCGACCCGGACAAGGACATCGCCGTGCTGCGGGTGCCGGACCTGCAGCGCCCGCCGCTGCGGATACGGGCCAGCCCGCCGGCCGCGGCCGAGGAGCCGGCGGTCATCGCCGGGTATCCCCAGGACGGGCCCTACACCACCGTCGCCGCCCGCGTCCGCAACCATCAGCGGGCCCGCGCGGCGAACATCTACGAGCACGGCACCGTGGTGCGCGACATCTACGCGGTTCGCGGCCAGGTGCTGCCCGGGAACTCGGGCGGCCCGCTGCTCGCCCCGGACGGGACCGTGCTCGGCGTGGTGTTCGCCGCGGCCATCGGCGACGACGACACCGGGTACGTGCTCAGCGCCGCCGAGGTCGCGCAGCCCGCCGCGGTCGGCAGCGTCGCCGTGACGCCGGTCAGCACGCAGGGATGCGACTGACGGCCGTCCCCAGTGGCCGCCGACCGGCGGGAGCGAGGGGAAGATCCGGCCCCCGCGCGCGGGGGCCGCGCCGACGCCTCAGGAGCCGAGCCAGGCGAGCAGTTCGGCGTTGACGAGGTCCGGCGCCTCCTCGTGGGGAAAGTGCCCGACCTCGCCGAGCAGCTTCCACGTATAGGGACCGCTGACGTAACGACCGGACCCCTGAGCGGTGGACGGCAGGAAGCAGCGATCGGCCGCGCCGTGGATCTGCAGCGTGTCAACGCGCAGCAACCGCCGCAGCTCGCCGGCGAACCGCGCCCCGTCCGGCCGGAACATCGACCGGAACATCCACCGGTGGTATTCCAGGGAGCTGTGCGCCACGCCGGGGATGCGCATCGCCGAGCGGTAACGCCGCTCCGCCTCGGCGTCGGGATACCCCGGGCCTCCCCACCCGCGTAAGAGGGCAGCGACCCGACCGGCGTCCCTGGCGACCAGAGCCCGTTCGGGTCGCCAGGGCAACTGAAAGCCCGCCAGGTAACGGCTCGCGGCGCCCTGGCCCCGGGGGTCCACCACGATCTGGTGCCGCAGCCGCAGCGGGTGCGGCATCGCCAGGACCGCGAGGCGACGGATGACCATCGGATGGCGGGTCGCCGTAGTCCAGCCGAGCAGCCCGCCCCAGTCGTGGCCGACGATGACCGCATCCTGCTCGCCGAGCGCCCGGATGAGGCCGGCAATGTCGTCGGACAGGGTGAACGCGTCATAGCCCCGCGGCGGCTTGTCGCTCGCCCCGTATCCGCGCAGGTCCGCAGCGACGGCGCGGTAGCCCGCGGCGGACAGCGCGATGAGCTGGTGGCGCCAGGCCCACCAGAACTGCGGGAAGCCGTGCAACAGCAGAACCAGCGGGCCGCGGCCGAGCTCCGCGATGTGTAGCCGGGTGCCGTTGGCGGACACGTCCCGATGCCGCCACGGCCCGTCAATCAGGACGCTGGCGGGCTCGGAAACGGTGTCCTCCATCGCCTGCCAGAATGGCAGACCGCAACCTGCCGCGGACCGGCGGTGGTCGGCTGGGACAGGCGTGACCGGGCCGGCGACTTCCGTGCCGGCCCGCCCAGGAGGACCCCGCCGGTGTTCCGGCGACCCGGCCCAGCCATGGCGGTCAGAGCTGGGTGGTCAAAGCTGGGCGGTACCCCCCACGCCGGCCGGCACGGCCGACCCTGCCGTGTTCGCCTCGGCTGCCGTGTTCGCCCCGGATGCACCGTTCGCCCCGGATGCCGTGCCCGCCGGCGATGCGGTGCCCACCGGGGACGCCGGTGCCGCAGTGGGATTGCGCAGCCAGGAGATGTCGTCCCGGACGGTCTGGATGGTCCGTTCAGGCGGGGAAAGCCGACGGAACCTGCGGATCGCGAACAACGCCAGCAGACCTGCGACCACCAGGTACCCCGCCGCAGTGAGCAGATACGACCAGAACCGTTCGACGCCGGCCCAGGTGATCAACTCGCCGAGGAAGATCGTGACGGCGATCAGGGCGCAGAGCCCAAGCCCGGCCGCCACCGCGAGGAAGGCCACCCCGAGCGCGGCCGAGACGGCCTGCCGGGTCAGCTCGGCCTTGGCGAGGTTGATCTCTTGACGGACGAGCAGCGAGACATCGCGGGTGGCCAACGCCACCAGCTCGCCCAGCGAGGGCTCCCGGCCGTTGCGAGTATTTCCGGCAGTAGTCGACACTTTCGTCCTCCTCTGGCTCGCGACCTGACCGGTGTGGTCGGGACACGAGGCCCATCGCCCCGCCCAGGTGATCCGCGCCGGCGGCGGACCGGGAGACCCGACCGGAGACGCCCCGCGCGGACCCCTCGCCCGTCACACCGCCGACGCACCTCCCGGCGGCCCCTGCGCGGCCCGCCGCTCCTTGTCCTGATGCGCAGTCTCCCCCGGACGGACGTCTCCGGGGGGCGAACGACGCGGCTGCGCCCGTGTGACGCCTTCGACGGCCGGCTTCGTAGCGACTTCGGGTGGCGCGGACGGGTACGGTGCCAACCGTGAATCCCCGCCCGTCCGGATCCGTCCTCGCCGCCGACCCGCTCGCCCGAGTCACTGCCCTGCCTGGGGTGCGCGAGGCTGCGGACAGGGCCCGCGCGGCCGTCGACACGCTTTTGCGGCACCGCGTCCTGCGCCGGCAAAGCGCCGAGGTGACTGCGGAGGCGTCCCTTCGGGTGGCTCGCGCCTCGGCCGCTTTGGAGGGGCACGAGATCAGCCTGGACGGGCTACGCGGCTACCTCTCGGGCGCTGGCACTGACGCGCCGCTCACCCCGGCCGCACCGAACCCGGCCGCGCAGTCGGCCCCGCCGGCCGGCGGCGAGGTTCCGGCCGCCCTGCTCCCTGCCGGCCTGCCCTCTCTCGCCACGCCTGCCCTCGACCAGCCCTCCCCCGTCGTGCTGGGAACAGTCCGGCTCTGTGCCGAGCTCGGGATGCTCGCGCCGGCCTGGGAGCGGGCGCCCCGCCAGGCCCTCGCGCGCATGCACGTCCTGTTGGGGCGCGGATACCTGCCCGACGATGAGCTCGGCCGGCCCCGTGCCGACGCGGGCACCCGCGAGCTGCTCGACCCGCTGCGGCTCGGCCCGCCACCTCACTCGGTCGAGACCTCGGTGCGGCTGGATGGCCTGACCGGGCTACTCGTCGCCCCGACCACGGCGCCGGCCGTCGTGGTGGCCGCAGTGGTACACGGGGAGCTGCTGGCGCTACGGCCCTTCGGCGTGCTGGACGGCGTCATCGCCCGAGCCGCCGCCCGGCTGGTCCTCATCAGCCGCGGTCTGGACCCCAAGGCGCTGACCGCCACCGATGTCGGACATCTGGAAGTCGACCAGGTCGATGACTCCGGAACGCCAATCCTCGGCTACCGCGACGCCGCCGCGGCCTACGTGAACGGTGGGGCACAGGGGGTCACGGCCTGGGTGCTGCACTGCGCGAGGGCCCTCGAACTGGCCGCCCGGGAGTCGCTGGCCATCTGCGAGGCACTCGGCCGCGCCGCCGCCTGATCAATCCCGCGGTTTCGCCGCACCCCCGCGCAGGAGAGGCGTCCCGCGCAGGAGAGGCGTCCCGCGAGCGAGGGCATGCCCAGAACCCGCGTAACGCGTGGTTTGAGCCCGCCCGCTCTCGGGGTAGGCCCTGACATGTCGGATCTAGTGGCCGCAGTGCCATCCGACCCGGTCTAAGACGGGAAGCCCCCATGTGGGCCATGTCCCGAGGCGGCCCTCGCACTCCCCCCTTGCGTGGGCCGCCTCCTCATTTTCGTCGTCGGCATTTTTGTCATCGGCGCGGGTTCCCCGGCCGCGGGCCAAAACCTCCATGACAGCACGGCGAGGCCCTGTGGAGGGCGCTCATCCACAGGGCCTGCTTCGGCGCATGGTGGGCCACGTCCTTCCCAGACCGACCGGGAATCGAGCCCACCATGCCTCCCGCCATGCCCCTGCTCACCCCCGCGGACGGCCGCGAAGCGCGGCCACTCCTCGTGACCAGCGCCCCGGACCTGCTCGACGATCTTCTGCGCCTGGCCGCAGCCGCCGACGTCACCACAACCGTCGCCACCGAACCGGGCGCGCTGCGCCGCGCCTGGGCGGTGGCGCCCCTGGTCGTCGTCGGCATGGACCGTGCCGAGGCATGCATCGCTGCCGGCCTGCCCCTGCGCCCGCACGTGGTTCTGGTCGGCGGCCACGTCGAGGACGGCCGCGTGTGGTCCGCGGGCGCCCGCCTTGGCGCCGATCACGTGATCTTCCTGCCGGAGGCGGAGCCCTGGCTGATCGACGTCTTCAGCGATCCCGAGAGCCTCAGGCGCGGATCGGTGACGATCGGGGTGGTCGCCGCCCGGCGCGGCAGCGGCGCGTCGACGCTGGCCGTCTCGCTGGCGCTGTCGGGCCTGCGCCACGGCCTGCGCACGATGCTGGTCGACGCCGACCCGCGGGGCGGCGGGGTGGCGCCCGGATTCGCGCGGCTCCTGCCGGCCGCGGATGATACCCCGCCGGACGGCTCCGACCCGCGGCCGGCAAAACCCTTCCCGCCGCCGGACGGAGCACCGCCGGGCCCGCTGCGCGGGGATATGTCCACCTTCCGGCCGGAGCTGCTGGCACGGGGCGGCGACCTGACGGTGGTGTCCTGGGATCTTGGCCTCGGGCCCGACGTCCCGGTGGGGCCGATGGCCACGCTGCTCTCGACCGCCCGGTCCACGTCGGACCTGGTGGTCATCGACCTGCCCTGGCAGCAGGACTCGGCCGCCACCCTCGCACTCGGCTCCTGCCGGACGGCGCTGGTGGTGCTGAGGGCAGATCTGGCATCCGTGATGGCTGCCGAGCGTGTCTGCACGGTGGTCAGGCGACGCTGCCCGGACGTGCAGGCGGTCGTGCGTCGACGCCCGTCGGCCGGGATCTCCCCGGCGGCGGTCAGCGAGATGCTCGGAGTGCCGCTGGCCGGGGTCATCGCCGACGCCCGCCAGCCGGCGACCACGGCCGGCCCCGGCACGCCGCGGGATGCCGCCCCGGGGCCGCTCGGCGACCGACTGCTGGCCCGGCTGGGGCTCCTGCCACGGCCGAACAGTCAAGAGGCATCGGACGGCCCGAGCACGGAGCCCCGGACATGGGCGTGAAGGGCCGGGACGCGGCGGGCCTGCGCGGGGTGGCGTCGCCGACCACCGAGTCCCTCAGCACCACAACGCCCAACACCGCAATGCCCAGCACCGCAACGCCCAGCGCCGGCCCCCTCGGCGCAGGACCGCTTGATCCCCTCCTCGCCGATCCGCACGTCACCGACGTGCTGGTGAACGCCCCCGACGAGATCTGGGTGGAGCGGCAGGGCCGGCTGACGAGGACGGCGGTCACCTTCGCCGACGAGGACGCGGTGCGCCGCCTCGCCGTCCGACTCGCGTCGGCCGCCGGCCGCCGGCTGGACTCCGCCGTGCCCTTCGCCGACGTCCTGCTGGGCGACGGCACCCGGATGCACGCCGTCCTCGCGCCCACCGCCGTGCGCGGCACCTGCCTGTCCCTGCGGCGCCCCCGGCGCCGGCCGTTCACCTTCGACGAACTCGTACTTGCCGGCACGCTGAGCCCCGCGGTGGCCGCGGTGCTCCACGCGCTGCTGCACGCACGGCTCGCGGTCGTCGTGACGGGTGGCACCGGCACGGGCAAGAGCACACTGCTCGCCGCCCTGCTGGGCGCGGTGCATCCGGGCGAGCGAATCGTTCTCGTCGAGGACACCGCCGAGCTCGCGGTGAGCCGGCCCGGCCTGGTCCGGTTGGAGGCCCGGCCGCCCAACATCGAGGGCGCCGGCGAAGTGACCCAGCGCGAGCTGGTTCGGCAGGCGATGCGGATGCGACCGGACCGCCTCGTCGTCGGCGAGGTCCGCGGACCCGAGGTGCTCGATCTGCTCGTCGCCCTCAACACCGGGCACGAGGGGGGTCTGAGCACCGTGCACGCGAATGACACCGGCGCCCTACCCACCCGGCTGGAGGCGTTGGCCGCCCTCGCCGGGCTGTCCCGGGCGGCGGTGCACAGCCACGTCGCCGCGGCCCTGCACGCGGCCGTCCACCTGCACCGGGATGCGGACGGCCAGCGCAGGGTCCGGGCGGTCGGTGTGTTCCGCCGGGCGCCCGACGGGCTGGTGCAGGTCGTCCCCGCGTTGATCGCACCCCCGGCCGCCTTCCGGCGGGCAGACCCGCGGCGCGGCGAGGGCCCCGTGGCCGCGGAGGGGCTGCCGCTGCTGCGAAGCCTGCTCGACGTCCGCGGGGTGCGTCTGCCGGCATTCGTCGGCGCTGCTGCGCCACCAGGACGGCGATCTTGATCACCTCGATGGGGGCAACGGGCTCGGCCACCCGCGTCCGCCGTCGCGGCCCGGACGGGACCGCGCGGACAAACCGGGCCGCTGCGGTCGCGGTGGCGCCCACCGCCATGCTGGGCATTGCCGTGCTGGGCACTGCCGCAGTACTCGCAGTGAGCGCCGGACCCGTCGCCGCGGTGACTGTGAGCGTGTCGCTCGGCTGCCTCGCACGCGCCGTTCGGCGGGAGCGGGCGCGACGGCGGCAGGCCATGGTGCGCGCGTGCGCGGAGGACTTTCTCGCAGCCTTCGCCGCAGAACTCGACGCGGGGGGTCCCCACGGGCCCGCCCTGCGCGCCGCCGCAGGCGGCATCGACGCGCTCGGTACCGCCCCGGGCCGTGGCCCTGGCTGGATCCCGCTCGACCAGCTGGCGGCGACGCTCGCGGGAGCGGACGACCCCGGGGTCGTCCTGTGCCGAAACGAGGCCAACGCCGTGCGCCAGCTCGGCATCGCCTACCAGGTCTGCACGATGGTCGGCGCCCGGCTCGCGCCCGTCGCCACGATGCTGGCCTCACTGGCCCGGGCCGACGCCGTGCGGGCCGGGGAACTGGCGGCGGCGCTGGCTGGTCCTCGGTCCTCCGGTCGGCTGGTGGCCGCGCTCCCGCTGGCCGGGATCGCGCTGGGATCGCTGGCCGGCGGCCACCCGCTGCACACGCTGCTTGCCACCCCCGCCGGCAACGCCTGCCTGGTGGCCGGGAGCGTGGCTGACCTGGTGGGACTGCGCTGGCTGCGGTCCTTCGCGGACCGGGTCGAGCGGCGAGCGGGTCCGGTGGCCATGGATGCCGCCCGGACCGGTGGACCGGCCGGCACCGGCACCGGGCGCGAGCGCCTGCTCGCCGATCTACCGCTGGCCCTCGACCTGATCGCGGCTTGCCTGCGCGGCGGCGGGACGGTCGTCGCCGCCCTGGTGTCCGTCGGCGCCGCCAACGGCGGCGTGCTGGGCAGGGAGCTGCACCGGGCCGCCGACGCGATGGCGGCGGGGGTCGACGCCCACACCGCCTGCCACCGGCTGGTCGCTGTCACCGTCACGCGCGGCCGCGCTGCATGGCTGGCGCGGCTGCTGCGCGGCAATCCGCGCGCGTCGCCGGGATCGCGCTGGACCGCGATGATGCGAGCGGCTGTCTCAGCCTTCGACCGGGCTCAGACGTCCGGTGCGAAACCGGCCGCCGCCCTCGTCCGGCTCGCCCAGCGGGCCCGCGACGAGGCCCACGCGGAAAGCATTGCTGCAGCCCGCCGAGCCGGCGTGCTGGCCGTCGCTCCGCTCGGCCTCTGCTTCCTACCGGCCTTCCTGCTGATCGGCGTCGTCCCGGTCGTACTCGGATCCCTACCGAATCTGCTGCCGGCGTAGCCATCCGCTGCCGGCGTGGCCCGCACACACCACCCGATCCAGCTCTGCCCCGCTCCCGGAGGTGTTCCTGATGTTCCCGTTGAGGATGTTCCCGTCGTCCAGGATGGTCCCGTCGCCCAGCCGCCTGTCCCGCGTCCCGTTCGTCTGGGCCGCCTTCCGCCGCGCCCTCGCCGGCCGCCGCGGCACGGGCGGCCGTGACCTGGGGATGTCCACCGCCGAATACGCGGTCGGCACGCTCGCCGCGGTCGCGTTCGCCGGTGTCCTCTACGCGGTCGTGTCGAGTTCCGCGACTCGCTCGCTGGTCTCGGCGGTCGTGCAGCGCGCACTTACCGCCTCGTTCTGAGCGGCCGCGATGCGATGGTCCAGCACAGCGCCGCGGGGGCACGCGCACCCCACACCCCGCCCGCCGGCAGTCGCCCGGCCCCGGCGGGACGCAACCCGTGGGGCAGACGGCGGTCAGGCGACCGCGGAACTCGCGGCCGGCCTGCCCTCAGTGTTCGTCGTCTTCTTCCTCGCGGCCTGGATGCTCTCAGCGGTCGGCGCCCAGGCCCGGTGCGCCGACGCGGCGCGGATCGGCGCCCGGCTCGCGGCCAGGGGGGAGGCGCCGGCGACGGTCTCCGCCGCGGTGACCCGGGCGGCGCCCCGCGGCGCGACCCTGCAGCTGCACCACCGGGCGGGCCTGGTCGACGTCGAGGTGTCGGCGCCGGTGGGGGCCGCCGGCCTCGGCCGGCTGGTGCCGGCACTCGTCGTGACGGCGCACGCCATCACTCCCGTGGAGCCGGCCGCCTGCGCTGCATCGGACTGCCCACCACCGGGACCGCCGTGACCACCGGTGGCCACCGCCCCCCGACCGCCTCGATCCCCTGCGCGGCGACCCGGGACGGGCGGGACGCCGGATCGGCGACGATATGGCTGCTCGCCGTCCTGTTCGCGCTGCTGTCGCTGGCCGGGCTCGCCTTCACCGTGGCGGTGATCGGCGCGTCCCGGCAACGAGCTGCGGCGGCCGCCGATCTCGCAGCTCTCGCCGCCGCCGCCCTGCCCCCGGTCGACGAGCAGTCCATGTGCGCGCGAGCCCGGGAGATCAGCGCCGCCAACGGCGCCCGCCTGCTGGACTGCCATGTTGCCGCCGACGCCGTGGAGATCGCCGTCAGCGTGCGCCTGCCGGCGGTTGTCGGCGTGCTGCCCGACCTGACCGTCCATGCCCGAGCCGGCCCGTGGGGCGGCGCGGCGGGCGCCTATCGGCCAACCGCCCAGGACGAGGGCGGTCAGGACGAGGGCGGTCAGGAGCGGGCCCCCGCCCCGTCCTGAGCGGTCTGGTCGGCCTGGTCGGTCTGGTCGGCAGAGTCGTGGTCGCGGGTCTCCCGGCGGCCCAGGTCCGCGACGCGGGCCACGATCCGGTCGCCACGTCGCGGATGGGTGTTCATCGGCAGCGGCGCGCCGGAACCGGCGGCCGGCGAATCGGTCGCCGGCTTGTCCGAAGCCGGCGGCGTCGGCGGGGTGGGGACACGCACGGCGGAGCGCACCGGAGCGGTCTGCCGGACCTCGCCGGACAAGGTGGGCGAGGTGTCGCCGCCATAGGCCGGGACGGCCTCGGCGACCGGCCGGGCCTCGAAGACCGGGCGGGCCTCGCGGGCCGGGCGCGCTTCGAAGACCGGGCGGGCCTCTCGAGCCGGGCGCGCCTCGAAGACCGGGCGCGCCTCGAAGACCGGGCGGGCCTCGCGGGCCGGGCGGGCCTCGGCGGCCGGCCGCTTCGCGAGCGTGGGGCGCTTGGCCAGAGTGGGGCGCGACCGGGTGGGCGCGCCGGTGGTCCGCTCGTCGAGCCGCCTGCCGACCTCGGTGGCGGGAGCCGGGGGCGTCGCCGCGGGAGCGAGCGGCGCAGCACCAACCGATGCCGGTGCGGAAGGCGCCGGAGCCGTGCGGATCGCCGCCAGCTCGCGTGCCCGCTGCCGCTCGAGCCGTCGGCGGTGGCGGTCCCGCGCCAGGCCCTGCAGGGTCAGCTGCACTCCCGCGACCACCAGCACCCCGGCGGCGAGGCCCAGCACGAACAGGCCCCAGATGTCGAAGGAGAGAGATTGCCCCATGATCATCACGTCTGTCTGGCCGCTGTTCTCCAGCACCAGATCGGCGGTAAAAACTCCCGCAACCAGCAACAACACGACACCGACGGTTACCACCGGTACCTCCAGAACCATGGACATGGGCGAAACCGGCCACGAAGACACGCTGGGCTCGGCTTACCCGCCTTTGGTCGCGGCGGAACCGCACGGGCGCGGTGTGATCCGCGATTCAGCCAACCGCGCCGCTCACCGCGGTGAGCAGACGCCAGGCGGCGGCCTTGTCGAGCGGCTCGTTTCCATTGCCGCACTTTGGCGACTGCACGCAGGAGGGGCAGCCGGCCGGGCATTCACATGCGCCGACGGCGTCCCGGGTAGCGGCCAGCCAGTCCCCGATGCGCAGAAATCCCCGTTCGGCGAATCCCGCGCCGCCGGCGTGGCCGTCGTAGACGAAGACGCTGGTCCGGCCCGTGTCCGGGTGCAGGGCAGTCGACACGCCACCGATATCCCAACGGTCGCAGGTGGCGAACAGCGGAAGCAGGCCGATGGCTGCGTGCTCGGCGGCATGCACCGCGCCGGGCACATCCGCGGCCTCGACGGCGGCGCCGGCGAGCAGGTCGTCGGTGACGGTGTACCAGACGGCGCGCGTCCGCAGCTGCCTCGGCGGCAGGTCCAGCGGCTCCTGGCCGAGCACCTCCCCGGTCGCGACAAGCCGGCGCTGGTAGCCGACGACCTGGCTAGCGACCTCGACCACCCCAAGGTGCACCTCCACCTCGGGCAGGATTCGTGATCGCGACGACTCGACGATCCGGATGTCGGTGTGCTCGCGCGCGACCGTCGTCCACTCCGGGGACTCCTCGTGGACGAACGCCACCGACTCGGGCAGATCCAGGTCGTCCACGACGAAGCTCGAGCCCTGATGGAGGTAGACCGCCCCGGGATGCACCGCGGAGTGCGCGGCCGCCGCGTCGACCGTGCCCAGCAGGCGTCCGGTGGCCGTCTCGACGATACGGACCGGGGGGCCGCCGGTCCCCCGGATATCCACCTCCGGCCGGGTCCGCTGGGTCCAGAACCAGCCCGTGGGCCGGCGGCGCAGCCGCCCGCGGCGGACCAGGTCGTCGACGACGCGCGGCGCCGCCGGGCCGAACAGGCCCAGGTCCGCCTCGGTGAGGGGCAGCTCGGCGGCGGCGCACTCCAGCTGCGGGCCGAGCACGTAGGGGTTGTCCGGGTCGAACACGCAGGCTTCCACCGATCGACCGAACACCGCCTCCGGATGGTGGACAAGGTACGTGTCGAGCGGATCGTCCCGGGCGACCAGCACCGCCAGCGACCGCTGCCCGTCCCGGCCGGCCCGGCCGGCCTGCTGCCACAGCGAGGCGAGGGTGCCCGGAAAGCCGGCGGTGACCGTGGCATCCAGGCCGCTGATGTCCACCCCGAGCTCCAGCGCCGACGTCGCCGCGACACCGAGCAGGTCCCCCGCGCGCAGCCGGCGTTCCAGCTCGCGGCGCTCCTCCGGCAGGTAGCCGGCTCGATAGGCCGCCACTCGGTCCGCCAGGTCCGAACTCACGTGGCCCAGCTCTCGGCGGGCGGTGATCGCCACAACCTCCGCGGACCGGCGGGACCGGACGAACACCAGGGTGCGCACGCCGTCGGCGACGAGATCGGCGAGCAAATCGGCCGACTCGGCGGTGACCGACCGCCGGACCGGCGCGCCGTTCTCACCGGCGCCGCGCGGCTCGCCCGAGGCGCCCTGCGCCTCCCCCTCTGCCGGCCGCCGCCACAGCAGCGGGGGTTCGTAGAGCACGAAGTCCATCGGGCCTCGGGGCGCGCCGTCGTCATCGATCACCTCGACGTCGACGCCGGTGAGCCGCCCGGCCGACAACTGTGGGTCGGCGGTGGTGGCGGACGCCAGCAGGAACACCGGCTCCGACCCGTAACGCGCGCAGACCCGCCGCAGCCGCCGGATCACCGCGGCGACATGCGCGCCGAACACACCACGGTAGCCATGGCATTCGTCGATCACGACGAACCGCAGCCCGCGCAGGAACTGTGCCCACCGCCGGTGCTGGGGCAGGATCCCGCGATGAATCATGTCGGGATTGGTCAGGACAAGGCCGGCATGAGCCCGGACCCAGTCCCGCTCGGCCGCCGGCGTGTCGCCGTCGTAGGTTGCGGCCCGCACCCCGGTGAGCCGAAGCGACCGCACCGCCCGCAACTGATCATGCGCGAGGGCCTTCGTCGGCGACAGGTAAAGCGCGCGGGCGCCAGGCTGCGTGAGCAGCCTGGACAGCACGGGCATCAGGTATCCCAGCGACTTCCCGGAGGCCGTGCCGGTCGCCAGCACGACGCTGCGGCCGGCGTGGGCGGCCTCGGCCGCCGCCGCCTGGTGCGTCCACGGCTCGTCGATCCCGGCGGCGACCCACCGCCCACGCAGCACCGGGTCGACCCACTCCGGCCAGGGCGCGTGCCGCCCCGGCCGGGCCGCAACCGGCTCGACATGCGTCATGCACTGTGCGCGCCGCGCGTCGCGGCGCAGCCCGGCGAGGACCGTGTCCGCGCCGCCGATGTCCGCCGGCGAGCCCACGACCGTCGAGGATATGCGCCCCGACGCCGTCAGCGGCAGGACGATGGGCGATCCACAGGCCACCACCCGATGGACCACCCGGCACGCAACCGCGAATCGGCGCTGCTGACCAGCCCCGCCCAGACAAGATCAGGGATAGATTCCAGCAGACGTCATCGACTACGCCGCCGCAATACCGGTTACCGCGATCTGAGTCGCGGGCCGCCGGGTTGATCCCCCTCATGGGAGGGTAATGGCGCCGTGATGTCGGTCGCCCGAAGTGCGGGACGGCCTGAGGCACCCAAGGAGGATCCGTGGACCTGTCCCTCACGACTCGCCAGGAAGGCAACCACACGGTCGTCGTGGTGGGCGGCGAGATCGACGTGTACACCGCACCGAAGCTGCGCGAGCAGCTCATTGATCTTGTCTCCGGAGGGTCCTACCACCTGGTCGTCGACATGGAGGGCGTCGAGTTCCTCGACTCGACCGGCCTCGGTGTCCTGGTCGGCGGCCTCAAGCGCGTGCGCGCGCACGAGGGCTCCCTGCGGTTGGTCTGCACCCAGGAGCGCATCCTCAAGATCTTCCGGATCACCGGTCTCACCAAGGTCTTCCCGATCCATTCCTCCATCGAGGAAGCGCTCGCCGCCAGCGAGTGAGTGAGTCGGACATCACGCCTTCGGAAAGGCAGGCACCGCCGTATGCCCACCGTTGAGCTGCGGTTCGCCGCCCTGAACGGACACGTCCGCACCGCGCGGATGATCGCCACGGCGGTCAGCCGGCGGGCCGGGGTTCCCGCCGGAGCCACCGACGAGATCAAGCTGGCGGTCACGGAGGCATGCGCCCGCGCGGTGCGCGTCAACCGCCGGCATGCACCGGACTCGCCGGTGCATGTCGCGCTCGTCGACACGCCCGACACCTTCACGATCACCGTTGTCGACTGCGGGCGCGCCGGTGACGAGGTCGCGCCGGGTCCCGACGGTGGCCTCGTCACCGCCTCCACGCTGCTGGACCTCGAGCCCGAGGCCGCCGACCCCCCCTGGTGGTCCGATACCACCGACGACGACTCCGCCGAGGACAGCGCGGGATTCCCGCCGGGCCTCGGGCTCGCTCTCATCGAGGGCCTCGTCGACGAGGTCGAGATCAGCCGCGGGCCCGACGGGGTGGGCACCGTCGTGGCGATGACCTGGCACACCGGCGTCGAGGCCGCGCCCTACGAGACGGCCCGTTGACATCCTCTCCGCCCTGAAGCTGATGGGCGGAGATTCCCGGCTGCTACGCCGTGGTGGACGTGGGCGACGAACTGCGTCCATCCGGCGTCGCACACCGGCCGGGCCGGTCGCGTCCGACCCAGGCCGGCGACGCCCAGGACCTCCGCGCCCACGAGTCGCACTTCTCTGATAACGATTTTCCGCCCGTTATCAGAGAAATAGTCTTTAATGCGGGGCTTCGCGTTATGCGCCCAATCGCAGCTGACCCGGTGGGCGATCGCAGAAAAAGCAGCGCACATCACAGTGGTGTGGATAGACTCCGCCGCATCTCGCGGACGGTTGATCCAACCGCCCGAAGATCCCCTTGTGCTCCCCGTGAAAACTGCCGGAAGCGTCGAAATGAGGATGAATCCGGCCGATCTCACTCCGAGTGTCGTCGGATGCGGCGCCCGGCCGTCACCGTCTCCATGCCGTGGGATTCGTCGGAATCGGCGCCCATGAGCCATCGACACGCGCGGAGGGGGCACAGAGTAGACCGGGAGGAGCCATGTCCCCGATCCACGCCCTGCAGTCCGAGGGCACTGGAATCGACCTTAGTGGCAGCGCCCTCGGCCTGGTCGCCGGTGTGGCGATAGTCGCAGCTCTCGCGCTGCTCGTCGCCGGCTACCTGGCACGGGAGGTGTTGGCCGCCAGCCCCGGAACCGCGCGGATGGTGGAGGTCGGGCAGGCGGTTCAGGAAGGCGCTGCGGCCTACCTCAGACGGCAGTTCAAGACGTTGGCGGGATTTGTCGTCGTAATTCCCTTTGTCCTGCTTCTGCTTCCGTCCGACGATACCGGGGCCAAGATCGGAAGATCGGTCTTCTTCGTGGTCGGCGCCCTCTTCTCGGCGCTTGTCGGTTTTGTTGGTATGTGGCTCGCGACCAGGGCGAACACCCGCACGGCGGCCGCGGCGATGACCCACGGCGAGAGGGCCGCCGTGCGCATCGCCTTCCGGACCGGCGGCGTCGTGGGCATGTTCACGGTCGGTCTCGGCCTGCTCGGCGCCGCGGTCGTCGTGCTCGTCTTCCGGGACACCGCACCGCAGGTGCTGGAGGGATTCGGGTTCGGGGCCGCTCTGCTCGCGATGTTCATGCGGGTCGGGGGTGGCATCTTCACCAAGGCCGCGGACGTCGGAGCCGACCTGGTCGGAAAGGTCGAACAGGGCATTCCGGAGGACGACCCGCGCAACGCGGCGACGATCGCCGACAACGTCGGCGACAACGTGGGCGACTGCGCCGGGATGGCCGCGGACCTGTTCGAGTCCTACGCGGTGACGCTGGTCGCAGCGCTGATCCTCGGGGTGAGCGCCTTCGGCGAGCGAGGGCTGGTGTTCCCGCTGCTGATCCCGGCCGTCGGGGTCGTCACGGCGGTCATCGGCATCTTCGCGGTATCGCCACGGGCCGGCGACCGCAGCGGGATGGCCGCGATCAACCGCGGCTTCTTCATCTCCGCGGTGGTGTCGGCGATCGGCGTGGTGATCGTCTCGGTGCTCTATCTACCGACGGACTTCGCCGGGTTCCCCGGGCTCGAGTCCAGCACCCAGTCCGGCAATCCGCGGGTCATCGCCATCAGTGCCGTTCTTATCGGCATCATGCTCGCCGCGGCCATCCAGCTACTCACGGGATACTTCACCGAGACGACCCGCCGGCCGGTGCGGGATGTGGCCCAGGCGTCGCTCACCGGACCGGCCACGAACATTCTCGCCGGCATCGGTGTCGGCCTGGAATCCGCGGTCTACTCCTCCCTGCTCATCGGGGCCGCAGTCTTCGGCGCCTATCTGCTTGGCTCGGGCAGCGTCACGATCGCGTTGTTCGCGGTCGCGCTGGCGGGCACCGGGCTACTGACCACGGTGGGCGTCATCGTCTCGATGGACACCTTCGGCCCGGTGAGCGACAACGCCCAGGGCATCGCCGAGATGTCCGGCGAGATGGACGAGCAGGGCAGCGCCATCCTGACCTCCCTCGACGCCGTGGGCAACACCACGAAGGCCATCACGAAGGGCATCGCGATCGCCACCGCGGTCCTGGCCGCGACCGCGCTGTTCGGCTCGTTCACCGACACGGTGACCAATGCTCTCGGCGACGCCGGTGCCCGCCCGGAAACCGGGCGAGGAACGGTCGGCGGACTGAACATCGCATATCCCGATGCTCTGGTCGGGCTCGTCATCGGCGCGGCCGTCGTCTTCCTGTTCGCGGGGCTCGCCATCAACGCGGTGGGTCGTGCGGCCGGCCGGGTCGTGATGGAGGTGCGCAACCAGTTCCGCACCAGGCCCGGAATCATGACCGGCAGCGAGAAACCGGACTACGGCGCGGTTGTCGACATCTGCACCAGGGATTCGCTCCGTGAACTGATTACCCCAGGAACGCTGGCGGTCCTGGCACCGATCGCGGTCGGTTTCGGCCTCGGTTATCCGCCGCTGGGGGCGTTCCTCGGCGGGGCCATCGCCGGCGGCGTCCTGATGGCCGTGTTCCTGGCGAACTCCGGCGGTGCGTGGGACAACGCGAAGAAGCTCGTCGAGGACGGGAACTACGGCGGGAAGGGCTCGGAGGTCCACGCCGCGACCGTGATCGGCGACACGGTCGGCGACCCGTTCAAGGACACCGCCGGGCCGTCCATCAACCCGCTGCTCAAGGTGATGAATCTGGTCAGCCTGCTGATCGCACCGACGGTGGTGAAGTACTCGGTCGGCACCGACCGGAACACGCCGCTGCGCATCGGCATCGCCCTCGCCGCGGTCGTCGTCATCGTCGCGGTGATCGTCGTGTCCAAGCGGCGCAGCTCGATGATCGCTGGAGATCCACCGGTCGCGCAGGCGGCAGCCCCGAGTTCGGAAACAATCAACGTCTGACTGCGATCCCGGCCGGTGGCCGGCCGGCACGAGATCCGCTCCGTGCCCGCCGGCCACCGGCCGGATTGCGCCATCCCACTCCGGCGGTGCGCCCGACCACCGGCACCGCCGGGCACGGGGACAGGCACCGGGGATCAGTCACCCAGAGTAACATTTGGGGGTCCGCCGTGGTGGCCATATACCACCCCCGCGCACCCTCGTGCGAGCCCGGTCGGGCCGTTCAGGCGTCATCGGGTGCGCCGTGGGTAGGCGTCGGGCTACCGGGGTCCTACCCGGACGGGAAGCTTCGCGGAATCCAACAGCGGCGTACGGTGCTGCGAGGCACCGCTTGCACACCGGCGGCCGCCGTCCGCCCGATCAGCACCCGCCGGACGCACGTTCGCCGGGCCACGCCAGATCCAGCACCGAGCACCACCCGAGCAACATCCGCCATATCCGGGACCTACGCTTCGGAGAGGCGACCTACGCTTCGCCCACCGGTCATCGCACCGAGCACGCTGCACCGAGGAGAGAAGTGCCACCGCGCACGAAGACGACGACACGGACGACCGCGCGGTCAGCCGCCCCGGTCGCCGAGCCTGGCGAGCCCACCGGGACCGGCCCCACTCCGAGCCCGGGCGCGAGCGCGGCCTCGGCAGAGGTGCCCACCAGGCGTACGAGCGGCCGGGCCGCCGCGAGCCGAGCCGCGACGGGAGGCACGGCGGCCGGAACAAGCGGCTCCGCCGGTGCCGCATCCAAGCCGACCCCAGGTGCGGGCATGCGCCTGGTGATCGTGGAGTCCCCGGCGAAGGCGAAGACCATCGCCGGCTACCTCGGCCCGGGCTGGCAGGTGGAGTCGAGCATCGGCCACATCCGCGACCTGCCGCGCAGCGCCGCCGATGTCCCAGCCGCGCACAAGGGCAAGCCGTGGGCCCGGCTCGGCGTCGACGTCGACAACGACTTCGAACCGCTCTACGTTGTCACGCCGGACAAGAGGCTGCAGGTCAGCAAGCTCAAGGCATTGGTGAAGGACGCCACCGAGCTCTACCTCGCGACAGACGAGGACCGCGAGGGCGAGGCGATCGCCTGGCACCTGCTCCAGACGCTGAAGCCGACGGTGCCGGTGAAGCGGATGGTGTTCCACGAGATCACTCCGCAGGCGATCCGCCGCGCCGTCGACAACCCCCGCGAGATCGACGAGAACCTGGTCAACGCGCAGGAGACCCGTCGCATCCTGGACCGCCTCTACGGCTACGAGGTCTCCCCCGTGCTGTGGAAGAAGGTCATGCCGAAGCTGTCGGCGGGCCGTGTTCAGAGCGTGGCGACCCGGGTCCTGGTCGAGCGGGAGCGGGCCCGGATGCGGTTCCGCTCGGCGGAGTACTGGAACATCGAGGGCCTGTTCGGCGCGACGGTCGCCCGCCAGAGCTGGCCGGCAGGAACCGACGGCGCGGACGCGGGCGGAGCCGGCTCTGTCGTGGAGCGCACTCCGCTGCCGGCGACACTCGTCGCCCTCGACGGCAACCGGATCGCCACCGGCCGGGACTTCGCGCCGACCGGCGAGCTGACCACGTCCGGTGTGACCCGGCTGGACGAGGCGGGCGCGCGCGCCCTCGGCGACCGGCTGGCCGGCGCGGCGTTCGCGGTGCGCTCGGTGGAGACCAAGCCGTACCGCCGTTCGCCGTACCCGCCGTTCATGACCTCCACGCTGCAGCAGGAGGCGGGCCGCAAGCTGCGGTTCTCCAGCCAGCGCACCATGCAGATCGCGCAGCGGCTGTACGAGAACGGCTACATCACCTACATGCGTACGGACTCGACGAACCTGTCCGGGACCGCCCTCGCCGCAGCCCGTTCCCAGGCCGAGAGCCTCTACGGCGCGGAGTACGTGCCGACCCAGCCGCGCACGTACACCAAGAAGGTCAAGAACGCCCAGGAGGCGCACGAGGCGATCCGGCCCGCCGGCGATCACTTCCGCACCCCCGGGGAGGTCCGCGGCGAGCTCGACCTCGACTCCTACCGGCTGTACGAGCTGATCTGGCAGCGCACGGTCGCGAGCCAGATGGCGGACGCCCGGGGCACCAGCGCCACGATCCGGCTCGGCGCCACGTCGTCGACCGGGGAGAACGCGGAGTTCTCCGCGTCCGGCAAGGTCATCACCTTCCCCGGCTTCCTGCGCGCCTACGTCGAGGGTGCGGACGACCCCGACGCGGAGCTGGAGGACCGCGAGCGGCGCCTGCCCGACGTCCGCGAGGGCGACCCGCTCGAGGTCCGCTCGCTGACTCCCCGCGGGCACGCCACCAGCCCGCCGGCCCGATTCACCGAAGCCAGCCTGGTCAAGACGCTCGAGGAACTCGGGATCGGCCGGCCGTCCACGTACGCCTCGATCATCGGCACGATCCAGGATCGCGGCTACGTGTGGAAGAAGGGCTCGGCGCTCGTGCCGAGCTTCATCGCGTTCGCCGTCGTCGGCCTGCTGGAGGACCACTTCGGCCGGCTGGTGGACTACCGGTTCACCGCGACGATGGAGGACGACCTCGACGACATCGCGGCCGGCACCGCGGCATCCACCGACTGGTTGACTCGTTTCTACTTCGGCACGGGGGACGGCACCGGGAACGGCACCGACCCCGGCTCCGCGGCCGGGCTCAAGCACCTCGTGAGCGAACGACTCGGCGAGATCGACGCCCGCGAGGTGAACTCGATCCCGCTCGGCGTGGCCGACGACGGTACGACGGTCGTGGTGCGGGTCGGGCGGTACGGCCCCTACGTCCAGCACGGGGAGAGTCGGGCCAGCGTGCCCGACGACCAGGCCCCCGACGAGCTCACCGTCGCCCACGCGCTGGAGTTGCTGGCCGCCCCGAGCGGGGACCGGGTGCTCGGGGTGGACCCGGCGACGGGCGCGACGATCACGGCCAAGGCCGGCCGGTTCGGCCCGTACGTCACGACGGACACCGATCCGCCGCGCACGTCCAGCCTGCTGCGCACGATGTCGCTGGAGACGCTGACTCTCGACGACGCCGTGAAACTGCTCATGCTGCCGCGCAACCTCGGCGCCGGTGCGGACGGCGAGGAGGTGACCGCGCAGAACGGGCGGTACGGCCCCTATGTGAAGAAGGGCGCCGAGAGCCGGTCGCTGGAGTCCGAGGATCAGCTGTTCACGGTGACCCTCCCCGAAGCGCTGGCGCTACTCGCTCAGCCCAAGGCGCGGGGCCGCCGAGCAGCCGTCCAGACGCCCCCGCTGCGCGAACTCGGCAACGACTCGGTCAGCGGCAAACCGATGGTCGTCCGCGAGGGACGCTTCGGCCCCTACGTGACCGACGGCGAGACCAACGCGAGCCTGCGCAAGGGCGACGCCGTCGAATCGATCACGGACGAACGCGCCGCGGAGCTGCTCGCGGACCGCCGGGCCCGCGGTCCGGCCACCCCCAAACGCGCGCCCCGCACCGCCAAGTCGCCGACGGCCAAGAGCGGCACGGCGAAGTCCACGACGGCGAAGACGACCACGGCGAAGCCGGCTGCGGTGAAGTCCGCGACGGCGAAGACGGCCGCCAAGTCCGGCACCACCGCCAAGAGCTCGGCGGCGAAGTCGGGCTCGGCCAAGGGCAGCGCGGCCAAGGGCAGCGCGGCGAAGGGCAGCGCGGCGAAGAAGGCCGGCGAGGAGTCGGCGGTCACCGGGTCGTCCGCTCCGGACGACGGCGGTGGCGCCGCGGGCGCGACGCCCGGTGGCACCCGCCGGACGGGCTGATGGCCTCGCCGATCCGTCCGGCTCCAGGGCCGGCCGACGCGGCGGGGGACGGCTCGGCGGCGAAGACCGTGGGACCCGCTGCGGCCGGCTTCACCACGACCATCACGTCCCCCGCAGGCACGGATGGCCAGCCGGCCGCGGAGCAGGCCTCGGACACGAGCGGCTCGACGGCGACGTCCGGGGACGGCACGATCCCGCCCGTCGCCTACTCCCCCGTAGCCGAGCCGGCCATCGATGAACAGGCCACCGGCGAACAGCAGGCCTCCGACGAGCAGGGATCCGGCGAACAGGGATCCGGCGAACAGGGATCCGGCGAACAGGGATCCGGCGAACAGGGATCCGAAGTCTTCAGCACCGTAAGACCCGCAGGTGACGTCAGCGCGGGCCGCCGCGCCGGTGGCGGCCGGCGGCCACGGATCGGGCGCATGCCGAGCCGACATCCGGTCACGACCGTCCCCTCCCCGCCCCCCAGGGCGAACAGCGCGGCCGGTGACGAAAGCGACATCCGCGCTGTGCTGCGGATTCCCGAGTTCCGCCGGATGTGGATCCAGCTCAGCCTGTCCAGCCTCGGCGACTGGATGGGCCTACTGGCCACGACCGCGCTGGTCACCAAGCTGCAGAACAGCTTCTCGGGCCAGGCGTACGCCATCGGCTCGCTGCTGATCGTCCGGCTGATGCCGGCCCTGATCCTCGGACCGCTCGCCGGCGCGCTCGCCGACCGGCTCGATCGCCGGATGACCATGGTCGTCACGGATGTGATCCGCTTCGGGTTGTTCGTCTCGATCCCGCTCATCGGCACGTTGGAGTGGCTGCTTATCGCGTCGTTCCTGGTCGAGGCGGTCACTCTGGTCTGGGCTCCGGCGAAGGACGCCAGCGTCCCGCACCTGGTTCCGCGGGAGCGGCTCGCAGCGGCGAACACGCTCAGCCTGATCATGACCTACGGCACGGCCCCGCTGGCCGCCGCCATCTTCACCCTGCTGGCGACGATCTCGCGGACGCTGGGCTCCAGCGTGTCGTTCTTCCGGGACTCCTCCGTCGATCTCGCGCTGTACTTCAACGCGGCGACCTTCCTCGGCTCGGCCATCGTGATCTGGGGACTCAAGGGCATCGGCCGGGCCGCCCGCCCGGAGACCGGTCCCGAACCCGGCTTCCTGGCGTCGATCACCGAGGGCTGGCGCTTCGTCGGGCAGGACCGGCTGGTCCGCGGGCTGGTCGTGGGCATCCTCGGCGGGTTCGCGGGGGCGGGTTGCGTGATCGCCCTCGGCCGGCTCTACGTCGGGATCCTCGGCGGCGGTGACTCCGCGTATGGAATTCTGTTCGGAGCGGTGTTCGTCGGGCTGGCCGGTGGGATGGCCGCCGGGCCGAAACTACTGGGCGACTACAGCCGAACCCGCCTGTTCGGCGTCTGCGTCACCGGCGCCGGCATCACCTTGGTGATCGTCGCGATCATCCCGAACCTGGTCATCGCCTGCATCCTGGTGGTGGCCGTGGGGGCCTTCGCCGGGGTGGCCTGGGTGACCGGTTACACGCTGCTGCAGGCCGAGGTCTCCGACGAGCTGCGGGGACGGACCTTCGCCCTGGTGCAGTCGCTGGTGCGCGTCGACCTGCTGCTGGTGCTGGCGGCCGCGCCCGCCCTCGTCGGGCTGATCGGCTCGCATGGCATCCATCTGTGGGGCGACATCACCGTGCGGGCAGACGGCGTCACCGTCGTCCTGCTCGGTGGTGGCCTGCTCGCGGTGGCGGTGGGGCTGTTCTCCTACCGCCAGATGGACGAGCGGGTCGGGGTCGCGGTCTGGCCGGAGCTGTGGAGCGCGCTGCGCGGCCGGAAGCCGGCGCCGACCCGACCACGTCACGCCGGCCTGTTCGTCGCGGTGGAGGGGGCCGAGGGGGCCGGCCGATCCACCCAGGTGGAGCTGTTGCGCTCCTGGTTGGCCGCCAGCGGGCGCGAGGTCGTCGTGACCTCCGGTTCCGGCGCCACCGCCACCGGCGCGAGGCTGCGGGAGCTGCTGTTCGACCCCTCGGCACACCTGCACCCCCGCACCGAGGCGCTGCTCGCCGCCGCCGACCGTGCCGAGCACGTAAGCCGGGTGATCGAGCCGGCGCTCGCCCGGGGCGCAATCGTCATCACGGACCGCTACGTCGATTCGTGGGTCGCCTTCCAGTGCGCGAGCCGGTCGGTCGACGCCGCGGAACTGGCCGTGCTGGCCCAGTGGGCCACCCAGGCCCTCATCCCCGACCTGACCGTCCTGCTGGATCTGCCCGCCGAGCTCGCGTTGCCACCGGAAACGGGCGTTACCCCCCAGTTCCCCGCGGGCGAGCATGACGGCGCGCGGGCGCACGCCGACCCGGCCACGGCCACGGCCACGGCCACGGCCACCGACGCGGGCACGGCCACCGACCTGGACGCGGGCACCAACCTGGACGCGGGCACCAACGATATCGGCGGTGAACCAGGCCGCGGATCGGGCGACCACTCGGGCGAGGAGGTAGGAGCCGAGGTGCTCGCCTATCGCCGCCGGGTGCGCGACGGGTTCCGCCGGCTGGCCCAGGAGGAGCCCGCGCGTTACCTCACCGTCGACGCGACCCGCCCCCGGGAAGAGATCCACGCCGAGGTCCGTGCGATCGTGGCCGGCCGGGTCAAGCGCCGGGCCGCTCCCCTGGGGGTCTGAACCGGCCAGCGGCTACCCGGTCGTCCCCGGGCGGGGGGATGATTGGGCCCGTGACCGTTTGGGAGACGCTGGTCGGCCAGGAAGCGGTCGTCGCGACGCTGCGGACGGCCGCGGTGGCAGCGTCCCGCGGCATCCGTGCGGCCATGGGCGGGGGTGACGGCCCGGCCGGCGCACGCTCCGGGATGACTCATTCGTGGCTGTTCACCGGCCCCGCCGGCGCGGGGCGGCAGGAGGCGGCGCGAGCGTTCGCCGCCGCTCTCAACTGTAAGCGGGAACCGCCGGGCTGCGGGGAGTGCAACGGCTGCCACACCGTGCTCACCGACACCGCCACCGACCTACGCACCGTCACACCGGAGGGGCTCTCACTCGGGGTGAAGGATGTCCGCGCCCTGGTCCGGGACGCCGCCAGCGCCCCGACCGCCGGCCGCTGGCGGATCCTGCTGCTCACCGACGCCGACCGGCTCACCGAGGCAGCGGCCAACGCGCTGCTCAAGGCATTGGAGGAGCCGGCGGAACGCGCCGTGTTCCTGCTGTGCGCACCGTCGGTCGAGGACGTGCTGCCCACCATCCGCTCTCGCTGCCGGACGGTCGCGCTGCGGCTGCCCTCCGCCGCGGACGTGCGCGACATGCTGCTGCGGGAGGGGGTCGACGACCGGCTGGCGCAGACGGCAGCCCGGGCGTCGCAGGGGCACCTCGCGCTGGCCCGCCGCCTCGCCACCGACGAGGCCGCCCGGGCTCATCGCGCGGCGGTGCTACGCATCCCGAGCCGCCTGGGCCGCGTCGGGGACTGCCTGGCCGCGGCCGCGGATCTCGTGGGTGCCGCGAACGCGGACGCCGAGGCCGCGAACACCGAGCGGGACGAGGTCGAGACGGAGGCGCTGAAGACAGCACTCGGCGTCGGCGCGACGGCCACCGGTGGCAAGTCGAGGTCGGCTCGGGCGCCGAAGGCCGGTGCGAAGGCCCGGTCGATGGTCGTGCGGGGCGCGGCCGGGGCGCTCAAGGAGCTTGAGCGGACCCAGAAGAGTCGCGGGCGGCGCACCGTCCTCGACTCTCTCGACCGTGCCCTGGTCGACCTTGCTGGTCTCTACCGCGATGTGCTCGCGGAGCAGCTCGGCGCACCGGTCGACCCGATCCATGCCGACCATGCGGCCGAGGCCGCGGGCCTCGCGGCGGGCTCGACGCCGGAGCAGACGCTGCGGCGGCTGGAGGCCGTGCTCGCGACCCGGTCGGCGCTCGCCGACAATCCCGGCCTCGTCCCGCTACTCGCGGTGGAATCGCTGGCCCTCGCCCTGCGCGACGGCTGACGCCGGCCGCCGCCGCTCGCCCGGCCACCGCCGCTCGCCCGGAGACCGCCGCTCGCCCGGAGACCGCCAAGCGGCGGTCGATGGGCCGAATAGGCCGAATGGGCAGCCAACCTGCAAGTCCAGGCATATCCTGATCTGCGACGCAGATCACGCCCGCGAGCGGCTCCGGCAGGCCCCACTCGACCGGCGCTGCCGCACATCGGGCCCGCTTCCCAGTCGGGCCACCGTTCCGGCCGGCCCGCGGGCCAGGGGAGGTGACGGGCCGGATGCCGATGATGTGCGCAGTGGCGTTCTCCCCGCGCGGCAAGCTCTACTACGCAGATCCGGGTACCCATACCCCCCGGGTCGGCGACCAGGTCCTCGTGCCCACCGACGATGGTCCCGAGGTCGCCACCTGCATGTGGGCACCGCAGTGGGTCTCCGAGGACATCGGCGGCCTGCCCGTGCTGGCGGGGATGGCACAGACGGCCGATGTGCAGCGCGCCGAGCTGTCCCGGCGTCGGCGCGCCCGCGCTCGGGTCGCCGCCCGCCGGCTGGCGCGGGAGCACAACCTGCCGATGAAGATCGTGGGCGTCGATCACGTACCGGACACGGGCGGCTACACGATCTACTTCAGCGCCGAGACCCGGATCGACTTCCGGGAGCTGGTCCGCGACCTGAACCGGACGCTGGCCGCGCGAGTGCGGCTGCGGCAGCTGTCCGCCCGGGACGGCGCCCGCTTGCAGGGCGGGATCGGTTCGTGCGGGCGCGACCTGTGCTGCGCCACGTTCCTCACCGACTTCGAGCCGGTGAGCCTGCGCATGGCCCGCGACCAGAACCTCGCCCTCAACCCGATGCGCATCAGCGGGGCCTGCGGCCGGCTGATGTGCTGCCTGCGCTACGAGCACCCGTTGTACGAGGAGTTCGCCGGGGCCGTGCCCGCCGTCGGGGAACGGGCCTGCACACCCCAGGGCGAGGGCCGAGTCGTGCGCCACGACGTGCCACGCGAGCAGGTGGTCGTCGTGCTCGACGGCGGTGCGCGGACCTCCTGCGAACGAGCCGACGTGTGCCCGTCCCGGCAGGCGCACGAGGCCGCCTACGCCCCGCACAAGGCCGAGCCCCGCTCCGATCCCGGCCCCGCTCCGGCCGGCATCGACCATGCCGGCGCCCACGAGGGCGCCGGTGGCGCAGGCGCGAACCACGTCGCCGCCGACCTCGAGGAGGCGGAGTACGACGGGGCGCCAGGCGGCGCCCCGGGGCATTCCCGCCGACGCTCCCGGCACCGCCCCCGCCTCTGATCGGTCAGGGCACCCGACGGATCACGGGTCGAACCGGTAGCCCATCCCGCGCAGTGTGGTGACCAGCCGTCGCTGCGGCGGGCGGCCCTCCACCTTGGTGCGTACCCGCCGGACGTGCTCGGTCACGGTGGCAGGGTCCTGGAAGCGGGTACCCCAGACCTGTTCGAGCAGCTCCTCGCGGCTGAAAACCCGTCGTGGGTGGCGCGCGAGGAAGGCCAGTAGCTCGTACTCGCGCGCGGTCAGGTCGATCCGCTCGCCGGCGACGGCGACCTCGCGGGCGCGCAGGTCGATGGACACGTCGCCGTACACGAGCGGGTCGTTGCCGTCCCCGCTGCGTTGCGGCGGCGGCTCGGCGGGCCGGCGGCGTAGCCGGGCCCGCACCCGAGCGACCAGTTCCCGCAGCGAGTAGGGCTTCACGACGTAGTCGTCGGCGCCCAGCTCCAGGCCGACCACGCGATCGACCTCCTCGGCCCGCCCGGTGAGCATGATCACCGGCACCTCGCTGGTCTGGCGCAGACGGCTCAGTACGGCGAAGCCGTCCATCCGCGGCATCGCGACGTCCAGCACGACCAGATCGATCTCCGTCGTCTGGAAAAGCCGGAGGGCAGCTTCGCCGTCCGCCGCCTCCAACACGCGATAACCGAATCGTTCGAGGCTGCGCGCAAGTGCCACGCGCGATGCCTCATCGTCCTCAGCGACGAGGAGCGAGGCTCCTCGTGTCGCCGCTGCTGCTGGTGCAGCGTCCCCGGCCCCGGTCATGGAGCGAAACCCTACGCATCCTCATCGGAACAACTGCAACCGGGGTAGCGGTTTGGGGCGTTCGGTGGGGCTAGGAACCAAAAATCATGACAAATAATAGATTGAGTGAAAACCGATCGTCACATCAGCGGCTTCCTTCTCGGCCACCGATGACGCACTGATGGGGTTGGATCGTCAGATTGTTCCCGAATTCGCCCCCTGACCTCGCTCGAATCGGCGCCCACCGCGGACGGGAGGCATTCATCGCCGGGCGCAGGCCACGGGCGGGAGCGGGGCGGACATCAGGGCCGGCCGGCCGGCTCCTCGTCCGCCGCGCCGAGCAGCCACCCGAGCACCACCAGTCGGCACCGCCCAGGCATCTGGCATACTCGACCCGGGCCAGTGCGATCCTGGCCGATCGCCGGAGTAGCTCAGTGGCAGAGCAATCGCCTCGTAAGCGATAGGTCGCGGGTTCAATCCCCGCCTCCGGCTCACTCCCCCTCCAGAACGGGCCCTGGCCGGCACGCGCTGCGACAGCCGGGCACGCTCGGTGCGGCGGGTGCGGCGCCCCCGAGTGCGACAATCGATCCCACGACCACGGGCGTCACGGTCCCCTCGTACGGGGTGCGCAGCCGGGTTGAGCGCACCGGCCCGGCGATTCGCGCCGCGCTCGATCCCGAGCAGCGCGCCGAGTTCGAAGCCGACTTCCATGCGGCCGCCGTCGAGACCGACAACACCCTCGACCTGGCACCGCTACACCGGGTCATCGACCGCTGGTGGCCCCAGGCCGTGCTCTGCGCCAATCCGGAGATCCAGGCCGGCATCGACAAGGACCGGCGCCGGCTTGCCGTCGGCGACCTGTCCGTGCTTGGGGGGATCACGACCTATCCCCATGCGGGCAATACGGCCGACTAGCAGCACATGGCCTGCTACACGGTCCGCTGGCTCACCGGAAGGCCGGCGCGAGGGACGCCTCCTCATCCACGAAACCCCGCGGGCTCGTGCATGGAGAGGCGTCGCCGCCGCGCCGGTCGGCCGATCACGCCAACTTGGGCTCGGCCTCCTGGTCGTGCCCGTCCGCCCCGGCGGCCTCCGAGTCGTGCAGCCGCTTGATGGAGGCGAGGATCTCCCGCTCGGCCTCCTTGCGGTCCACCCAGGACGCGCCCTCGACCGACTTGCCGGGCTCCAGGTCCTTGTAGACCTCGAAGAAATGCTGGATCTCCAGCCGGTCGAACTCCGGCAGGTGCCGCAGGTCCCGCAGATGCTCCTGCCGCACGTCCGCGACCGGGACGCACAGGACCTTGTCGTCCGGGCCCTTCTCGTCGGTCATCTCGAACATGCCGATCGTCCGGCACCGCACCAGGCAGCCCGGGAAGGTCGGCTCCTCCAGCAGGACGAGCGCATCCAGCGGATCCCCGTCTCGCCCGAGGGTGCCCTCGATGAACCCGTAGTCCGACGGGTAGTGGGTGGAGGTGAACAACATCCGGTCGAGCCGGATGCGTCCGGTGTGGTGATCCATCTCGTACTTGTTGCGCTGACCCTTGGGGATCTCGATGGTCACATCGAACTCAAGGTCCACTCCGCTCCCTGTCTCCTTCATGCTCAGGCCGGCCCGGTCCGCGCCGGACGGCCGCCACGTGTGAACTTGCTTGTCAGCCTCCGGCGAATGCCGGGTTCGCATGCTCCGGCGGCTGCCGGGGCACCGCGGCCGGATGCCGCGCGCCACCGACGGCGGGCACGCGCCGGGACACCCGACGGACGCGGCGAAGTGTCGCGGACGACGACCGCCGCCCTCCCAGTGTCCCGGAAGCACGCGGCCGGCGAGCGGGAGCCCGCCTCTCGCAGGCAGGTGTTCCCCCGCCGGCCACCGATGACCCGCCGGGCGGCGGGAAAGCATGCCGGACCGCCGCGGCCGACCGGACCCGCCCGCTGGCCACCAGGACCGGCGCGGGTCGACTCACGGTTCGCGCCATACGGTGACACAGTGGCCCTCCATATGCCACCGGGGACGCCCCGCGCCAGACTGGCATGCATCCGCCCGCAACGGCTCACACCCGCCGCGGCGGGTGGCGGTGACGTCGCCCACCCGCCTTGCGTAGTGTCCGGCGAGTGACGTCAGCCGCGCCGGTCGCTCGGGTAGGGGCGCTCACCGCCCTCGCCGGCGCCCTGCTCGCCGGTTCCCTGTCCGCCGGCCCCGCCACCGGCGAACCCGTCCCGCCCGGCGCCGGATCGGCGCGGGCGAGCGCCGCGATCCTCGCAGGTCTGGACTCGGCCGCGCCCACGCCCCAGCCGGCGGCGGTCGCCGCCCGCCTTTCCGGTCCGCTCGGCGACCCCGTCCTCGCCGGGCCCGCCGCCTTCGTCGTCGACGCGCTGACCGGTCGCGTGCTGCTGGACAACCGCGCCCGCATCCCAGCCGTGCCGGCGTCGACACTCAAGACCGCGGTGGCCACCGCGGCGCTCGTCACGTTCCCGGACACCCGGCTGCGCACCTCGGTGCTCTACAGCCCGCCGCCGGGCGCCACCAGCCGCGCGCCCGGCGGCACGCTGTGGCTCGTGGGCGGCGGCGACCCGACGCTGACCGCGTCGACCGAGACCGGCGGCTACCCGGCGCTGGCCCGGCTCACCGATCTCGTCGGCCAGGTTCGGGCGGCCGGCATCACCTCGGTGGCCCGGGTGGTCGGCGACGGGTCGTTGTTCGTCGGCCCGGACCGGGCGCCGGGATGGCGCGACAACTACGTGACTGACGGCGACGCCACGCCGGTCTCCGCCCTGGAACTCGACGCGGGACGCTCCGCCCCGGGCGCCGAGGGCCCGCGCAGCCCCACCCCGGCGGCGGCGGCAACATCGGCCTTCGCCGGGGCGCTGGCGGCCGCCGGGGTCCCGGTCGGGGCGGTCGGCCTCGGGCCCGCCCAGGCGGGGGCGGCCCGCATCGCCTCGGTGGACAGCCCGCCGGTGCGGGTTCTCGTCGAACGCATGCTCACCGCGTCCGACAACGACCTGGCGGAGTGCCTGGGCCGGCTGGTCGCCCTGCGGCGCGGCCTGCCGGCGTCGTTCGCCGGGGCCGCACGGGCCGTGACCGAAACGGTCACCGAACTCGGCATCCCCACGGCGGGAATGTCCCTCACCGACGTCAGCGGCCTGTCCACCAC
>NZ_JANEZT010000250.1 GCF_025403405.1 Frankia tisae
GTCCGCGGGGGGCAGGCGGGGGCGGGCGGCTTCAAGCATCGCCGGACTCTCGTCGATCGCGACGAGGGCGGCATCCGGATGGACGTCGAGCACACGCCCACTGGTCTCACCCGTACCCACCCCGAGATCGAGCATGCGCGTCACCCGCCGACCCGCCGTGGCCGCCGCCACCTCGTCCTGCAGCCGTTCGTAGTGCGGCACCTCGGCAACCACCGTGGCTCGATAGGTCCGAGGGTCGAAATGAAACTGCGCCATCCCTCCCTTCTACGGCACTCGGCGCGGCGAGACAGCCCGATTCCCATCCCGAGGTGAGGACGCGAGAGCAGCCGGCCGGCCGGTGACCGGCTCAGTCCTCGGCGGTGGGCTGGAGGATGCGCAGGGCGGTGCGGAGGATCTCGGCGCGGTCGGCGGGGTCGAGGGTGCCGTGGTTGAGGGCGATCGCGGCCATCGTGGCGTGTTTGATCGCGGCGAAGGCGGCGTGCGCGCGCAGGATGGCTGCGCGGTCGGGATCGGGGCCGGCCAGCGCGACGATCACCTGCTGAATCATCCCCTCGAAGGCGCGGGGCAGGCGTTTGTCGATGGCGGCCAGCACGCTCGGTTCCCGGTCGATCAGCGCGGCCAGCTCGCGGGAGTCCGCGGCGAGGTCGATGAACGCGCTGAGCAGCTCGGGCGGGGCGGGCGGCCCGGTGTTGAGGCACTCGATGATCCGGCGGTAGGCCGCCAGGGGCTCGGCGACCAGGCCGTCGAGGATCGCCGCTTTGGACGGGAAGTGGTAGTACAGCGCGGCCGTCGTGGTGCCCAGCTCGCGGGCGATGTCAGCATTGGTCGTGCCGCTGTAGCCATGACGGGCGAACAGGTCGCGAGCGATCGTGAGGATCCGTTCCCTGGTCTGGCTCACGGTTCCGAGATTACTTGCTCATCGATCAGTAAGTGAATGCGCCGGAGGGGCAGAGGCAGGCCACGGGTCACCGACCATATCGGGTTGGTGCCGGAATAGCGCCAGATCGATACGGTCGGTGACCAGCGTGGGCGGTGCCTGGTCCGGGCCGTGATCGCGGGCCGGGCGGTCGTGGTCAGACGGTGACCCAGGCTTTCTCTCGCAGCGGCGTCCCAGGCCGCCACTGCGAGAGAAAGCCCGTGGTAGCCGCCGTCCCCATGCCCGCAACGGTGGCCGCGCTCCCGGTGGACCGAGTTGAACGGGCAGGCGGTGCCTCGGCGATCGGCGAGTATCGCTGAGGGGTGCCGCCTACCGGTCGTTTACGGCAGGGGACGCATGCAGTCCCGGCATCGGTCGTTCAGGATCGACAGGAGCTCGACCGCCTTCAGCGAGGCGTCACGCACCTTGGCGAGATCCTGCGACGAGTTCAGCCGGACCAGCGCGGTCTCGGCTCCGTCCGAGGCGCCCTCGCGGACCGCTTCCACGATCTCGGCCGCGGGGGTGCCGTACTGGAAGAGCAGGATCTCCTTGTCCTGGTAGGCCGGCAGCTCCATGGGTAGGTGACCGAGCCCGATACCCGCGAGGTTGCGGCTGAGGATCTGCCGCACGTTCGTCCCGAGCCGGCCGTAGCCACCGATCTCCCGCAGCAAGCCCATGGTGGTCCTGAAGACTCCGTTGTTCCCCACCACGGCTGACCGCAGATCCTCCCAGGTCCCGGGGGCGTCGGTCGGCACATCGATCATCTGCGCCTCCGACATCTCTACCATCCCTGCTGGCAACCGAAGTACCCCGCGTATACGTGAACCGACACGCCCAGCTCCTTCCGCTTCCCCAGGGAAAGCACTGCGTGCTGCCGGGCCGGCCTCGCCCGGCTTCGCCCGGCGCAATTTTGTTATCCATAAGATATCCGACCCGCTCGGTGAGGTCCAACGCAGGAAGAAGTTCAAGGGTTTCGATAACGTTAACCCTCGCTGCACAGGCCGATGGTGACGCCATCGGGACGTGCCAATTAGTGCGTACTCCGCACCGCCGTCGCGGCCCCCTGTCGACCGCCTCGGATTCCTATCCGTGACATTTGCGCTACGGAAAGGAATCGTCTGGGCGGTCCGGTCGGATAACGTGGCGTATGCACGGTCGGACGCGTCGGTCGGTGCTCCTTTTCGTCCGGGACGGGCGCCGCCCTCGGTGAGGTGCGCGACTACGTGGGCCCCCGGCCACCCTGGGCGGCCCACCCCCGCCACGTGAGCTGGGCCACCGCGGCCCGCAGGAAGTCCCCCAAAGAAAACCTCAAGGATAAATTTTTCCTTCGAGATATCCTTCGAGATATCCCAACAGAAAAGCTTGCACTCATCCGGCGGGAATACCTGTTAACCCGGAAGTTACCGGCGCTTGCAGCCTCGAAATAATCGCCTCCTAGTCTGATTCATGTCGCCGCCGAACAAACACAGAACCACAGTTCGCGGCGCAGCCCATGGTCTTCAGTCCCGGAGCAACGGCTGGTGATGACAGTGCGAGACCCCCGTTTTCCCAGCTCATCTGCCACGGCGATACAGCCGGACGCGGCGATCAAATTCTGCGACACCACGCTCCGCGACGGCGAGCAGGCGCCTGGCGTCGCATTCACCGCGGCCGAGAAACTTGCCATCGCCGCTGCCCTGGACGCCATCGGGGTGCACCAGATCGAAGCCGGAATCCCGGCGATGGGTGTCACCGAGCGGGACGTGCTGCGGGAGATCCTCGCAACCGATCCGCACGCGGAGATCGTGGGCTGGTGCCGGGCCGACCGCCGCGACGTCGAGGCCGCGGCAAGCTGCGGCCTTGTCACCGCGCACCTGACCATCCCCGTCTCCGACTTGCACCTGAAGAGCAAGTTGGGGCGGGATCGGGCCTGGGCGCGGCAGCGGGTCCGCGAGTGTGTCGCGGATGCGACGGATCGTGGGATGCGGGTGAGCGTCGGTTTCGAGGACGCCTCCCGCGCCGACGACGCGTTCGTCACGGACCTGGCGGGCGAACTGCGGGAACTGGGCGTCACCAGGCTGCGCTGGGCCGACACCGTCGGCCTGCTCGACCCGGTGAGCGCGCACGATCGGCTGGGGCGACTGGTCAGGGCGGTCCCGGGGCCGTGGGAGATCCACGCCCACGACGACTTCGGCCTGGCGACGGCCAACACCATCGCCGCCGTCCAGGCGGGGTTCACCTGGGTCAGCACCACCGTGCTCGGCCTGGGCGAACGCGCCGGGAACGCCCCGATCGAAGAGGTCGCGATGGCGCTTCGGCACCTGCTGAAGCTGCCCGTCGACCTGGACACGACGTCGTTTCGCAGCCTCGCCCGGCTGGTGTCGCGGGCCGCACGCCGGCCCCTGCCGGCAGGCAAGGCGGTGGTCGGCGAGTCGGTGTTCGCGCACGAGTCGGGCATCCACGTGCACGGCATCCTGCGCCACCCGGCGACGTACGAGCCGTTCGACCCCGCCGAGGTCGGCGGGCGCCGGCGGCTGGCGATCGGCAAGCACAGCGGGCGGGCCTCGGTCCGCTACGCGCTCGAGCAGTACGGGCTGACCGCCGAGGACGACGAGATCGAACCCCTGCTGGAGCGGGTGCGTGCCGCCGCCACCCAGCACAAGCGCGGCCTTCACGGCCGCGACTTCCAAGAGCTTCTCGGGCGGGTGGAGATGCCGACCCCCCGAGCGGAGGCCCCCCGGCGCGAAGAGCAGGTCTGACCGACCTGCCCGCGCCAGAGGGCTCGTACGACCAGCACCACGGTAGTGCCGACGTCCCGGTCCAATCCGACCGGCGGCACGTCCGGCAGCTCGCGGGCCGACCGGCCCGGCCAGCCCGATCGGCATGGCCGAGCCCCGGTGACCGCGCGCCGGGCAACCGTCCCAAGGAGGAGCACCGCATGCGCCAGATCGCGTTCTACGGCAAGGGTGGTATTGGCAAGTCCACCACCCAGCAGAACACCATGGCGGCCATGGCCGAGATGGGTCAGCGGGTCATGATTGTCGGCTGCGACCCGAAGGCCGACTCGACCCGCCTGATCCTGCACGCGAAGGCGCAGACCTCCGTCATCCAGCTCGCGGCCGAGAAGGGTTCGGTCGAGGACCTGGAGCTCGACGAGGTTCTCGTCGAGGGCCAGTGGGGCATCAAGTGCGTCGAGTCCGGTGGCCCGGAGCCGGGCGTGGGCTGCGCCGGCCGTGGCGTCATCACCTCCATCACCTACCTGGAGGAGGCCGGCGCGTACGAGAACCTCGACTTCGTCACCTACGACGTCCTCGGTGACGTTGTGTGCGGCGGGTTCGCGATGCCGATCCGCCAGGGCAAGGCGCAGGAGATCTACATCGTCACCTCCGGCGAGATGATGGCGATGTACGCGGCGAACAACATCGCCCGCGGCATCCTGAAGTACGCGCACTCCGGCGGCGTCCGGCTCGGCGGGCTCATCTGCAACAGCCGTAACACCGACCGCGAGGACGAGCTGATCATGGAGCTCGCCCGCCGCCTCAACACCCAGATGATCCACTTCATCCCGCGTAACAACGTCGTGCAGCACGCCGAGCTGCGCCGGATGACGGTCATCGAGTACGACCCGACCAACAGCCAGGCCGACCAGTACCGCGAGCTGGCCAACAAGATCGTCAACAACGAGATGAAGACGATCCCGACGCCGATCACCATGGACGAGCTCGAGGAGCTCCTCATCGACTTCGGGATCATGGCGCAGGAGGACGAGACCGTGATCGGCAAGGCCGCCGCCGTCGCCTAACACGTCGCCCGACCACCTGTTCCACTCACCGTCGAGGATGAGGTCCCGATCATGACCACGACGCCGGCACCGACCCGGGCCGAGACCGAGGCGATGATCGCCGAGGTCCTGGGTCAGTACCCCACCAAGGCCGCCAAGTTCCGGACCAAGCACATCAAGGCCAACGACCCCGAGGGGTCGAAGGAGTGCGAGGTCAAGTCCAACATCAAGTCCCGCCCCGGGGTCATGACGATCCGCGGCTGCTCCTACGCCGGATCCAAGGGCGTGGTGTGGGGCCCGGTGAAGGACCTCGTCACCATCAGCCACGGGCCCGTCGGCTGTGGTCAGTACTCCTGGGCCACCCGTCGCAACTACGCCCACGGCCACCTTGGCGTGAACAACTTCACCGCGATGCAGATCACGACGGACTTCCAGGAGAAGGACATCGTCTTCGGCGGCGATGCCAAGCTGGAGACGGTCCTCGACGAGATCGTCGAGCTGTTCCCGCTGGCCAAGGGCGTCTCGATCCAGTCCGAGTGCCCGATCGGTCTGATCGGCGACGACATCGAGGCCGTCGCCAAGAAGTCCGCGAAGAAGCACGACATTCCGGTCATCCCGGTCCGTTGTGAGGGCTTCCGCGGCGTGAGCCAGTCGCTGGGCCACCACATCGCGAACGACGCTGTCCGCGACCACGTGCTCGGCACCGGCGGCGGCACCTTCGAGCAGACCGACTACGACGTCGCGCTGATCGGTGACTACAACATCGGCGGTGACGCCTGGGCCTCGCGGCGGATCCTCGAGGAGATGGGCCTGCGGGTCATCGCCCAGTGGTCCGGTGACGGCACGCTCAACGAGATGAAGTCGACGCACCTGTCGAAGCTCAACCTGATCCACTGCTACCGCTCGATGAACTACATCTGCACCACCATGGAGGAGCGCTTCGGCACTCCGTGGACCGAGTTCAACTTCTTCGGCCCGTCGAAGATCATCTCCTCCATGCGCAAGATCGCCGAGTTCTTCGACGACGAGATCAAGGCGAAGACCGAGGCCGCGATCGCCCGGTACCAGGTGCGCTTCGACGAGATCACCAAGGCGTTCCGGCCGCGGCTCGAGGGCAAGCGGGTCATGCTCGCCATCGGCGGCCTGCGCCCCCGGCACACCATCGGCGCGTACGAGGACCTCGGCATGGAGGTCGTCGGCACCGGCTACGAGTTCGCCCACAAGGACGACTACACCCGGACCTACAGCATGCTCAAGGAAGGCACCCTCCTCTACGACGACCCGAACTCGTTCGAGCTCGAGGAGTTCGCCAAGCACCTCAAGCCGGACCTGATGGGTGCGGGCGTCAAGGAGAAGTACGTCTTCCACAAGATGGGCATCCCCTTCCGGCAGATGCACTCCTGGGACTACTCCGGGCCCTACCACGGCGTCGACGGCTTCGCGGTCTTCGCCCGGGACATGGACATCGCCATCAACAGCCCGGCCTGGGACCTCCTCGAGGCCCCCTGGTCGAAGGCCGGCGAGGTCGCCTGATCCGCCGCCCTCGCGGCACCCGGGCGCCAGGCGCCCAGCAGTAGATGCCCACTGGCAGTAGCTGACCAGTAGTCCATTCAGGTCTGGCCGAACGCAGCCGCCAGCGACCCGGCGACCCCGTGACCGGAGAAGCGGTCGCTGGCGGCTGCCGCGGCAGGCCTCAAGCCCCACCTGGGGACAAGCCCCACAGGGGAGAGGAGGGACGTCCGGTGACGACGACCCCCGAGCACGCCAGCGCGGTCCCACTGCGGGTCCTTGACCACAACGACATCTTCCGCGATGAGGTCTACGAGAAGCAGTTCGAGGGCAAGCGCGAGTTCGAGGACGCGGCCCCGAAGGAAGAGGTCCAGCGGGTCCTCGACTGGACCCGCGGGTGGGAGTACCGGGAGAAGAACTTCGCCCGGGAGGGCCTGACCGTCAACCCGGCCAAGGCCTGCCAGCCGCTCGGCGCGGTGCTCGCCGCGCTCGGGTTCGAGGGCACCATGCCGCTGGTGCACGGGTCGCAGGGCTGCGTGGCGTACTTCCGCAGCCACTTCGCCCGGCACTTCAAGGAGCCGGTGCCCGCCGCCTCCACCTCGATGACCGAGGATGCCGCCGTGTTCGGCGGGATCAACAACCTCGTCGAGGCGATGGAGAACATCACCGCCCTCTACAAGCCGAAGCACATCGCGGTCAGCACCACGTGCATGGCCGAGGTCATCGGTGAGGACCTGTTCGCCTACATCGGCGCGGCGCGCGAGCAGGAGGTGATCAGCCAGGACTTCCCGGTGTCGTACGCCCACACTCCGTCCTTCGTGGGCTCGCACATCACCGGCTACGACGTGATGCTCAAGGGCATCCTCGAGATGCTGGCGAAGTCCCCCGACGCGGACGCGTCGAAGGTGGAGAAGTCCGACAAGGTCCGGCTGAACGTCATCCCCGGGTTCGACACCTACGTCGGCAACCACCGCGAGTACCGGCGCATCCTCGAGCTGATGGGGGTCGACCCGCTGATCCTGGGCGACCACTCCAGCTCGCTGGACTCCCCGGCGGACGGCGAGTACTTCCTCTACCCCGGCGGCACCCCGCTGGCGGAGGGGGCGCTGGCGAAGTTCAGCCGCGCGAGCCTGCTGCTGCAGGAGAGCACGCTGCGCAGGACGGCCGAGTACATCCAGAAGGACTGGAAGCAGGACACGATCGTGCTGGAGACCCCGCTCGGGGTCAAGGGCACGGACGCCTTCCTGACGGCGGTCGCCAAGGTCGCGGAGGTCGAGGTCCCGGCGGAGCTGACCGCCGAGCGCGGCCGCCTGGTCGACGCGATCACCGACTCGCATGCCTACGTGCACGGCAAGCGGGTGGCCATCGCCGGCGATCCGGACCTCGTCATCGCGCTGACCCGGTTCGTGCTCGAGCTCGGGATGATCCCGGTGCACGTCGTGAGCACGAACGCCGACCCCACCTTCAAGGCCCGCATGGAGAAGGTGCTCTCCGCCAGCAAGTTCGGCGCGGAGGCGACCGTGTGGCCGGAGAAGGACCTCTGGCACCTGCGGTCGCTGGTCTTCACCGAGCCGGTCGACGTGCTCATCGGCAGCATGCAGCTGAAGTACATCTCCCGCGAGGCGAACGTGCCGCTGGTCCGGGTCGGGTTCCCGATCTTCGACCGGCACCACCTGCACCGGTTCCCGATCATCGGCTACACGGGTGGTCTGCACCTGCTCACCCAGCTCGTCAACACGATCCTCGACGAGATGGACCGCAACGCCCCCGACCACAGCTTCGACGCGGTCCGCTGACGCGCCGTCCGCTGTAGCCGAGTCGCCGCCGGTGGGACTCACCACCGGCGACGAACCGGGCCAGACGTGGTCGGTCGGCCGCGCCCACCGCGCTCCCTGCGGCCGGCCGACCACTCCCACGGGTCGAGACAGGCAGGAGCACCTGCGCCTTCTCTCCCCGCTCACGGGTGGGTCGGTCAATTCCCTCCCGGGTTGATCGACCCCCCTTGTCCAGCCTCTCCCGAGGACCGCCCCCTCCCGAGGATGGCCCATGGCTGCTACCGAACGTGCCGCCCTGTTCACCGAGGCGGCCTGCGACCACAACAACGCCAAGAGCGCCAAGGCTCGCAAGGCGGGCTGCCCCAAGCCCAAGCCCGGCGGAACCTCCGGCGGCTGCACCTTCGACGGGGCGATGATCACCCTCGTCCCGATCGCCGACAGCGCCCACATCGTCCACGGCCCGATCGCCTGCGCCGGTAACTCCTGGGACGGCCGGGGCAGCCTGTCGTCCGGGCCGACGCTGTTCCGCCACGGCTTCACCACCGACATGACCGAGAACGACGTGGTGCTCGGGGGCGAGCAGCGCCTGTTCGACACGATCTGCGAGGTCGTCGAGCGCTACGCGCCGCCCGCGGCCTTCGTCTACTCCACCTGCGTCACCGCGATGATCGGCGACGATCTCGAAGCGGTCTGCGCGGCCGCCGCGGAGCGGACCGGAGTACCCGTGATCCCGGTCGAGGCCCCGGGCTTCGCCGGCAACAAGAACCTTGGCAACAAGATCGCCGGCCAGGCCCTGTTGGACCATGTGATCGGCACGGTCGAACCGGACGACGTCACCGACCTCGATGTCAACCTCATCGGCGAGTTCAACATCGCCGGCGAGCTGTGGGACGTGGTGCCGCTGCTGACCCGGCTGGGGATCCGGCTGCGGGCCTGCATCAGCGGGGACGCCCGCTACCGCGACATCGCCGCGGCGCACCGGGCGAAGGCGACCATGGTCGTCTGCTCCCGCGCGCTGCTGGGCCTCGCCCGCGGCCTGGAAGAGCGCTACGGCATCCCGTGGTTCGAAGGCAGCTTCTACGGCGTCAGCGCGATGGGCGACTCGCTGCGCGGCTTCGCCCGCCTGCTCGGTGACGACGATCTCTCCCGCCGCACGGAGGAGCTCATCGCCGTCGAGGAGGCGGCCGTCGAGACCGCGCTCGCGCCCTACCGCGCCCGGCTCACCGGCCGCAAGGCCGTGCTCTACACCGGTGGCGTCAAGAGCTGGTCGATCGTCTCCGCGCTGCAGGATCTCGGCATCGAGGTCGTCGGCAGCGGCATCACCAAGAGCTCCGACGGCGACGTCGACAAGATCCGTGAGCTGCTCGGCGACGCCAAGATGATCTCCGAGGGCAGCCCGCGGGAACTGCTGCGGGTGGCGGAGGAGACCGGCGCCGACATCCTCGTCGCCGGTGGCCGCAACCAGTACACCGCGATCAAGGGCCGGCTGCCGTTCCTCGACATCAACCAGGAGCGGCACATCCCCTACGCGGGCTACACCGGCATGGTCGAGTTCGCCCGCCGCCTCGACATGGCGATCGGGAGCCCGGTGTGGGAACAGGTCCGCCGGCCCGCCCCCTGGGACCTGGTCGGGGCCCACTGATGGCCGAGATCATCGTCCCGGAGCGGCACGCCGCGATCGACCCGCTCAAGTACAGCCAGCCGCTCGGCGGCGCGCTCGTCTTCCTCGGCCTGGCCGACTCACTGCCGATCATGCACGGGTCGCAGGGCTGCGCGTCGTTCGCCAAGGCCCTGCTGACCCGGCACTTCAACGAGCCGATTCCGCTGCAGACCACGGCGATCAGCGAGGTGACCGCGGTCCTCGGCAGCGGCGAGGCCATGGTGGCCACCCTCGACGCCATCCGCAAGAAGCAGCGCCCGGCCATCATCGGCCTGCTCACCACGGGTGTCACCGAGGTCTCCGGGGAGGACGTCGGCGGCCAGCTGCGCACCTACCTGGCCACCTGGGCCGACGCCGACGCGGACACCGCGCCGCTGATCATCGGAGTGTCCACTCCGGACTTCCTCGGCGGGCTGTCCGACGGCTGGTCGGCCGCGCTGGAGGCGCTGATCCGGGCCGTGGTGCCCGCGCCGCTGACGGTCGAGGACCACTCGGAGGCGCAGACCGCGCTCATCGCGGCCTCCGCCCCGCCGGCCGCCAC
>NZ_JANEZT010000251.1 GCF_025403405.1 Frankia tisae
AGACCGGTCAGGGGGAGGCGATGCCGACGGCGTGGCGGACGCCCTCGAGGACGGGACGGGCACGGTCGCGGGCCTGCTCGGCGCCGGCGGCGAGGATCGCGTCGAGCTCGCTGCCGGGGGCGACGAGCGCCTCGTACTGCTCGCGCAGCGGTGACAGCCAGGCGTTGACGGTCTCGTACAGGGCGTTCTTCAGCTCGCCCCAGCCGGTGCCGCCCTGCTCCAGGCGGGTCCGCATCTCCTTGCTCGCCTCGGGAGTGGCGAAGTTCTCAAACAGGGCGAAGGCCGCCGAGGCGTCCGGGTCCTTCGGCGCCTCCACCGGTGTGCTGTCGCTCACGATGCCGCGGATGAGCTTCCGCAGCTGCTTCTCCGGGGCGAACAGGGGAATTGTGTTCTTGTAGGACTTGCTCATTTTGCGGCCGTCGGTCCCGGGCAGTGCCCGCGCCGAGATGCCGGCCGGGTAGATCCCCGCCGGAATCTTCAGGCTGAACACGTCGCCGAACAGATGGTTGAACGAGCCGGCGATGTCGGCGGCGTATTCGACGTGCTGCGACTGGTCCTGCCCGACTGGCACCACGTCGGTGTTCATGATGAGAATGTCGACGGCCATCAGAATCGGGTAGTTGAACAGGCCCATGTTGATTCCGGCGTCCAGGTCCGGCACGCCGGCCTCGGCATTGCGGTCGCGGGCGGCCTTGTAGGCGTGCGCCCGGTTCATCAGGCCCTTGCCGGTGACGCAGGACAGCACCCAGGAAAGCTCGAAGATCTCGGGAACGTCGGACTGACGGTAGAAGACCGTACGCGTCGGGTCGAGACCGAGCGTGATCCAGGTGGCCGCTACCGACCGGGTGTAGCCGGCCAACTCCCCGCGGTCGCGGATCGATGTCAGGGCGTGGTAGTCGGCAATGAAGTAGATCGACTCGTAGGTCGAGGTGAGCTCCAGCGAGGGCCGGATCGCTCCGATGTAGTTCCCGAGATGCGGCTCGCCCGTCGGCTTGATGCCGGTCAGCGAGACCTTCGGCTGTTGCGCTGCCATGATTGCGCAGTCTACGGAGGCGACCCGGGGCGCCGGCTCGCCGGCGCCCCGGGGGCCGGCATCGTCGGCGGGTCGTGCTCCGGACGCGTGGCGCGCGGCTGTCAGGCGTCTCCGCCGAACAGGCCGGTCACGGAGCCGTCCTCGAAGACTGCCTTGATCGCGGCGGCAAGCAGCGGGGCGATCGACAGCTCGGTGATCTTGTCGATCCGCGCCTCGCTGGGCAGCGGCAGGGTGTTGGTGAGGACGACCTCGCTGATCTCGGAGTTCTTCAGCCGGTCGGCCGCCGGCCCGGACAGCACCCCGTGCGTCGCCGCCGCGATGACGTGGGCCGCGCCGTGCGCCTTGAGTGACTCCGCCGCCTTCGTGATGGTGCCGGCCGTGTCGATCATGTCGTCGACGATGACGCAGGTGCGGCCGCGGACCTCGCCGACCACGTCGAACATCTTCACCTGGTTGGGCACGTCCGGGTCACGCCGCTTGTGGATGATGGCCAGGGGACAGCCCAGCCGGTCGGTCCAGCGCTCGGCCACCCGCACCCGGCCCGAGTCGGGGGCCACGACGGTGACCTCCGAGGTGTCCAGCTTGTTCTCGATGTAGTCGGCGAGCAGCGGCAGCGCGAACAGGTGGTCCACCGGGCCGTCGAAGAACCCCTGGATCTGCGCGGTGTGCAGGTCGACGGACATGAGCCGGTGCGCACCGGCGGTCTTGAACAGGTCGGCGACGAGCCGGGCGGAGATGGGTTCGCGGCCACGGTGCTTCTTGTCCTGGCGGGCGTACGGGTAGAACGGCGCGACCACGGTGATCCGCTTGGCGCTCGCCCGTTTCAGGGCATCCACCATGATCAGTTGTTCCATCAGCCAGGTGTTCACCGGGGCCGAATGGCACTGCAGGACGAAGGCGTCGCAGCCGCGGACCGATTCGGAGAAGCGGACGAAGATCTCGCCGCTGGCGAACTCGTAGGCGTTCGTCGGCACGGGCTCGACGTCGAGCTCGGCCGCCACCTCCGCTGCGAGGTCGGGGTGCGAGCGCCCCGCGAAGAGCATCAGGTTGCGCCGGTTCTCGGTCTGGTAGGCCACCGCGTTCTCCTCGGACGTGACGGATGATCAGGCTGGGGGTGCATCCCCCCGCTGGTCAGAAGGTTGGGGCCGACATCCTCTACGTTCTGCTTCCCGCACCCGGAACGCCAGCGATGCCGGCCTCGCCTCCCCGGGTGTGCGCCAAGTCACTCCGGCCGTGTGTGCCAGCCCCGTGCGCATCCGCTCCGACGGGGTCGATCGGCGCCGCGGCATCCGGGACCTCGGGGATCGACGGGGCGCCGGCGGCGGCCGCGGCTCGGGCGGCGGGGCTGTCGGGCCGGCGCCGTGCCACCCAGCCTTCGATGATCCGCTGCCGCCCCTCGCGCACGGCCAGCGCGCCCGGCGGCACGTCCTCCCGGATGACGGAACCGGCCCCCGTGTAGGCGCCGTCCCCGACGGTGACCGGGGCGATGAGCATCGTGTCGCTGCCGATGCGGACGTCCGAGCCGATGACCGTGCGGTGCTTCGCGACGCCGTCGTAGTTCACGAACACGGTGGTGCAGCCGATGTTGCTCCGCTCGCCGACGACCGCGTCGCCGACGTAGGCCAGATGGGGGACCTTCGTGTGGTCGCCGAACTCGGCGGACTTCGTCTCGACGAAGGATCCGAGCTTGCCCTCGCGGCCGAGCCGGGTTCCGGGGCGCAGGTGGCTGTAGGGGCCGACGGTGGCGCCGGCACCGATCTCGGCCTGTTCTGCCGTGGTCCGCACGACGCTGGCCTCCGCGCCGACGATCGTGTCCGTGAGGGTGCACTCGGGGCCGACGACGGCGCCGCGGGCCAGGTGGGTGCGCCCGTGCAGGAAGGTGTTGGGGGCGATCGTCGTGTCCGGCTCCAGGGTGACGTCCGCGTCGATCCAGGTGGTGTGCGGATCCACGACGGTGGTGCCGGCCCGCATCGCGGCGGAGACGATCCGGTCGCGCAGCGCCCGGCCGGCGGCGGCGAGCTGGACCCGGTCGTTGACCCCGCCGGCCTCGACCGGGTCGGCGACAATCCGCGCCGCCACCGGGCTGCCGTCGCCGACCAGTAGCCCGACGACATCGGTCAGGTACTCCTCACCCTGGGCGTTCTCCCTGGTCAGGCGGGCCAGGGCGGCCTGGAGCGGGCCGGCCCGGAAGGCGTAGACACCGGTGTTGATCTCCCGGATGGCGGCTGTGGCCGCATCGGCGTCGCGGTGCTCGATGATCGCCCGGACCCCGCCCGCGGCATCGCGCACGACCCGGCCGTAGCCGGTGGCGTCGGCGAGGACGGCGGTCAGCACGGTCGCTGCGGCGCGCTGGGCATGGTGATGGTCGACGAGGGCGGCCAGGGTCTCCCCGGTGAGCAGCGGGGCGTCGCCGGGCAGCACGACCACCGTGTCGTCGGGGGCGAGCCCGTCGAGCGTGGCCAGGGCGATCCGCACGGCGTGGCCGGTGCCGTGCTGGCGGTCCTGCACGGCGGGGACGACCGCCGGGGCCTGCTCGGCGAGCATTGCCACGACCTGCTCCCGGCCATGGCCGACGACGACGGCGGTATGGGACGCGGCCAGCGTGGCGGCGGCGTGCAGCACGTGCCCGAGCAGGGTTCGCCCGGCGATGCGGTGCAGGACCTTCGGCGTCGTCGAGCGCATCCGCCGGCCCTCGCCCGCCGCCAGGATGATGACGGCCGCCGGACGTGGTGATGTCACGCGATCTCCCGAATCTTCGGCCTGCACGACGATGGGGCGACGGGGACCACACTACCGCGGCCTACTCGACGGCTCGGGGGAGGTTACTGCGGCCGGTAACACGCCGGGGGCCGATCTCGGGGGAACACGGGACGGGCCGCGGGAAACAACATGACCGATCCCCGCCGAAGCGCGCCGGCCCGTCGCGGAGAATTGCGGGCGACGGTGGCCCGGTCGGCGCGGCGGTGCTTCCCGACCATTCTTTGTGATGGTATTACTGGTGTACTCCGGTAGTGCTCCGCCGCCACGACTCGAACGTGGACTAAGAGAACCAAAATCTCCTGTGCTGCCGATTACACTACGGCGGACCGCGTAGGAAAACAGGCCAACTCTACCATCGTGGGGTGGCTCGGAAGGTAAAAGTAGGGCTGCAGACCACTGTCCCGCGGGTCGGGCCACGCCGCAGTCCCCGCCAGCCCGGCGCAGCCCTGTGTATCGGTCACCGGGGATGATTGCGGGGTCACCTCCCGCCGTCGTGCCGGCCGGGCTTCGGCGCGCCTCGCCCGAGGTGGCGTCGAGGGTCGCCGAGGCCGGTCCGGCCGGTCCGGCAGGCTCCGGCATGGTCGCCGGTCGCGGGTGGGGTGGTCCAGGTGGGTAACCGGGAGTGGCGGGTACCCCCGTTGGGCGTAGGCCATTCGGGCGGGCTCCGGCCGGCGGATGGACGGCCGGCGCTGGTCGCCGGGCGGCCCGATCGCCGTGACGTGTGGCCCGTTTGCGTGAAGGACGTCGGCAATGGGGACTGTTGTCACATCGGCGGGCTACCGTGACCGGTGGAGTGCCGGCGCAGTGGACCTGCCGCGATGGACGGGACGAGGCGATGACCGCTACCGACACGGTGTCACCGAGCAACAATCGGGCGCCGGGTGACGACCGAGAAACGACTGCGGGGCAGGCGGCCGGCCGCGCCGATCCCGCCAACAGCCGGGGCAATGCCACCACGCCCAGGTCGATGACGAAGGCCCGCGCCGAGCAGATCATCATGGTGGTGACGATCGTCGTTCCGCTCGCCGCCGTGGTCGCCGCGATACCCGCGCTGTGGGGCCGGTGGATTTCCTGGCGCGATGTCGTTCTTGCCCTGGTCTTCTATGCCATCTCCGGGCACGGGGTGACGGTCGGCTTCCACCGCTACTTCACCCACCGTGGATTCAAGACGTCCCGGCCGGTGCGGATCGCGCTCGCTGTCGCGGGCAACATGGCGATCGAGGGCCCGGTGATCCGCTGGGTGGCCGACCACCGTCGTCACCACGCCTTCAGCGACGCCGAGGGCGACCCGCACTCGCCGTGGCGCTACGGGCCCGGCGCCTGGTCGATGATGAAGGGGCTCTACCACGCCCACGTCGGCTGGCTGTTCGACGTCGAGCAGACCGACCAGCGCCGATTCGCCCCCGACCTGCTCGACGACCCGGACATCGTGAAGGTCAGCCGCTCGTTCGCCGGCTGCGCCTTCGTCAGCCTCGCCGCCCCGGCGATCATCGGTGGCCTCTGGGGCGGCTCGTTCGAGGCGGCCGTGCAGGCATTCTTCTGGGCCGGCCTCGTCCGGGTCGCCATGCTGCACCACGTCACCTGGTCGGTGAACAGCATCTGCCACGTGCTCGGCACCCGGCCGTACCGGTCGCGGGACCGTTCGACCAACGTCTGGCCGCTGGCGCTGCTGTCGATGGGCGAGTCCTGGCACAACCTGCACCATGCCGAGCCGACCTCGGCCCGCCACGGCGTGCGCCCCTGGCAGATCGACACCAGCTTCTACATCATCAAGCTGATGGAGACGCTGCACCTGGTCTGGGACGTCCGCTGGCCCGACCCGGCCCGCCTCGCCGCCAAGCGCGTCACGGCCGACGCCACCGCGGACGCCCCCGTCTGAGCCTCGACTCCGGCTCAGCCCTCAATCCGGCTCAGCCCTGGAGCAACCCGGCTCAGCCCTCGAGCTCGGCGGCGAGTGTCAGCCAGGCTTCCTCTGTGTCGTCCTTGTCGGCGACGACGGCGCGCAGCTCGGCGTCCAGGGCCAGCAGACGCTCGTGCTCCGTCGCCGCCTCGGCGAGGGAGTGGTGGAGTTCCTGCTCCCGGCGGGTCAGCCGGTCAAGGGCGCGTTCGAGTCGGGTCAGCTCCTTGCGGGCGGCCCGCAGCTCGCTGCCGGACCGGGTTGGCCCGGTCGTCGCGCCTGCCGGCGCCGGTGCCGTGGCGGACCCTGCGGTGGCGGACCTTGCCGTGGCGGACCTTGCCGTGGCGGTGGACGCGGCGGTGGCGGCCGCGGCGGCCTCGGATCCGGCGGCGGCGCGGCGGGCCAGGTACTCCTCGATGCCGCCGGGCAGCATCCGCAGATGGCCGTCGCCGAGCAGAGCCATCGTCACGTCGCAGGTGCGCTCGAGGAAATACCGGTCGTGGCTGACCACGACCAGGGTGCCGGGCCAGGAGTCGAGCAGATCCTCCAGCGCGGTGAGCGTGTCCGTGTCGAGATCGTTCGTCGGCTCGTCCAGGAGTAGCACGTTCGGGCGGGCCATCAGCAGGCGCAGGAGTTGCAGTCGGCGCCGTTCGCCACCGGAGAGGTCACCGACCCGGGTCCACTGCCGTGACGACGGCAGGCCGAACTGCTCCAGTAGCTGCCCGGCGCTGCGTTCCCGGCCCCGCTCGACCTCCAGCACCCGGCCGATCTGCTCGACGGCCTCCAGCGCGCGCAGCGACGCCGGGAGCTCGGCGACCTCCTGGGACAGCAACGCCGGGCGGACGCTCGCCCCGACCTTCACCCGGCCACCGTCCGGGACGACGTCGCCGAGCAGGGCGCGCAGCAGCGTCGTCTTGCCCGCGCCGTTGACGCCGACCAGCCCGATCCGGTCCCCCGGGCCGAGCAGCCAGGTGATGCCGTCGAACAGGGTGCGGTCCCCGACCCGGATGGTGAGGTTCTCCGCGTCGTAGACGTCCTTGCCGAGCCGGGAGGCTGCGAAGCTGCGAAGCGCCATCGTGTCGCGGGGCGGCGGCTCGTCGGCGATCAGGTCGTTGGCGGCGTCGATGCGGAACCGCGGCTTGCTGGTCCGGGCGGGGGGCCCACGGCGTAGCCAGGCAAGCTCCTTGCGCAGCAGGTTCTGCCGACGGGCCTCCGTCGCGTCCGCCCGTCTGGTCCGCTCGGCGCGGGCGAGGACGTAGGCGGAGTAGCCGCCCTCGTAGGCGTCGACACGCCCGTCGACGACCTCCCAGACCCGGCCGCACACCTCGTCGAGGAACCAGCGATCGTGGGTGGCCACCAGCAGGCCGCCGCGCCAGCCGGCGAGGTGGCCGGCGAGCCAGGCGACCCCCTCGACGTCGAGGTGGTTCGTCGGCTCGTCGAGGATCAGCAGGTCGAGGTCCTGGACCAGGAGCCGGGCCAGCGCCACCCGCCGACGCTCGCCGCCCGACATCGGGCCGAGCAGGTCGTCGAGGCGGTCCAGCAGCCCGAGGCCGGCAAGTACGCCGCGGCGCCGCGGATCCGCGGCCCACTCGTGCTCCGCGCCGGTGCCGACGACGACCTCGCGGACCGTCCGATCGGCGGGCAGCACGTCCGCCTGGGCCAGCGAGCCGACCCGGGTTGAACTCGCGTGCACGGCCCGCCCCGCGTCGGGCTCCGCCTCGCCCGAGATGATCCGTAGCAGGGTGGACTTGCCGGCGCCGTTGCGCCCGACCACACCGATCCGCTCGCCGGTGCCGATGCCCAGACTCACCTGATCAAGCAGGGCGCGGGTGCCGAAGGCGGCGTCGACGTTCTCCAGGCTGACCAGGACGGGGCTCACGGCCCGCCGCCTGACCCGTCCGCGGAGTCCGGACCTTCCAGCACCCGGGTGCCGGCGGCCGGGCCGCCGGCACGGCGCACGGCCCGCGCGACCCCCATGCCGGCCAGGCTCGCGGCGAGCTCGACGCTCTCGGCCGCCCCGGCGGCGAGGAAGGCACAGGTCGGCCCGGACCCGCTCACGATGGCCCCGACGGCGCCGAGCTCACGGCCGGTCTCCAGGACCCGGCGCAGCGCCGGCCGCAACCGCAGCGCCGCCGGCTGGAGGTCGTTGACGAGGGCGGCCCCGAGTTGGACGGGGTCACCGGTGCGCAGCGCGGCCAGCACGTCGTCGGCGGGGGTGGGACCGGCGTGAAGCCGGCCTTCGGACAGCCGGTCGAACTCGGCGTAGACGGCCGGGGTGGACAGGCCGCCGTCGGCGAGGGCGAACACCCAGTGGTACTCGCCGGTGGCCAGGACGTCGGTGAGCTGCTCGCCCCGGCCGGTGCCCAGAGCCGTGCCGCCGGCCAGCGGGAACGGGACGTCGCTGCCGAGCCGGGCGGCGAGGCCGGCGAGGGCGGCCCGGTCGAGGCCGGTCTGCCACAGCGCGTCGAAGGCGACGAGCGCCGCCGCCGCGTCCGCGCTGCCGCCGGCCATGCCCGCGGCGACCGGGATGCCCTTGGCCAGAGTCAGGTGCACCCGCTCCGAGGTGATACCCGCGGCCTCGGCCACCAGGTGCGCCGCGCGCACGGCGATGTTGTCCCGGCCGGTCGGGACGATCGACACATCGGGGGTGGTCGTGGCCGGGCCCTGCGCGGTCGGGTCCGCGCCCTCACCGGAGACCTCAACGGTCACCACGATCCCCTCGTCGCCCGCCTCGTCGGGGGTCGCCGCCGGCGGTCCCCCGAGCGCCTCGGCGCCGGGCGAGGTGGCGCCGGGCGAGGTGGCGGTGAGCGAGGTGGCGGTGAGGTCGTCGAACAGCGAGACGGCCTGGAGCACTGTGATCACATCGTGGTAGCCGTCCGGCCGCAGCGGACCGACACCGAGGTGCAGGTTCACCTTGGCCGGGGCCCGGACGGTCACGGCAACGGTGCCGGCTCCCGCGCCATGGCGCGGACCCGGGTGGGATCGAGGCAGCGGATGCTCCTTCGCTCGGACTCACTCAGGTTCACTCGTGCGGGCGGCCCCGCTGAGGCGGGCGACCCCCGCTGGTGCGGGCGGCCCCGCCCATATGGGCGGGGTGACCGGCCGGATCCAACCTATCCGCGGGTTCGGAGCGTATGACCGTCCACCCGCGGGGGTACATGGGAGGACGGGATGCCTGGCTGGTGAAATCGGGCGGCTCGCGGCGTGGGTGACCCTGTCGGGGCGGGCCCGCCCGTGCGCCGGAGCACTGCTTCGCCCGGTTGGACCTGGCCCTTCACACCTTTCCCGGCTTCCCATGATGTCCGGCCTGCATGTGCCTCGCTGCCGCGTCCGAGCTGACCCGCGGTGACCCGGTCGGACCCGACCTCAGCGGGCGGCCAGCCCGACACCGGGTGGTGCGCCGCGACCATGGCCCGCCCAAGGGACGCCGTACCGACGAAAGGGAGCACCATGACCACGATCTCGGGTTCCGGAACCACGACGACCGGATCCGGCACCTCGAACAGCGCCGTCCGGACGGATCCGTCGGCGACCGGCGCCGGTGGCGCCGGCCGGGCCGCCGTGCCGGACCGGAAGCACTCCACGGAGCTCCTCAGCGAACAGGGCCGCACGTCGATCGCGGACGCCGTGGTCCGCAAGATCGCCGGGGTGGCGGCTCGGGAGATCGCCGGTGTCCACGAGCTGGGCACCGGCGGCGCCCGGGCGATCGGCTCGGTGAAGGCTCGCATCCCCGGCGCGTCGGCGAGCGTCTCGCAGGGCGTCGCGGTCGAGGTCGGCCAGCGCCAGGCCGCCATCGATCTGGACGTTGTCTGCGACTACGGCGTCTCCATCGTGGACCTGTCGCAGTCGATCCGGCGCAACGTCGTCAGCTCCGTGGAGGGGATGACCGGTTTGGAGGTCACCGAGGTCAACGTCGCGGTCGACGACGTGTACATCGGCGACGAAGGCCAGGAAGACAGCCGGCGGGTCGAGTGAGCCTGGTCGGGACGGGCGAGGCCACCGCCTGGTTCCGCTGGGACCCCGATCGGGTGGCAGCGGCCGTCACCGCCTGTCCCGGGGTGGCCCGGCTCGTCGCGACTCCCACGCCCGGGCTCCTGTCCATCCCCGCGCGAGTCGGCGCGGGGGATCGGGGCCCGGTGGCCGAGGTGGCGACGTACCTGCCCCGCCGCCGGGTAGCGGGGGTGCGCGTGCGCGACGACCGGATTGTCGTGCAGGTCGACTGCCGCTACGGCGAGCCGCTGGCCGATCTCGCCGGCCGGATCCGGGCCGCGGTGCTCTGCGCCGCCCCCGACTGCCCCCGGGTAGACGTGGTCATCCGCGATCTTGACCCTCCGGACGGGCCGGCCCCGGCCGGAGGGTCAAGATCGCGGATGACCAC
>NZ_JANEZT010000252.1 GCF_025403405.1 Frankia tisae
GAGCAGGGGCACCGCCGCGCCGTCAGGGTTTGATGAGTGACCGGATCGGGCCAAGCACGATCCGCTTCCCCTCCCGAATCTCGTAGAGGTAGACCGTGGCCCCCTCCACCTCGCCGTTCTTACGGAACCGGATCTGCTTGGTGACGCCGGGGATGTTCACCGAACCGAACGCCGCCGCCACCGACTCCCGGGTGGCCCCGGTACCGATCTTGCGGAGCACCTCGATGATCGCGTTGGTGGCGTCGTACGCCTCGCCGGAGTACGTGCCTGGCCGGGTCCCGCTGTTGACCGTCCGGTATTCGGCGACGAACCCCGCCGCCGCCGGATCGCTGTTCGGATCCCCGCAGGCGCAGGTGAGCAGCGTGCCCTCGGCGTTGCCGACACCGGCCTCCCGGATGAGCTGATCGTCGTTCGCCCCGTCCCCGCTGACGATCTTGCCGGTGAAGCCCTTGCTGCGCAGCGTCTTGGCCAGCAGGGCGAGCTCCGAGTAGTAGCCGGAGTAGTAGAGCACGTCCGGCCGCTCTGCAATGATCTTCGTGGCCTCGGAGGTGTAGTCCTTCGTCGGGTTGATGCCGTCGTGGACGACCTTGACGTCGTGGTCGCCCAGCGCCTGCTCGAGCGCACCGGACAGGCCGGTGCCGTACTCGCTGCGGTCATCGAGCGAGTAGACCTTCGTCGCCTTCAGCACTTTGGTCAGGTACTCGGCCGCGGCCGCGCCCTGGACCGTGTCTGGGGCGATCACCCGGTAGAAGGTGAGGAAGCCGAGGTCGGTGAGGGCCGGGTTGGTCGCCGACGGGCTCACCGACAGCAGGCCTGCCTGGCTGTACAGCGGCTCGCTCGACTTCGTCGGCCCGGAGAAGACCGGACCGACGACGGCGAGGACGCCCGGGTTGTCGAGAAGTTTCTGCGCGGCGGTCGGGCCCTGATCGGGGTTGCCCTGGTCGTCCGATGCCACCAGCCGCAGCCGGAACGGCAGGTCCTCGCGCCGGTTGGCCAGATCGACGGCGGTCAGCACCCCGTCGTAGGCGTTGATGCCCAGCTGCTGGTTGTCGCCGGACAGCGGCCCCTGGAAGCCGATGACGAACTCCTTCTTCGCGACCTCAGCGGTGGATCCGCCGCATCCGCCGAGCACGGACACGGCCGCCAGCACCCCCGCGGCTCCGAGCACCGCCCATCGCCGTCCAGGACCGCTCATCGGACTTGCGGCGTGGAGACCCCGCCGCTCCCGGCGGGGAGGAAACGCCGCCCCATCTTGCCCATTGGTTGACGTCCTTGTCGTAGAATTGAGGCATGTCCCGTTACCGGCTTTATCCGACCGCCGAGCAGGCGGCTGCGATGGAAGTTCATTGCGGGCATGCGCGGTATGTGTGGAATCTTGCGGTGGAACACAGTCGTGGTGGAATCCGCGCCATGGACCGGCGCCGGGGTACCACGAGTAGTCTCGGCAGTTGATCGAAGAACGCCGGGACAATCCGTGGCTGGCGGCCGGGTCGCAGACCATTCAGCAGCAGGCGTTGCGGGATTTCGCCACGGCGATGGCGAACTTCTTCCGGAGCACCTCGCTGCTGGTGTCGGCACCCGGGGCGCCGGAGTCCGCCGAAAACGTCGCCGCGGCAATCAAGTAACGGATCGGCGACTTGTCATGACGGAACCTAGCCCGCAATACCGACCAGGGAAAGCTCTTAGTGAGCGTGTCGTAGCCTTCGGTGGTTTTCTGGGGTGGGTGCGGATGTGGGCGGCCGCGAACCGCGACCGGTCACCGCTGAATGGTCACCGAGGCGCGGCCAGCGGCCACGAGGAACCGACCGGCGGGGTCAGGTCCAGGTCGTCAGGGCAACAAAACGGCCACCGAGCACGGTGTAGAGCACAACGCTCGGTGTGCGGGTGTCCCCCCAGCGGTCAAAGCCGACGGGGCCGGTGACGCCGGCGAACGAGCCGCGCCCGATGGCGGCGACGACGTCATGCCGGGCGGCCACGTCGACGGCCGGGCGGCCGGGCAACACCACCGCCGCCGCCCGAATGATCGTCCGGGCGGCGTCGTAGGCATAGGCGGCCACCGCAGGAACGGCCTCAGCTCGACGCTGGGCGAGCTCGACAGTGGCATCATGGGCCGCCTGCTGTCGCTGCGCCGCGGCGGAGTCGACCGAAGCACGGGAATCGGCCGGGGCACGGGAATCGGCCGGGGCACGGGTGGCAGCCGGGGCATGGATGGCAGCCGGGGCACGGGTGGCGGCCCTCGGGGTGGCGTCGTCGCGGTGACGCTTGCCCGAGCTGGTGCTGCCAGCGCCGCTCGGAGTCGTGCTGCCGTCGTCGTCCTCCGGGCCGCCGAACCGCTCGGAGTAGTCGGCGACGAACGCACCGGCGGCCGGCAGCCCCGTCGGCGGGACGAGCAGGCTGGTGATCAGATCACCGTCTGCGGCGGACTTCGCGTCGTCGGTATACCGCTGTTGCAGCAGCGCGTCCGAGCCGATGACCTGGATCGACGCGCCCGTTGCGGCGAGGCGGGTGCGCAGCTTCCCGGCAAACGCCGCGCCGGTGGCGACGTAGACCAGGTCGGGGGCCTCCTGCTCGATCGCCTCCGCGATCGTGTCAAGATCGGACCCGTCGACGCCGTCCCCCTGGACCTGGTGCACCGCCGCGATCGTCGCCCCCAGCGCCGCGGCGCGCACCGCGAACCGGCCGCCAAGCGTCGTGCCGTAGCGAGGTTCCCCGTCGACGATGACGATGCGTCGGCGCCCGAGGGTCCGCACCGCGTACTCGGCCGCCACCCGTGCCTGCAGTTCGTCCGTTCCCGCGAGCCGGAAGTAGGACGGATAGGGACGGGTGCGCGGGTCGGCGCCGACGCCGGTGAGGGTCGGGTCGGCGTTGGACGGAGAGACGACCGGGATGCCCGCGGCGCTCAGCGTGGGCAGGGCGACTTTCGCGACGAGTGAGCTCAACGGCCCGACAACGCCGATCAGACGATCGTTGGCCACGAACGCGTCGGCGGCCTGGGCTCCCCCGTCCGGGCGGGACAGATCGTCGCGGGTGGACAGCTCCAGGCGCCAGCCCGGGATCGCCCCGGATTCGTTGGCCTCGTCGACCGCGAGCGCGACGGCGTTGCGCACACTAGTGCCGTCAGCGGACAGATCACCGGACAGCGGTGCCATGACGCCGAGGGCAGCCACCCGGGTCACGGGGGCGTTGGCGTCGCCGCCGCCGTCGTCGAGAGCGGTGGCCAGGACAAGGCCCAGCCCCGAGGGCACGGCCAGGATCAGGGCGACGATCGCGGCGAGGATCGCCCGGCCCCGACCGGTACGCCACCGCGCCCGGGTCCATTCCCCGATCCGGCGGGGGACCGTCGCGAGCGTCACACGCGCATGATCCACCCGGGCCGACCACCGCCGAGTGGGGCCCGGCGAAGGCGGAGCGGGCTCGGGGGAAGGCCCGGCAGTCGACTCGGCGGTGGGAGCCCGTTCGTCCGCCGGGACGGGCTCGGGTGCTCCGGGGGACGGCTGCGGCACGTCCTCGGGACCGGAGATCGGCGCTGATCCCGGCGGCGAGGCGTCGCTCACCCGGTCCCCGGCCGGCAGGTGGCCGGGGACGGCGCGAACAGGGACGTCACGAGCCTGGCAGCGCCTCGCCCGACAGCACGGCCTCGGCGACGGCACGCATCGTCCGGCGTTGGTTCATCGACGTCCGCTGGATCCAGCGGAAGGCATCCGGCTCGGTCATGCCGTGCTCGGTCTGTAGCACGCCCTTCGCCCGCTCAATGATCTTCCTTGCCTCAAGCCGGCCCTGCAGGTCCTCGACCTCGGCCTCCAGGCTCACGATCTCCGTGAACCGGCTCATCGCCATCTCGATCGTGGGCAGCAGGTCCTTCTTCTGGAACGGCTTGACCACGTAGGCCATGGCGCCGGCCTCGCGGGCCCGCTCGACCAGCTCCCGCTGGCTGAACGCGGTGAGGATGACCACGGGGGCGATGCGGTCCTTGGCGATCTTCGCGCCGGCCTCGATGCCGTCCATCCTGGGCATCTTCACGTCGAGGATGCACAGGTCGGGCCGGAGCTTGCCGGCGAGGTTGACGGCCATCTCGCCGTCGCCGGCCTCCCCGACGACCTCGTAGCCCTCCTCTTGCAGCATCTCCCTGAGGTCGAGCCGGATCAGCGCTTCGTCCTCGGCGATCAGAACCCGGCGCGGGTTCGAGGAGGGTTGGCTCATCGAGTCGTACTCCTGGTCTCGGAGGTGTGACCCTAGTGTGACAGGGCAGGGGAGTCAGATTGACATCCTGCCCGAGTAGAGGAGGGCGGGAGGTCGAAACGCACCCTACCCGGATAGAGTCGTGGACGAGACGTTCCGGACCGGATCGATCACGATCCTTACTGTCAGGTCCGCCCGGTCACCTCCGCAGCGGGCCCGCCCGCTCGACCACGCTCCACCCGCCGGCCCCGGTACTCCAACGGCAGAGAGACGGTGCTCAAACCACCGACAGTGTGGGTTCGAATCCCACCCGGGGTACACGCGATGTAGTCATACGAATACGAATCATACCGATCCGCAGGTGGTCGCCCATGCAGGACACCCCGCGGAGTTGACCTGTAACCTTCGGTCAAACTCAGAGGTCAGCTCTGCCACCTGCCTCGAACGTAGAACCCTCGATCGGCTGTGGGTTCGCATCCGGGTTCTTCCAGCCTCCCGCGCATCAAGTCCCCTCCGGCAGGTACGACGCCCGTCTCACCAGCGGCCCCGCCAAGCGGACCGGCCCCCCTCCCGCTGCCCTTCTCCGCCGCAGACCGGGCCTGATCCTCAGCCGCCCACACAAGCAACTCACGAACCGCTCCGGCCAACCGTGTCCGCAGTCGCTCTGCCTCGGAGCCGACACGCAGAACCTGGAAGCGAAACGTCCACCCGACACAACGCGCACCACCACCACCATGGAAACCATCCCACCCCACCCGAACCATATGCATCCACACGTCCGGATCACAGCCGAGATCACAAACGGCTGACCTGCGGTGTGAGGTTCGGGTCCTGCCGGGTAGGACGCGGAACGTGGCAGCTCACTCACCCGCGGTGCTGGCCTCGGCGGCTCAGCCCAGTATGCACGTAGACGCACTGGGGTCTGGTCCGAGGCAATGCAGCGGAGGTCGTACGTCGGCCGGGCGTAGGCCGACCCCTCTGGCGTCAATCGCGGAGCGGTTCGAGCTGGCGCGGCCGTTCGGTGGTGGCCGCCAGCGAGCGGGTCTGGTGGCCACCACCGGGTGGTCCTCACGGTTGCGGTCGAGGCCCGTTCAGTGGGCTTCGGCGGGCACGCGGGCCGTTGAGGGGCTGGTCGTGGTGGTCGAGCGGCGAGCGGTGACGATCGAGGCGACGATGAGCCACAGTGGCAGGAGCAGGTAGACGGCGAACGCGAGCGGGCCGAGGACACCGACGACGCCCAGGACAATAGTGCCGATGGCGAACCACTTCGGCAGGGTGGCGGTACGCAGGCCGCCCAGGCCGAGGCCCCAGAACGCGGCGACTAGGCCGACCAGGGCCGGCAACCAGCCGATCATGGTGAGTTGCCCGAGCGCGTCGGTGGCGGCGGCGTCGTGGGCCTTCGCTGCGTTGACCAGTGCGATCTGGGAGATCCCGAGGAGGCTGAAGCCGGCGGCGGCGATCAGGAGGCCACCGTGCGCGACGGAGGAGTAGGTCGATTCGCCGGCCTCGCCGGAGCGCAGGGACGTGCGGGCCTGGGCCGCGAAGAACAGCAGCATGAGGGCGCCGAGCAGGAGCGCGAAGCCTGCGACGTAGTTCCGCCCGGCCGCGTGGTCGACGAGCGTCACAGCGGTGGGGCGGGCCGGGTGGTCGGGGGTCTTACTGGCGATCAGCTGGACGCCCCACAGGATGCCGGCCAGGCCGCCGGTCCAGGGGAGGAATTTTTCGAACGGGGAGGCGGGCATGACCGGCTCCTTCTGTGCGGGATGCCGATGACCGTCATCGGCCGAGTGAGCGTGCGTGACCGGCCGGCCCGGGCGCCCGATTCGGGTGTCCCGGTAGACCCGGGAAAGGTTCCCGGGAACGCTGACATGAGGTCGGTGCGGCCCCAGACTGGCGGCGTGCAGCAGGTTCTGGTTTTTTTCGGTGCCGCGGTTCCCGTCGCGGTCGGCGTGCTGGTGCTGGTGCGGCAGCCTCGGCAGCGCATCGGCTGGCTGCTGGTGGCGCACGGCGTGTTCTTCGCCAGTCTGGCTTTCGACGGCACAGCCACCACTCATACCGGCCTGATCGTCGATCAGCTGACCCAGGGTTGGTGGGTTTTCCTTTTCCTCTTCCTGGTTCTGATCGCCTATCTGCTGCCGGACGGGCACGTGGCGAACCGGTTCTGGCGCCGCTGGGTCCGGATGGGGCTGGCCGGGGCGGTGCTATTCGTTGTCGGCGCAGCGGGTGACGCGTCGGGGTTCGCCGCCAGCCACCATGGGGCACGGCTTCCGGTCCCGTGGTTGCCGGAGACCCTCTCCGGGTTTGTCGGCGTCGTCGGGCTCGTGCTGGTGGTGCTGCTGTTCTTCGGCAGCGTCATCGCGGTATGGCGGCGTCTGCGCCGGGCGCAGGGAGACGACCGGCTCCAGCTGCTCTGGCTGGTGTGGGGTGCGCTCACCGTCCCCGTTGCGCTGCTGACCGGCTGGGTCAACCACTTCCTGCTCGGAGACGGACCGTTCTTCACTCCCGCCCTCGGTCTGGTGGCCATCGCTCTCCCGATCACCGTCGGCATCGCGATCCTGCGCCACCGGCTGTTCGATATCCAGCTCGTGCTCTCGCGTACGTTGACCTACCTGCTTCTCATCGTCGCGGTCCTCGCCGTCTACGCGCTCCTACTTTTCACCACCGACCGGCTCATCGGTAATCGCACCACGGGCGGGTTGCTGGCGGTGGGCGTCGTCGCGGTGGCCGTGCACCCGGCCTACTCGACCCTGCGGCGACGGATCGACCGGTGGGTCTACGGCCTGCGCTCCGACCCGCGCACGGCGATCCGGCTGGTGGCCGATCGCGCCGAGGCGGCCGACCCGGACCGGCTGGTCGCGGCCGTGACCGACGCCGTCGCCGCCGCGCTGCGGGTCGGCCGGGTCTGGGTCGAGATGACCGGACCCGAGCCGGACGCGGCGCTGCGAACGCCCATGGTTCACCGAGGCGAGCACGTCGGGTACCTCGCCCTCGAAGTCCCACCCGGGCGCGACCTCTCCCGGGCCGATCTGAACCTCTTCAAGGACCTGGCCCGCTACGCCGCGATCCTGGTCCGGTCCGAGCAGCTCAAAGACGAGCTCCGGGACTCACGCAGCCGGATCGTCGCCGGTCGCGAGGAGGAGCGACGCCGGCTGCGCCGGGACCTGCACGACGGTCTCGGGCCGTCCCTGGCTGCCATCGTGCTCAAGCTCAGCGCCACCCAGTCCCGGGCCGACGCCGAGGAGCGAAACTCTCTGGTCGCCGAGGCACGGGACGAGGTCAAGGCGACCATCACCGAGGTCCGTCGTCTCGTCGACGATTTACGCCCACCGGCGATCGATGAGGTCGGCCTCCTCGACGCGATCCGGCAGCGCGCCTCGGCCCTGTCCAGCCTGGTCACGTTCGAGGTCACCGCACCGGACGGGCTCACAGACCGGCTTCCTGCGCTCCCGGCCGCGGTCGAGGTCGCCGCCTTCCGGATCGCGTCCGAGGCGATGACCAACGTCGCCCGGCACTCCGGCGCCACCCGTTGCCTCGTCGCTGTCGAACTGAACGGGTCGTTCCAGCTGACCGTCTCCGACAACGGGCACGGCACCGGGGCAACCACCTCCCCAGGCGTCGGCTGGACCTCGATGCGCGAACGCGCCGCCGAACTCGGCGGCAGCTGCACGATCACCAGCCAGCCCCACGGCGGCCTGATCGTGCGCGCCGTACTACCGCTGACGGAAGTCCAGCCGGCGGCGGCCGACGCATGATCCAACTACTCATCGCCGACGACCACCCCGCCTACCGCCGCGGGCTGGAACTCATGCTGGCCCACACCTCCGACATCGACATCGTTGGTGAGGCTGACACCGGGACACGGGCCGTCGAGCTGGCCACGAAACTCACCCCAACCGTGATCCTCATGGATCTCCGCATGCCCGACCTCGACGGCATCGAGGCGACTCGCAGGCTCAACCGCGCCGGATCGACAGCCGCCGTCGTCGTTCTCACCATGTTCGAAGACGACGACTCGGTCTTCGCCGCGATGCGGGCCGGAGCGAGAGGCTACCTGCTCAAAGGCGCCGAGCAGGACGAAATCGAGCGGGCGATCCGGGCCGCCGCCGCCGGCGAGGCCATTTTCGGCCCACAGATCGCCCAGCGGGTCATCGCCCACTTCGCCAACGGCCCAGGATCGACCGCCGCCGCCTTCCCCGCCCTCACCGAACGCGAACGAGAAGTGCTCGAAATGGTCGCTGCGGGAAAAGGCAACGCCACTATCGCCCACGACCTGATGATCAGCCTCAAGACGGTGCGTAACCACGTATCCAACATTTTCACTAAATTGCAGGTCTCCGAACGTTCCCAGGCGATCGTGAAGGCCCGCGAAGCTGGCCTCGGCGGCGCCTGATCCACGCCGTGGGTATCACCGCCAACCAGTACGAGGCCGCCGCGAGGGCTCTGACCGACCTCCTTCCTGCCGCGGACGCGCGCCGCACATCCGAACCCACACCCGAACGACGCCACCCCACCGCCATCATGGCAAGCCGTGACCCGCGAGGATCGTGAGGCTCGATTCGGTTCGCTCGGCGACAGACAGCCCGCCCCCGGCAGCCCACCGGGCGTGCTCTACCGGCCCTTCCCCACGTCACAGATCTTGAATGGTCAGGGTCTATTTGATCACATCCGGTCTGTTCGGGTATGAGCTGACCGTGTTCTGGTCTTACCGCAGGCATGAGGTGGAGTGTTTCCGCTTTTGTGGACACCTTTTAGGCTGCCAGCTGGCTGATATGTCTGTAGCCTAGTTCGTATTCCTTGGGTGTCAAGTAGTCAAGGGTGGAATGGCGGCGTGTTGTGTTGAAGTAGTTTTCGATCCAGTCGGTTGTCTCTCTGTCAGGTCGGCCAGGGTGGGCCAGGGGCGGGTGTGGATCAGTTCTTTCTTGTAGGTCGCGAAGAAGGATTCCGAAACGGCGTTGTCGTAGCAGGTTCCGGTGCGGCCGGGGGAACGGCGGATGTTGTTCTTCTTGCAGAAGGCGTCGAAGGCACTGGAGGTGTACTGGCTGCCGCGGTCGGAGTGGAAGATGACGCCTGCCGGTGGCCGGCGGCGGGCGAGTGCCATGGCGAGGGCGTCGGTGACGAGGCTGGTGCGCATGTGGTCGGCGGCGGCCCAGCCCACGACCGCTCGGGAGTAGAGGTCGATCACGGTCGCGACGTAGGCCCAGCCGTCCCAGGTCCTGACGTAGGTGACGTCGCCGCACCAGCGGGTGTCGGGCGCCGTCGCGGTGAAGTCGCGGCCGATCAGGTCGGGTGCGGGCACGGGCCGGTCACCGCCGATCGTGGTGCGTTTCCACGCCTTGGGGTGGCGTCCTTGCAGGCCAGCGGCTCGCATGAGGCGCCATACCCGCTTGTGGGACAGGTGGTGGCCGGCGGCGGCCAGGCCGGCGCGGACGCGGCGGACACCGGGGTTCCCGCGGCCGTCGGCGCTGATGTTCCTGATCAGCGTGGTGGAGGTGGTGTCGTCGAGGGACCGCTGGCTGGGGGTGGCGCGGCACCAGGCGTAGTAGCCCGAGCGGGACACGCCGAGCTCGGCGCACATGAACGTGACGGGGAACTCGTCGGGGGCAGCCCAGTCCGCGATAGCAGCGAAAATCACTGGCGGGGTCAAATGGTCGTAGCGACGCCTCGATAGGATGATCGTGTTGGCGTCGAGGGGCTGGATGGTGGATGGGTCGGCGGGAGAAGTTGACGATCGAGGAGCGGGAGGTTATTTCCCGCGAGTTGGGCAAGAATCGTTCGGCGCGGTTCATCGCGAAGGCGCTCGGCAGGCATCACTCGGTGATTTCGAGGGAGATCGAGCGTAACGGCGGCGAGAATGTGTACCGGGCGGTGGA
>NZ_JANEZT010000253.1 GCF_025403405.1 Frankia tisae
GCCGCGGGCCACCCGGTGGGCGGTGCGGGGGCGTAGCCGGTAGCGGCGGGTGAACTCGACGGCGATCTCGTCGTGGCTCATCCCGACCGCGCGCATCCGTTCCCGCAGCGCGTCCTGTTCCACCCGCCGGCTCGGCCTACTCATGACAACGCCGCACATCCTCTCCGGTCCCGGACACGATCTCGTGTCCGGGACCCGCCACCTGTCGTTCCAAACTGGCCGTTTCACGGTAGCCGCCGTGTCACGCATCGAACAGGACGGGATGGCGCTTTTCGTTGTCCCCCTCGTTCATGGCGTCGCTGAGGAACGGTGCAGAGCGTTCGCGACGTCCAGCTGACCAGCTGCGTGTCAGGGTACGGGGCGGCCCTCTAGGCTGTTTCGATGTGACTGACTTTGTGCAGGTGTCGACGGCGACGGAGACCCGTGAGGCAGCCGTGGCGCTGGCGCAGTCCGCCGTGCGAGCGCGTCTCGCCGCGGGTGCCCAGATCGTCGGCCCGGTGGTCTCGGTGTTCTGGCATCACGGCGAGTTCGGGTCCGGGGAGGAGTGGCAACTACTCCTCAAGGCTCGCGCCGACCGATATTCTGATCTTCAGGCGCACTTGCTGGCTCACCATCCATGGAGTAATCCGGAAATTATCGCCGTACCGATCCTGGAGGGGTCGAAGGCGTATCTGGACTGGGTGGCCCAGACGACGGAGCCTGGCCAGTCCTAGCCGAGCCCGAGCGCTTTCGCCTGATCCAGGGTTTCCCGGACTCGGGGGATCGCCCGGTGCGGGTCGAGGTGACGAAGAACCGGCTTGATCCTCTGGCGAGGTCGGACCGATGCCACGCCAGCGGAAAGATCCAATACACGGCCAGCGACGCTCGCGGCTTGCTCAACTTCGTCGGCAGCAAGGTACGCGTCGGCGAGCCAGGTGAGGTAAAGCGACTTGTCGCGTGCGCGGACCTCATCGAAGTTGTCCAGAACTCTCTCCAGCACGGGCACAGCGCGAAGAGGTCGCCGCAGTTCGGCCCAGCAGCGCCCCGTCATGATCGATATCTCGTTGTGGTCGACCCATGCGGCCCAGTCCGGTTGGGGTTCCTCGCTGTCCTCGGCAACGGCCGTCTCGGCGGTCGTGAGGGCTCGTTCGGTCTCGCGCACGTCGCCAATGATCGCGTAGGCCCAGGCGAGACGCTCGAAGAGCAGCGCTCTGACCGCGCTGGGCGCGTCGGTGCCCGCGACCTGGCATGATCTGACGGCGAGCCCGACCGCCGCACGCCTATCATCTCGGCCGGATTGATAGGCAAGATAGGCCAACGCATTGCCGGCCAAGGGCGCGTCGCCAGCCGCGACGGCGCGCTCATGCGACTCCTTGTACAGACGGCTGGCCTCGGTGTGGTTACCTGCGTCAAAGGCCGCCCAACCCGCCTGCTGGGCCTGTTCGGCGAGTACGGACAGCAGGGCCCGCCCCGTGGCTTCGTCGTAGCTGGAGTTCTGGACGATGGCGCTCGTGGCTTCGTACTCGGCGAGATAAAGATCGTAGGTCTCGCCGCCACCGAGAATGTCATCGAGCCGGCGAAGGCGGGCAGTGCGGCGGCGGAGCTGCTCAGGAAGATCCGCGCCAAGTCGGTGTCGGCGTCCCGACAGATCCTTAGTGATCGTTGGCGACGTGGGGATCCGCCGCGCGAGGGCCTGATCGAGACCTCGCGGATCATCCGGCGGGTACACCGAGTGATCCACAGTTGGAACTGACCCAGAGGCGCTCTCCAGCGATCTGCTGCCGTCGGTCTTCGCTCCAGGCATCGAATGCAACCGGTCTGCCCGACGTGCCGTGTTGATCAGCAGCGTGTCGGCGGGGGGATCTGTTCGCGGTCGTCGAGGTCGAGGAGGTTGTCGATGCTGGTGCCGTAGACCTCGGCGAGTAGGGCGAGCATCTGCGGGGTGGGGCGCCGTCGGGGTGGGAGCGGCCAGGTTTCCAGTTGGGACAGCCAAGGGACGGTCATGGTGGCGGCGCCGTCGGGGTCGAGGCCGGTGCGGGCGGCGTGGGCGTTGATGCGGTCGGCGGCCTGCTGCTGGGTCCAGCCGCGGGCCTGCCGGTGGGCGGTGCGGGGGCGTAGCCGGTAGCGGCGGGTGAACTCGACGGCGATCTCGTCGTGGCTCATCCCGACCGCGCGCATCCGTTCCCGCAGCGCGTCCTGTTCCACCCGCTGGCTCGGCCTACTCATGACAACGCCGCACATCCTCTCCGGTCCCGGACACGATCTCGTGTCCGCCACCCACAGCACGAAACCGACCGTTTCACGGTAGTCGACAGGGTCGTGCGTATGGTGCGCTCCTACGGCCTCGCGACCCCGCTGCGACACCACAGCGGAGATGGACGACGCCGTGTCCCGCTCGACGAGCTATGCGGCCTCGCCGGGCGGAGAGCTGACCTTGGCGGCAAGAATCCGTTGGGTACGACGGTCTGCCTCCGTGCTCCCGGTCGGGCCCTGGCCTCCCGAACGACCATGCGCGTATCCCAGCGTGGCAAAGGGGGATAGCGATGGTCAGACGGACAGGTGTGCGTTTATGGCGCGGGCCTGCTCGCCGAGTTCAGACATTTCCACAACGGTGACCCCGGCGGCGGCGAGTAGTTCGTAGCCTTGGCAGTCGGCGACGAAAAGGCTGGGTTCCCGCCAGGCAATGACCACCCGGGGGATCTTCGCTTCCAGGATGAGCTGAGTGCAGGTGCGGGGCCGGGACTTGCGCTGCGAGCAGGGTTCGAGGGTGCTGTAGATCGTCGCGGTGGCGAGCCGGCGGTCGCCGGGTGCGACCTTGGCGAGCGCGGACTCCTCGGCGTGCACCGCCTCGTCGACTTCCCGGGAGAACCCGAACGCGATCTCCTCGTTGTTCTCGTCGACGATGACGGCACCCACCGAGTAGGCGCCGGTGGCCGGTCGGCAGCGGTGAGCGAGTGCGATGGCACGCGTCATCCACCGGTGGTCATCAAACTGGGCCATGAAGGCTCGTCCTTCCTCGGGAGAATCCGGGGGCCGTCGGAGAGTGCGCCGGATAGCCGGCTTGCGCGCTGTCAGACGGTGGTGGCCGTGGGGATCTGCTTCATTGCCTGCCGGAACTCGCGCGCCTGGGGGACAGTCTGCCACCCGTCGGCGGCTTCGCCGTGGTGGCCGCGGTCCGCTGCCAGCTGGCTCTCGCGCGGCGTTCGGATCACCGGACGGCCGCACATGGCGCAGGGCCGGAGTTCCCGTGGCCCCAGCGTCGGCACTCGCCGGGACGCGAGACCCAGGACGGCAGGTCCACCGTGCTCTGGTCGCAGCGGCATCCAGACCAGACGGAAAATCAAGATCAAATCTCTGGGGAACTTGCCGAACAAACTGTCATGATCACGTTGAACAAGTGCACCCCGAGGTCAGCGTTCCCGCAGGTCAGACACCTCTTGGACGACGAAGAAAACGTTCACAGTGGAGGGAATGACTCGCCCCTTGGCGTCAGGCACCCTAGTGACGCCTCACGTCCGACCTGGTTGTGATCTTGGCGGTCTCGCAAGATGCGACACCCTGATCCACCCACGCCGGGGAGGGTGTCAGCATCGTAGGGTCGACAGGCCATCACTCAAGGTCACCATCCGAGTTCGAGGAGAAGCCTGGTGCCTACCTCAGCAACCGAGATCACTCATGATCATTCGGATGCGCAGCCGGCCGATATCCCTCGTTTGCGCGAGGAGCTCATTCGGGAACTGCGCGAGCTGAAGGCGATCGTGACGCCCGAGGTGGAGCAGGCGGTGCGGGCGGTGCTCCGGCACCTGTTCATCCCCGAGGTCCCGGTGGAGAAGGCGTACGCCGCCGAGCACCACTACGTGACGAAGAAGGACGAGCACGGGGTCAGCATCAGTTCGGTGTCCGCCGCGCGGATTCAGGCCATGATGCTGGAGCAGGCCGAGGTACGCCCGGGGATGCGGGTCCTGGAGATCGGGTCGTCGGGATACAACGCGGCGCTTCTCGCTGAACTGGTAGGCGAGGCCGGCCAGGTCACCTCGATCGACATCGATCAGGACGTCATCGACCGGGCAGCCCGACTCCTGCCGGCGGCGGGCTACGAGAACGTCCACCTGCGGCGTACGGACGGGGAGTTCGGTGCGCCGGAGCATGCTCCGTTCGACCGGATCATCGTCACCGTCTGCGCGTGGGACCTGCCCCCGGCCTGGAGTGACCAGCTCGCCGAAGGCGGCCGGCTCGTCGTCCCGCTGCGGATGCGGGGCCTGACCCGCTCGGTGGCCTTCGAGCAGGAGAACGGTCGTCTGGTGGACCGGGGCTACGAGCTGTGCGGCTTCGTGCCCATGCAAGGAGTCGGGGAACGGCGGGAACGACTGGTCTCGCTCCACGGCGACGACGTGCGCCTGCGCCTGGACGACGACCAACAGGCCGACGCCGACGGACTACGTGCCGCCCTGCCGATGCCACGGCAGGAGGCGTGGTCGGGGATCACCGTCGGGAAGAACACCAGGTTCGACGGCCTGTACCTGCTGATGGCCATGACCCTGCCCGACTTCGGCCTGCTGGCCGCGACGAAGGCCGCCATGGACCGCGGCCTGGTCGCCCACTCCTGGGGGCTGGGAGTCCCGACCCTTCTCGACGGGGACAGCTTCGCGTATCTGACCTTCCGTGCCACCAGCGAGGCACGCGAGCAGTTCGAGTACGGCGCCTTCGGCCACGGACCCCACGCCGACACCACCGTCGAGAAGCTGGTCGGCCTCATCAGATCCTGGGACGGCACCAGCCTGAACGCCCGCATTACCGCCTACCCCGCGCACACCCCCGACGAGCTGCTGCCCCCCGACGCCCTTGTCCTCGCCCGACGCCACACCCGCATCGCGATCACCTGGCCATCCCCGGCAGCGGCCAGCGGCAGCGTTCGCAGAGATGAGGAGGGCGCACAGGTCTCTGTGCAGCCCGCAGCACCCTCCGGACGGCGAGTGAGATCGCACCCCGAGGGACCCCCGAAGGCATCGGCATGATCACGCCGAATAAAGCCGAGGATACGGCAGTGTTCGCGCAGGTCAACGGCCTCATAGATGCCGAAGAAGACGTTCGCGGTGGGGGAATGGCTCGTCTCCTGACACCGGCCATCGTGGTGGCGTGCGACACCTACCGTGACTGTGATCTTGGCAGTTGCGCGAGAACGCGGTCGAGGAAGCCGCCATCCTGGGCCATCCGCGCTGGAAAGACCGTCAACGCCAGGAGGGCCGTCCGACCCGCGGCGGCTGTACGCATCGAGAGAGGACACCGTGACGAGCGTCGACACTATGAGTAGTGAGGGTCTCCGGAACGCAATGGTCGACCGGCTGGCTGCCGATCATGCGGCGAAGAGGCTTGTGCTGCGGCCCGAGGTGGAGGCGGCGCTGCGGACCGTTCCCCGCGAGCTGTTCACGCCGGGCCTGCCTCTGGAAGAGGCGTACGACGCGAACACGGCCGTCCTGAAGAAGATGCGCGGCGCGGAAGCGGTCAGCTCCGTGTCGGCGCCGTACCTGATTGCGGAGATGATCGGTCAGGCAGCGAACGCGCTCGGCGGTCTGGAGGGCCGGCACGCGCTGGAAATCGGCAGCGGTGGCTACAACGCGTCACTGCTGCGGGAGTTGGTCGGCCCGTCGGGATCGGTCACGACCGTCGACATCGACCCCGAGGTCACCGGCCGAGCAGCCGCCTGTCTGGCGGCGGCGGGCTACCACGACGTGACCGTGGTGTGCGCGGACGCCGAGCATCCGATCGTGCCCGGTCGCCGCTACGATTTGATCATCGTCACGGTCGGGGCGTGGGACATCCCGCCTGCGTGGCATGATCAGCTTACCGATGACGGTGTGCTGGTCGTGCCGTTGCGCACGTTCGGGATGACCCGGTCGTGGGCGCTGCGACGCCGCGGGGACCGTCTGGTCAGTGAGAGCCGCCGCCAGTGCGGGTTCGTCTCCATGCAGGGCGATGGAGCCCACGAGGTGCGGTACCTCGACATCGCCGACGGTGTCCATCTGCGGCTGGACGAAGACCAGCGGGTCGACCACGACCTCGACGTTGTCGGTGCCCTCCTTACGCAGCCCCGCGAGGAGGCGTGGGTCGGGGTGAGCCTGCCGCCCGCCACCATCCTCGCGGACCTGGATCTGTGGCTGGCAACCCGCCTCATCCACGAGACGCACTTCCTGGTGCTCTCGGCACAGGCGACAGCCGTCAAGTCCGGCGTCGTCGCCCCGGGCTGGCGGTTCGGCACCCCGGCAACCCTCGACGACGACACGTTCACCTACCGGTCGGCGCTGCGCTGGACCGACAGGCGGTTCGATCTCGGCGCCTACGCCCACGGGACCGAGGCCGCCGCGGCGGCCGGGCGGATGGTCGAGCACATGCGTGCGTGGGTGGACGCGGGTCAACCGTCTCCGACGCTCCACGTCCTTCCCGCGCACACCCCTGACGGTGACCTGCCGAACGGGGCGGTCCTGGACAAGCGGCACAGCCGTGTCGTCCTGGCCTTCACCACCAAGGAGAAAGGAACCCCCTGATGGGCGACGAGTACGAGCTGAACCTGCGTCTGGTCGACGCCGGGTCCGTCGCGAGCGGCCACGCCACCAGCACCGACGACGAGTGCGGCTCCGGCAACACGGAGTCGCAAGCCTGCACGACCACCAGCGACTGACACCGTTCATCCCAGGGAGCGCCCGGCCGAAGGCGGCCGGGCCTCCGTCCCCCAACCCGGCGATGCGGAGCCAGACATGTATCGAGCGGTCGACGCGGCGTTGATCAGGGCTGCCTCCTACCCCCGAGATCTGGCGCTGCCCGCGTGGCCCGACCTCACCACGAGCCGGCCCGAGGAGTGGCTGGGATGGCTACGGGAGGTGTGGGCGCTGCCCGAGTTCGCGGCGGCTGTCGAGCAGGCCGCGCCCGACCTGGCCGCCCGCATCATCCGTGCGCTGGCCCACGAGCCCATGGACAGGCGCAGGCTACGGCGCCTCGTCGAGGCGACGGTCCGGTATCTGCTGCGGTGGACGAGCAGGGCGACCCCGTTCGGCAGGTTCGCCGGAGTCGCTCGGGTCGAATTCGGCTCCCGTGCGGCGGTCCGCTGGGGGGATCGGCATCGTGAGGTGACCCGCCCGGATGACCGGTCTATCGCCGATCACGTGACTGTGGCCGAACGCGACCGGGCGATCCTGCGATCGGTCACGGTCGTGACGAACTCTCTGGGGTATCGGCGGGGCGGAGCATGGGTGCTGCCCTGTGCCCGCATTGAAGGCGACCGGGCCTGGGATGTCGAGATCGACCTGACCGGCCCGGTGCGGCTGGCGATCGAGGCAGCCAGCGCCCCCGTCCCGTTCAAGGAACTGGCCGCGACGGTGGCCGACGGACTGGCCGGCAGCGCGGCGGCGGCCGAGGACCTGCTGGCCGCCCTGGTGAACACGGGTGTCCTGCTGTCGGCGATCCGGCCGCCGATGACCGTGACCGATCCGGCCGCGCACCTGGCCCACCACATCGCCCTCCCCGCACCGGACGGCCGGACCACGGTCGATCTGCACGTCGACTGCACGGTGACGCTGCCGCCCGCCGTGGTCCGCGAGGCGCAGGAAGCCGCCGCCGCGCTCGTCGCCGTCGCGCCGCACCTGCCCGGCTGGGCCGCCTACCATGCCGCGTTCAGCGAGAGGTGGGGTCCGGGCGCGGCCGTGCCGCTGGACGATGTCCTGCGCACCTTGGGGTTCCCCGCCGGCTACCGGGGCTCGCGTCGCCGTGACCCGACGACGTTCACCGTCCGGGACAGTCTGCTCGCGACGCTCGCGCAGCAGTCCGCTCTGGATGGCTGCGCCGAGGTGGTCCTGGATGACGATCTGATCGGCCGGCTTCGGGGCGAGGACGACCGGCCACCGATCCCGCACACCGAACTGCGGTTCGCCCTCGACGCCCCGACACCGCACGATCTCGACCGCGGCATGTTCACGTTGACGGTGGTGAGCGGGGCCCGGCATGCGGGCGTCGCCGCTGCCCGGTTCCTGCACCTGCTCACTCCCGCCGAGCGGGAACGTTTCCGCGGCGTCTATACAAGCCTGCCGACCGCTTTACCCGGCGCAGACACCGTGCAGCTATCCGCGCCTCCCCTGGACACCCGACTCACCACTCTTGCCCGCACACCCGAACTCCTTCCGGTCCTGCCCGTCGGCGACTTCCACCCCAACCCGCCCTGGACGCTGAAAGATCTGGCGGTAGCCGGCGACGGCCAGCGGCTGTGGCTGGTGTCGCTCACCACCGGGCGGCCGGTCGAGCCGCTGCTGGTCAACTGCGTGCGGCTGCCGACCATCCAGCAGCCACTCGTCCGCTTCCTCACGGAGATCTGGACGGCATGGACGGCGCCCTGTGCCCGGTTCGACTGGGGACACGCGAGCACACTGAGGTGCTGCCCGTTTCACGGACACGCGATAGTTGGACTATATCAGCTTTACGCCGCCTCCGGTATTGATGTCTGACTCGTCAGGTAGAGATGTTCGACGTGTTCCGGGGTGTGGTAGCCGAGGGTGGAGTGGAGTCGCTGCCGGTTGTAGAAGACTTCGATGTACTCGGCGATCGCACTGCGGGCGGCCCGGCGGGTGGGGTAGATTTCTCGGTAGACGAGTTCATTTTTGAGTGTGCCGAAGAAGGATTCGGCGGCGGCGTTGTCCCAGCACACTCCGGTGGCGCCGACGGAGGGTCGCGCGCCGTGCTTGCTCAGGGTTCGATGATAGGCGTCGGATGTGTATTGCGCGCCGCGGTCGCTGTGGAAGATCACGTCCGGTGTGAGGGTGGTGCGGGACGCGGCCATGGTGAACGCGTCGATGATGAGTTCGGTGCGCATGCGGTCGGCCATGGACCAGCCGAGGACTTTCCGTGAGTAGCAGTCGATGACGGTGGCGAGGTACAGCCATCCTTCGCCGGTGCGGATGTAGGTGATGTCCCCGACGAGCTTGGCGCCGGGCCGGGTGGCGGTGAAGTCGCGGCGGACGTGGTCGGCGGGCGCGGGGGCCTGGCCGGGGATGGTGGTGCGGCGGTAGGCCCTGGGCTGGCAGGCTTTCAGCCCTGCTCGGCGCATGATCCGCCGGGCGAGGCGGACCGAGGTGGGCTGGCCCGACGCGGTCAGGGCGGCGGCGATCCGCCGCGCGCCGTAGGTCTGGCGGGACGCGGTGAACAAGGCCCGTACCTGGGTGTCCAGGGTGGTGTGCCGGCGGGTTCGGGGCGACGCCGGCCGGCGGTACCAGTCGTAGAAACCGGACGTCGATACCACGAGCCACTGGCACATTTTGCGTATCGGGTAGTTGTCCTTCTCCGCGGCGATCAGCTCGTACTTGTCGGTCACTGATGGCGTTGCGCGAAGAAGGCGGTTGCTTTTGAGAGGAACTCGCGCTCCATCCGGAGTTCCCGGTTCTCCTTCTCCAGCTCCTTCAACCGTGCGCGGTCGGACATCGAAAGCGGCTCTTCTTCGCCCTGGTGGGACCGTCGCCAGGTGGCCACCCAGCTCCCCAACGTTCCCTCGTTGATGCCGAGATCTTTTGCTATTGCCGATACCGGCCGACCCGAATCGATGACGAGTTTCACGGCCTCGTCCTTGTACTCGGGCGTGTACCGCCTCCGTGCTTGACTCATTGATCTCCTCCGCTCACGGATCAATTATCCCACATAGGGATCACTGTCCGAAGAACGGGGACCACCTCACACTGCCGTTCCTGCCACAGGTCCGGCGAGGCCGCTCCATCCTGCATCCGGCCCGCTGGACGATCCCCGCGACCGCGCTACCCGCCCGCACCGCACCATGGTCACAGTGGCTGGACACCTGGCACCAGCACCGCGAACCCCGCCAGATCCCGCGGGAGGTGCTGATCGGCGACGACGACGTACGGCTGCGCCTCGACCTGGACCAGAACGCCCACCTTGCCCTGCTGCGCAGCCACCTTGATCGGCATCCGAACGCCGTCCTCACCGAGGCCGGCGGGCGAGCAGGCTGGATCGACGGCAGACCCGCCGAGCTCCTGCTCACCCTCACCCGTAC
>NZ_JANEZT010000254.1 GCF_025403405.1 Frankia tisae
CACGACCGACGGATTATGAGTCCGCTGCTCTAACCGGCTGAGCTACCGCCCCCTGGTCTGCTCCCCGGGCCTCCGGCAGTGCCGGAGCGCCGAGTGCCTACAGCCTAGCGGGTGGGTTCGGGCGGCTGGGGTGCCCGTCCGGACGGTGGGTGATCGTAACGCCGTTGAGCGCGAGATTTACATCGAGGCGTCGCCCGAGGTCGTCGGCGAGAGGGTGAGCAGTCCCGGTCATCTCAAGGAGTGGTGGCCGGACGATGCCCGTGACGAGCCGGCGTCCGGGTCGCCGAGGGAGATCGTCTTCGGTGATCGCGATGCTGGGGGACAGTGGGGCCTTCGCCGTCTGCGCGCCCGTAGAGGCTCACGTGGAAACCGTGCCGCGTACAGTGATCCTCCGCTGCCTGGCCGGGGAGGGGAAGATCGCCGGGATTCCTGTCGGTTCTCACGCTGCGGACATCGGAGCGACGTCGGTGTCCCTTGGGCTGTCGCTCATGGGATTGGCACCCGTTCTGCTCGCCGGCAGCATTCTTCTCGTCCCGTTCGCCTCGGCGCGGCCTCGAAGGACGCGGCAGCGGCAGCGGCAGCAGCGTCGGGTTCGCACGAGGGTGGCCGGGGTCGCGGGTGCGCTCGCAGCGCGGCCGGATCTGTTGCCGGCCGAGCGGGTCGTCGGCGTCGTGGCCCGCTGCGATCGCATCGTCGTCCGTACCCGGCTGATGCTGATCGTGCCTTTCGCTGTGCTGTCGATCGGATTTCTGCTGACAGCGGAGGGCGTGCTCCTGCGGGACTTCGCGAGGTCTCACGGCGACGTTCCCCTGGTAACGATGTTCAGAGTGCTCGTTGCCATGGAGGCGTACGTACTTTTCCTGGCCGCCGCCGTGGGCGTTCAACGAGCGGTCTGGAATCGGCATCCGGACCTCTTCGCGGCGCATCAACTGCTGAGAGCCATCGAACAGATGTCGACACTGCGAACGGATGCCGCGGGTACCGCCGACGGCCATGGCGACGGCCATGGCGACGCTGCCGGCAGGGACGGCGGTGGGGATGTGGACGTCGGCCAGGTCCGGCAGGACGTCGTGGCGATGCTCGGGCAGTCGGCGCGATACGTGCGCAGGCTGATCGGGCGGCGGTTGCCGTTCGTCGGACGGGAGGAGCTGGTGGACGTCCGGCTGCGGGCGACGGAGCTGGCGCAGGCGATCAGCGGCCATCAGAAGGTTCTGGTCTACGGCTCGAGGGATGAAAGTATGCGGCCGGCGGTCGACCGAACCTTCCGTCCCGATGACATCGAGCTGCTGCGGCGGGAAGTGGCCAGGATCTACACCTCGTCCGCGGCGGCGGATCAGGTGTTGTCCCGGCTGGAGTATCCCCGGGAACAGCGTCCGAATATCGACTATCACCGGCCCGACGTGGCCTGGCAGGAGATCTTCCACGACCTTGAGCTGGGGATCGTCGAGGATCCGTATCGACGGTTGCTCGCCGGAGTGTTTGAAATGTACAATGCGAATTTGGTTCTGGTGGACCTGGCGCACCGATACGACCTGCCCGTTCCCTCGCGGCGTGAGCCGCTGCGGCGGATCACGGGCACGAAACGGTGGCTCCGCCGGCCGCGTGCTTGACCTGTTCGCCCGTCAGGCGGTCGCGTCTTTGTTGCGGAGATACTCGTCCAGCGCTGTGGTGTGCTGCCACACGCGCTCGAAGAACTCGGCGTAGGGCGTGAGGAAACGACGGCTCTCCGAGCTCAGCCCCTTCAACTGCTGCGCGCCTGCGCCGGAGAACGTGAGGAACGTGACGGAGTCGTCGATGAGCGCCATGTTGATCCAGTCGACGCCTGGGGTCCATTCGAGCACATTCGCCTCGTAGGCCGTGATCTCCCGGACCTCCTCGTTGTGCGCGCGCAGCCAGTTCAGGAACTCTCGGCCCGGCTTGCCGTCGGCCCCGATGGGGAGCCCGATGATCCGCCGGACCGATCGGGAGGCCGAGACCGCCGTCCCGACTCCCGAGCCGGACGGGGTTGCGGCCGGCTCGGCCCAGTCGAGCACCGTCGCGAAGTAGTTCCGCGCGGCCAGGCTCGCGTACCGAGTCGGTGGATGTTGCCGAATATAGGTGACGCGGATCTGCTCCGTCGCCGCCTGCACCGCGGCCGCCGCGGCGGTGTAGAAGGCCTCGGTGTTGTCGTGGTACTGGATTACCAGTGACTCGCTCTGCCCGTCGACTTCCCGTTGCTCCGGCGCCGTTTGGATTCCGGCGACCATTCGTGAGCGTTGCAATTCTTCGTAGAGCCTGTCGAAGCTGGCGGGGTTGACATTGCAGGCTCTCGCGATCGCGTGGACCTGACTCCGGGTGGGGACCTGTATGCCCTTGAAGATCCGTTCAACGGTATTGCGGCCGAGCCCCGCGCGCTTTGCGAACCCTTCCTTCGTGAGATCGTCCTGCGCGCTCAGGCGGGCGTCGAGCAGTGCACTCGCCAATGCTGCCAGGGCCGGGTCCACAGGCATTGACTACACCGCCCCGGTCGGGTGATGGCGTGTCGGAATCGCCGACGGGTCCAGGTGGTCCATGGCGTCTACCTACGTTCGGGTGGGGCTGGGAAACGGGCCGGCGGGATCTGCTTGCTTGCACGCTGGTGCACGCGGATGCACGTTCTCGCGCACTGATGCACAGCCATGATCGTACCCGGCCTTCATGCGGCGGGCGTAGCTGCCCACGCCTGCGCGCCCGTGCCTGTCGAGGGACGTCGGGAGACCGACCTTGTGCACGTCCCGGCAACGCTCTTGCCAGGGCATTTGGGGCTCCCGCATCCTTGTTGACAGGAGCACGAGGACCGGGAGGGAAGGTGAGCCATATGTAGCGCCGGACTCGATGTGAAGGTGCCGGACGGCAGATCGTGTCGGCACAGCAAAGGGGCCGCTGCTCAGCCCGAAACGCCCCGCAGCGGCCCCGCGCGAATCACGGAAGGGAACCCATGTTCGCAAGTCTGACTGTACGCCTCAACACCGACCACTGGAGGGCGCCGACGGTAGTGATCATTATAATCCTCCTCGCCGCTCGGTTGGGAGGGATTGAGGTTCAACCGATTGTCGCCGCCGTCGTCGGCGGGCTCGCTGCACGATGATCATCCAGTCCCGCTCGGAGTACCGCCGGCCGTCACCGGCGACCGGCGGCCCGTCGAAGGGAGTCGAACCGTGAAAGCAAAGGAGACCGATGGTGGGTGCATCGATCGCACCCACTGCGGGAGCTGCGGAGGTCCACTGACGGGGCACGTCATCGTGTCGTTTGATTGTGTCGGCAATCCGGTGGAGGTGTACTCCCGTCACTGCCCGTCCTGCGCGGGTGATGCCGGCGTGGCCGCCCAGCGCCCACGTCGGGCGCCGATTCGCGGATAGCAGCCGGGTGGGTTCCTGCCGGCTCGCCGCTCCGTACCGGCCAACCGGCCAGGTCGAGCGGCGAGCCACGTGCTGGAGTCCTCGGCCGACGGGCCATCCTGACGCTCAGTCCACGGAGTCCGGTGGGAACTCGACCGGGTACGGCTCGGCGAAGTCGGCCGAGCGGCTCACCTCACGCCACGTGAGGTCCGCCGCCAGAAGGCGGCGATCCAGCGCGATCGACCCCTCGGCGGCGTTCACGCCCAGCGGCAGGTGCTCGGGGAGGTCGCGGCGCCTGGCCACGGCGACGAGGATCTCCGCCGCCCTCGCCGGATCGCCCGCGGGACCGGACTCGCTCTGGCGCACCCGCGAGTTCAGGACTCCCACGGTGCTCGCGTACTCGGCGGGAATCTCGTGCACGGTCATGGAAGCCCCGGCCCAGTCGGTGCGGAAGCCGCTCGGCTCCACGACGACCACTCTGACGCTGAACGGTGTGGTCTCGGCCCGCAGGACCCGGCTGAAGCCGTCGATGGCGAACTTCGCCGCCTGGTAGGACGCGATCCCGGGCGATCCCCCGACGCGCCCGCCCACGGACGAGAACTGCATCACGAGCCCGCCGCCCTGCGCGCGCAGGAGTGGGATCGCGGCCTTCGAGACGTGGTAGACGCCCCAGAAGTTCGTCTCGAACTGGGCGCGGAAATCCGCGTCGTCGCCGGTCTCGATCGGCGACACGTTGGCGTAGCCCGCGTTGTTCACGATGACGTCCAGCCGGCCCAGCCGCGACGCGGCCTGCGCGAGGGCGGCGCGTGCCGCCGCCGGATCGGTCACGTCGAGCCGGAGCGGCACGACAGCCTCGCCGTACTCGGCGACAAGATCGTCGAGCTGCTCGGGTCGGCGGGCGGTCGCGGCAACCCGGTCGCCGGCGGGATCGGGGACGCGGGCTAGGAACCGCCGTCGTGGAACCTGTCCAGCTCGGCGTTCCAGTCGACGTGGGCACCCTCCTCGCCGGAGGGAACCACCGTCAGTGTGTCGTTGATGAACGCGATGACCTGCTCGTGGCGGAGCTGGACCTCGGTGTGCCGGGACGCCGACTTCAGCGACAGGACCAGCAGCCGGACCCCGTCGTGGAACGCCGGTCGCACCTCCACGGCGCCGACACCGGTCGGCCGCCGGGTGCCGTCGATCAGGAGCTGGCGGGCGAATGTCCAGGTGACCGTCTGCACGGTGCTCGTCCGCAGCCGCAGGCTGACGGCGAACGGATCGGCCCGGTCGAAGCGGAGCGCCGCGGGCAACGGCGCGCGGGTGCCGTCCGGCTGGACGAGAAAGGCCGACAGCTTCGACTCGAAAGGGTTCGCGGCCGGTGGACGTCGCTGCGACATGCCACCCTCCCGCTCCCACGAACGCCGGACGCCCCGACAGGCGGGCCGCCGACCCGGACCCGACGTCCCCTCCATCGTCACACGCCGGCGCCACCTCCGTGCGCCCGAGTCCCACGACTGGCGGCGGTATCCCGGAAATCCGGCGACGCCCACGCGGTCGGCACTCAGACGACGGGGAAGGCCGGCTCGTCGCGACGAGGTCGCGGCGCGGATCGTCGAGGATCGCGCGCAGTTGTTCGAGGACCGGGCGGATCCCCGGGGTCGCCGCGGTCGGGAGGACGACCTGCAGGGTCACCAGCAGATCGCCGCGGCCATCGCCGGGACCGGCACCTCGGCGTAGGCGTCCTGGCCCCGCCGCGCGCCACCCGAGGTTTTCGAGCCGAAGAGATCGTCGAAGAAGTCCTGCGTCGAGGGGGTGCCGCCGAAGAAGTCCGCCGGCGCAGGTGCTGGTTGACCGTGGTCCTCGCCCGCCGCCACCGTTTCCCCCTCACGCGCGGAATGTCACGCTCCTGCATCCTACGAGCAGTGATCACCAGCCGAATGGTGATCACCACCGCGTCAACGAGCCGGGATCAGCTCACCAGCCGCGCGATGCCGTCGAGCGGGCACCCGAGGCCGGGGTCGAACTCGAACCCGGCCCCGGGGTCGCGCTCGCACCGTCAACCTGCGGGTGATCGAGCTGCTCCGGCAGGCTGTTGCACCTGCAACGTGTTTCGGGGGGTGGTGGCGAGGGCGGTGGTGAGGATGGCTGCTCCGCAGCCGGCCAGCAGATACCAGCCGACGTGGGGATGGTCGAGGGTGACGAGGGAGCCGACGACGGCGACGCCGAGGACGTTGCCGATCTGGCGTGAGCTGGTGGCGACGGCGGACGCGACGCCGGCCCGTGCCGCGGGCATCGCGGCCACGGCGATGTTCGTGATCGGCGGGTTGACGAGTCCGAAGCCGATACCGAGAAGCAGGTAGCCGACGGCAAGCTGGCAGTAGGGCGCTGTCGCGGCGGCGTGGACGAGCACGAGTGGACCGGCGGTGAGCGCGATTCCCGCGGCGGTGAGAGGGATACGGGGGCCACGGCGGGCGACGAGCCGGCCGGTCAGCGGCGACACGACCACGATGACAGCGGTGGCGGGCAAGACCAGCAGGCCGGCTGTGACGGGGGCATCGCCGCGGGCGTCCTGCAGGTAGAGCGTGTTCAGGAACAGGAAGCCGGAAAGAATCATGAAGGCCAGCACCGCGATGCCGACGGCCCCGGCGAAGCGGGGGTTGGCGAACAGCCGCACGTCGAGCAGCGGCTGGGCCCGCCGGCGTTCCACCGCGATGAACGCGGCCAGGGCGACCGCGCCCACCGTTCCCGACAACACCACCCCGGGTGAACCCCAACCCGCGGACGGCCCCTCGATGATCGCGTAGGTCAACGGCGCCAACGCGGCCACCACGAGAACCTGGCCGACCCCGTCGAGACGACGCGGGTCCGGTGACCGCGTCTCGGGCATCACGGCGGCCGACAGGCCGTACGCGGCGGCGACGATCGGCAGGTTGACCCAGAACACCCAGCGCCAGCCGAGTGTGCCGATCAGCAGACCACCGGCCACCGGGCCGGCCGCCGCGCTGGCCCCGAAGACGGCCGCCCAGACGCCGATCGCCCTGGCCCGTTCGCGGGGCTCGACGAACACCCCGGTGATGGTCGACAGTGCGTTAACGACGCCAGCACCAGCGTGTAGGCGGCCACGATCCACTGCAGGCCGGACACCCGGGCGTGCAGGTCACGCCCGATGGTCGGCAGGCCGGCATTGACGATCGTGTTGTCGAGGCTGGTGATGAACAGGGCCGAGCAGCAGGTCACCAGCAGGATCCGGGGCCGCCGCCGCGGCGCCCGGGCCGGCCCCGGATGGCCGGCCCGGGCGGTTGTCGGTGTGGTCATGGCTCCGACGCTAGGAACGGACTGGCGCCACGAATAGTGAAAGTATCGCAGGGGATATTGTCACCAGATGCAAACCATGTCGGTCGACCTGAATCTGCTGGTGGTCCTCGACGCCGTCCTGGAGGAGGGCAGCGTGAGCGCCGCCGCCCGGGAGCTGCACCTGTCCATCCCGGCGACGAGTCGGGCCCTCGGCAGGCTGCGGCGAGCCCTCGATGATCCCCTCCTGGTCCGCTCGGGCCGGGGACTGACGCCCACCGCCAGGGCTCTGGCGCTGCGACCCCGGGTCCACGCACTCGTGCAGGAGGCACGGCTACTGACTGCCGGGACCGCTGCGGCCGACGAGGTCAGCACCCTGCGCCGCTCGTTCGCCGTCCTCGCCGACGATGTGGCGTTGGCGCTGCTGCCCGGCCGGCTTCTCGCGGGGATACGGGCCGACGCCCCCGGCGTGACCGTCCGCTTCCTGGCACCCGACCCCGCCCGCGGCCACGGTGCCGCCCTGCGCGAGGGCCTCGCCGACCTGGAACTGCGCGTCAACGCCCGCCGAGACCCCGACCTACGCGGGCAGGGCCTGCTGCGCGATCAGCTCGTCGGGATCGTCCACTCCGGCCATCCGCTCGCCGCCTCACCTGTCACCGCCGAAGATCTCGCGGGCGCCGACCATCTCGAGATCTCCGACCAGGGCGAGCTCACCGGCCCCCTCGACACCCTGCTGGCGGCCCGCGGCCTGCACCGGAAGGTCGTCGCGTCCGTCCCGACCGTCCTGGCCGCCCTGCTCACGCTTCTCGACAGCGACCTGGTCGCGGTGGCACCCGCCCTGCTGGCCGCCCGGCACGCCCAGCCCCTTGGACTCCACGTATTCGCGATCCCTGTCCCGCTCAAAGGGATCCGCGTCAGCCAGCTCTGGCACCCACGCCACGACGCCGACCCCACCCACACCTGGCTCCGCACCTGCATCTCCGAGACCACCCGCATTGTCGAGACCACCCGCATTGTCGAGACTGCCCGCATCTCCGAGACCACCCCGGCAGAGGCGTGAAGCGAAGCCGGGGCTTCGGGGCGGCCCGGCGGTGGATCACGCCGGGCCGGGCGGGGAGGCGGCCACGGCCGTCCAGCCATGTTCGAGCAGCGCGAAGATCCGTTCCAGCGCGCGGTCGCTGTCGGTGTCGGTGGCGGTGCTCGTGATGGCGAGGCCGGTGGACGCCAGGGCGAAGTGGGCGAGGGCCAGGCAGGCGGGGTCGTCCGCGGGCAGCGCGCTGGCCTCGGCGATCGCGGACGCGAGGGCGGACGCGTGGCGCAGCCACATCCGGCGGGAGTGCTCGCGTAGCTCGGGGGTGCGTTCGACCAGCGCGCGGAAGTCGTCCAGGCGTGGGTCGGCGCGCCGGGCGGCGTCGCGGGCGCTGCCGAGGTGGTCGCGCAGTGCCCGGGGGATCGGCTGGCCGCTCGGGCGGTCGCGGACGGCGGCGACGAGGGCGGCCTCGCGGTCGGCGTCCTCGTCGAACAGCAGCGCCACCTTGCCCTCGGGGAAGTGCTTGAACAGCGTCGTCACCGACACGTCCGCCGCGTCGGCGATCTCGCGGACGCCGACCGCGTCGAAACCGCGCGCCAGGAACAGGGCGAGCGCCGCGTCGGCCAGCGCCTGACGGGTGGCGGCCTTCTTGCGCTCGCGGCGTCCCGGCGGTGGCGTCGTCTGGTCCATGCCGTCACGGTAGCGCAGGGTGGAACGGATCTAAAACTGTATCCGTTGCACTTTTTGATTGGTTCTGCTTTTCTGGGTGTGTCCGGAGGATGGCGGGCCCGTGGGTTCGGACCCGCCCCGCGCACTCCTCTCCCCGTCCACACGGGAGTAACGATCATGAACTCATCGCTTGAAGCCGCGCCCATCGCCATCGCCATCGTTGGAGCCGGTCCCGGCGGCCTGACCTGCGCTCGGGTCCTGCAGAACCACGGCATCGCCGTCACCGTCTACGATCTCGACGCCACGGCCGACGCCCGTCCCGCGGGCGGCAGCCTCGACATGCACGCCGACTCCGGTCAGGTCGCGCTCGCCGCGGCCGGGCTGCTCGACGCGTTCCGGGCACTGTCCCGGCCGGAGGGGCAGCAGGTGCGGGTGCTCGGCCGCGACGCCGGCGTGCTGCTCGACATGGTCCCCGACACGGCGCCCGAGGACGGTGCCCCGGAGATCGATCGCGGCCAGCTCCGCACGCTGCTGCTGGACTCCCTGGCCGCTGGCACGGTCCGGTGGGCCCACCGGGTGACCGACATCGAGCCGCTCGGCGGCGGCGCCCACCGGCTCCACTTCGCAGGCGGCACGTCCGCCGACCACACCCTGGTCATCGGCGCGGACGGGGCCTGGTCCCGGGTCCGGGGGCTGCTCGGCGGCGCCGTCCCGGAGTACACCGGTGTCACGTTCGTCGAGGCGCACCTCGATGACGCCGACCGGCGCCATCCGCACGCCGCCGCCCTCACCGGGCACGGGATGATGATGGCGCTGCACGCCAACCGCGGGCTCATCGCCCAGCGCAACAGCGGCGGCCACATCCGCGTCTACATCGCGCTGCGCACCGAGCTCGACTGGTACGAGACGGCTGGCATCGACCTCGCCGACACCGAACGTGTCCGCGCGGCCCTGCTGGCGGAGTTCACCGGGTGGAGCCCGTCCCTGCTCACACTGATCACCGACAACGACGGCCCGTTCGTCAACCGGCCCCTCCACGCCCTGCCCGTCCCGCACACCTGGCCACACACCCCCGGCCTCACGCTTCTCGGCGACGCGGCGCACCTCATGTCCCCGTTCTCCGGGATGGGGGCCAACCTCGCGATGCTCGACGGCGCCGACCTCGCCCAGGCCATCGCTGCCCACGCCGGCGACCCCAGCGCCGACCACCTGGACGCCGCCGTTCTTGCCTACGAGAACGCGACGTTGCCAAGGTCGGTGGAGGCCGCCGCCGGCGCCGGCGAGGCGATCGCCTCGGCCATCGCGCCCGACGCCCCGGTGGGGCTCCTCGCCCACTTCGCGTCCCGGCACTGACTGACGGCTCTGACGGCTCTGGCTCTCTCGCCCGCCTGGCTGGCGCATCGTCCCAGCTAGGACGCGCATCTGGCTGTGATCATGGGGTGGTCCGTGCGGAGTTCCTTGATCTGGATCCGTCGGGGAGTGGAGTCGATGGCCGGTGAGGCAGCCGCCGGGGGGCTCGTTCCAACCGGGGCGTCGAGCCGTGCTGATCTGAGGGGCGGGGATTGATTCCGTTCCCGGTGGTGGTGGTGGGGCGCGGGTAGTTGCAGGAGGTTGATGGCGGTTGCGGGCACGCGGGCCGGGATTAACCTCCTGCAACTGCCCGCGCCC
>NZ_JANEZT010000255.1 GCF_025403405.1 Frankia tisae
GCCCTTCCCCGCCCCGCGCCCGTTCGTCGCCATGTCGCCCTCGATCCGCCGAGCTCCGCGCCCCGCCGGGGCGGTGGTTGTGATCCACCGCCCCGGCCCTGGGCCGTCGCCGCCCACTCTGCCCGCCCAGGCACCGCCCTTACCAGAGGGATCCCGCAACTGGCCGGTCGAGAACGAGACGCCATCGCTCCCCAGTCCCAACCTCGACGACCATGGTGTAGAGGCGTAACTGTCTGCCTCCGGGTGCTGGGCAACTGGTCCAGCTCCGGCTCACAATCGCCACGGAGTGGACGTCCACAAACGTCGACGGAAGATCCAGCGGGGCTCTGCCGCTTTCTGTAGCCACGGTGCAGCAACGGCCTCGGTGCGCACGGCATTGGATCAGGCGATCTGCCGGAGATCGTTTCCGTAGTCGAAGATGATCCGCATCCGAGCGCCCAACGCCCGGGCGTAACGGCTCAGCGTTGCGACCTCGTTCACGTCAAGATCTCCGTTCTCGATCTGTCTCACCCGGCCCGGTGAGACGCCCATCAGGTCGGCCACCTGACGCTGCGTCAGGCCCAGCCGCTTCCGCTCCTCAGCAAGGTGGAAGGCGCTGACCCATGCCTCGGTGCGCGCCCGCTCGGCAGCGAGCGCCTCGTCATCCCCGTCATGCAGTTCTGCGCGGATGTCGTCCCAGTCGTGGAACTCGGTCATGAGCCTTCCCGCCGTTTCCTCTCGAAGGCCAGCCACCCGTCGTAGGCGATCTCTGCCGCAGAGATAGCAGTCCTGTACCACCGCGACCAGTCGCCAGCCTTGTTCCCCGCGACCAACAGCACGGAGATCCACGACGCGCGGCCGGGTCAGGTCTGTCGGGCGCGGCCGAGCTCTCCGGTCCAGCGGCGGAACAGGGCGTGGTCGACTCCGGCCGCGTCGAGTACCCGGCCGGCGACGAAGTCGACGAGGTCGGCGGCGGTGCGCGCCCCGGCGTAGAAGCCGGGGCTGGCCGCGGCGACCACCGCTCCGGCGTCGTGCAGGGTGAGCATGTGGCGCAGCGTCGCGCCCGTGTACGGCATCTCCCGCGGCACGACGACGAGACGCCGGCCCTCCTTGAGGGTCACGTCGGCGGATCGCTGCAGCAGGTCCTTGGACAGGCCGAGGGCGATCCCGGCGAGGCATGCGGTGCTCGCCGGGACGACGATCATGCCGCGGGTCTGGTAGGAGCCGCTGCTCGTCGGGGCGGCGAGGTTGCCGGGCGCGTGCACCGCGACGAGCGTCTCCACGGCGGCGGCCAGCGTGTCCGGTGGGCCGAGTAAGGCGGGTGGAGCGGCCACGGCGGGCAGGGCAGGTACGGCAGGTGGGACAGGCTGGGCGGGACGCGCTGACCGGGACGTATCGGCGGAATCAGGAACGGGCCCGCCGAGGGGCGCGGACAGCCAGCTCGCCAGCGGTTGCTTCCAGGCGACGTCGTGCCAGGCGATGCCGGTCTCGTCGAGCAGGGTCAGCCGGGCGGCCCGCGAGAGCACCAGGTCGACGGGCAGCCCGGCGGCGAGCAGCCCGCGTAGCACCGCGGCCGCGTACGGGGTCCCGCTGGCCCCGCTCACGCCGACCACCCAGGGAACCCGCCTACCCGCCGGGACGGCGGGGTCGCGGTGCTCGCGGTCGGTGGTGGTCACGGCAGTCGAGTGGGCGCGGCCGGCTCAGGCGGACAGGCCGCGGCTGATCAGGTCGGCGAGGGCGAAGACGAACAGGGCGATGCCGACGAAGCCGTTCGCGGTGAGGAAGGCGCGGTTGACCCGGGAGAGGTCCTTCGGCGAGACGATCGCGTGCTCGTAGCTGAACGCCGCCGCCGTGACCGCGAGGCCGGCCCACCACCAGGCGCCGTTGTTCTCCATCAGCCCGTAGGCGACGAACAGCGCGAAGGTGACGACGTGGGTGACGGTGGAGCCGATGAGGGCGCCGCGGATCCCGAAGCGCGCCGGCACGGACCGCACCCCGATGCGGCGGTCGATCTCGGCGTCCTGGCAGGCGTAGATGAGGTCGAAGCCGCCGATCCAGGCGCCGACCGCGAGGCCGAGCACGACCGCGGCCCACGACCAGTGGCCGGTCACCGCGATCCAGGCCCCGATCGGCGCGACGGCCTGCGCGATGCCGAGCACGGCGTGCGGGAAGTCGGTGAAGCGCTTCGCGTACGGGTAGATCACCAGGGGCGCCACCGCGATCGGGGCGAGCGCGAGGCACAGCCAGGACAGCGTGGCGGCGGCGGCGAGGAACACACCGAGGGCGACGACGGAGCCGACCACCGCGGTGCGCACCGACACGGCTCCGGTGACGAGCTCCCGGCCCGCTGTGCGCGGGTTGCGGGCGTCGATCGCGCGGTCGATGATCCGGTTCGCGGCCATCGCGAAGGTACGCGCGGCGACCATGGCGACGGTGACGAGCCCGAGGTCGGCCCAGTGCACCGACCCCGACGCGGCGAACGACCCCGCCAGGGCGGCGATGTAGGCGAAGGGCAGCGCGAAGACGGAGTGCTCGATGACGACGAGCCGCAGGAATGCCCGCACGTGCCCGGCCGCCTGCTCCTGGCCGCCGCCGGCACCTCCCCCGGGCCTGGCGGTGCCACCCGACGCGCCCGGCAGAAACACCGCGTCACTCACCGCGAACACCCACCCACTGCCTCTCCTGCTTATCCGGAGACTCTGGCGTCCGATTGATCCCTCTGGGCAGGCGGGGAGAGGTGGTCACAGGCCGTACTCCTTCCAGCGGCGGGTCACCTGGGCGCGGACCGCGTCGTCCATGACGAGCTCCTCGGGCCAGCCGCCCTCGCGGCGGTACCCCTCGGTCGGTAGCTTGCGGGTCGCGTCCACACCGACCTTGCCACCCCAGAACTGCTCGTACGAGGCGTGGTCGAGATGGTCGACGGGACCGATCGTGGTGATCAGGTCGTGGGCGTAGTCGACGTTGCCGAACGCCCGCCAGGCCACCTCGGCGTAGTCGTGGACGTCACAGTCGGCGTCGACCACCACGATCAGCTTCGACAGCGACAGCAGCCCGGCGCCCCAGACGGCGTTCATCACCTTCTGCGCGTGCTTGGGGAAGCGCTTGTCGATGGAGACGATGCAGCAGTTGTGGAAGACGCCGGCCTCGGGCAGGTCGTAGTCGACGATCTCGGGGATCATCATCTTGATCAGGGGGCGGAAGATACGTTCGGTCGCCTTGCCCATCGGCCCGTCCTCCTGCGGTGGGCGGCCGACGACGATCGTCTGGAAGATCGGGTCGCGCTGCATCGTCATGACGTCGACGTGCAGCGCCGGGAACGGCTCGACCGGCGTGTAGAAGCCGGTGTGGTCACCGAAGGGGCCCTCCGGCAGCCGCGCGCCCGGCTCCAGCCAGCCCTCCAGCACGATCTGGGAGTTCGCCGGCACCCGCAGCGGAACGGACAGGCAGTCGACCATCTCCACCCGCTCGCCGCGCAGGTAGCCGGCGAACAGGTACTCGTCGATGTCGGCGGGCAGCGGCGCCGAGGCGGCGTACGTCACCGCCGGGTCGCAGCCGAACGCGATCGCCACGGGCAGCCGCTCCCCGCGCCGCTCGGCGACGGCGTGGTGGGCGTTGGAGTCCTTGTGGATCTGCCAGTGCATGCCGACGGTGCGCGCGTCGTGCCGTTGCAGGCGGTACATCCCGAGGTTGCGCGCCCCGGTCTCCGGGTGGCGGGTGTGCGTGAGGCCGAGGTTGAGGAAGGCGCCGCCGTCGTTCGGCCAGGCGTGCACGCCGGGCAGCCGGAACAGGTCGACGTCCGGCCCTTTGAGCACGACGTCCTGGCACGGCGCGGTGCGGACCCGCCGGGGCGGGATGGACGTGAGCGAGGCGGCCTTGCCCAGCGCGTCGCGCAGGCCGGACAGGCCGATGGGCAGCTCCGGGCGCAGGAGCGCGGCGAGCCGGTCGCCGATCTCGTCGAGACGGTCGACCCCGAGCGCGGCAGCCATCCGGGCCTCGGTGCCGAACACGTTGATGGCCAGCGGCATGTCCGCGCCGACGGGGGACTCGAACAGCAGCGCCGGCCCGCGCTCCCGGACCACCCGGGTCACGATCTCGGTGACCTCCAGGTGGGGGTCGACGGGCACGGAGATCCGCCGTAGTTCCTTGCGCCGTTCGAGATGAGCGAGGAACGCTCGTAGATCCGCCCAGGCCATGCCTCCATCCTGGCAGCCGATGCGGCCGGCCGTCCGGCGTCCCACCGTCGGTCACCGCGGAACCCCACGGGGTTACGCCATGCCGTGGTAGCCGTGAGCGGATGCACGCCAAGGTGCGGACGATGGCGGACCGGCCGGACGCGGACCCGAGCCGGAGGGCACACTAGGGAGACGCGGGCCGGCCATCACCGCGACATGTGCGCTCTCCGGGGAGGGCGCGGCACGTTCGTCTGCCCCGTTCGGCGTTGCCGCTGGAGGCCGGGACTACACACCCGCGGACCGATGTTCATACCCGATGTGTCGAACCGGATGTAATCGATCAAGCAGAGCGGAAGGAGCGACCAGCCTGTGCTGGGCCTCGCGCTGAGTTTCGTGTTCATCGGTATCTGGGCGTACATGATCGCCGACGTGTTCGGGACCCCGTCCGATGAGGTACGCGGTATGTCCAAACCGATCTGGATCGTGGTCGTGGTTCTCTTTTACGTGCTCGGCGCCGCTGCGTGGTACTTCTTCGGCCGACCACGGGCGCATGGTCTGGGAGCGCGCCCGCCGCGGCGGGCGGTCTCGGATCATCCTGCCTTCGGCGAGCGGTCGACCTGGGACGTCGACCGCCGTGAGGGGGGCTTGGGACGCCCCGGCTCGCGGATGGGTACCCGGCGGCCGGTCGTGCGGCCCAAGGGCCCCGACGACGATCCGGAGTTCCTCCGCGAGCTCGCGGACCGCATCCGCGGCGGCGACACCGAGCCGCCGTCCGCGCGCGGCTGACACCGCCGCACCGAACACCAGACACCAAGTCACACCAGGCACCAGGCACCACCGGATATCAGACCGCACCGCGCAGCGGGCCACGCCGCGCAGCCAGGCAACATCGCTTTCGCGTGGCCTGCTGCTGCGGTCGACGAGCTCCCGCCCCGGCCGCGAGATTACGGGCCGTGACCCGTCGGCCAGGCCCGCCCGCGGTCCGCGGCCGCCGGGTCGGTCGCTCGCGTAGTCGCCGGGTCAGACGCCGGCGTAGGAGTGCAGGCCGGTGATGACGAGGTTCACCAGGTAGTAGTCCACGAACAGCGCGGTGAAGGCGACGAGGGCGATCGCGGCAGCCCGCCGGCCACGCCAGCCCGCGGTCGCCCGCGCGTGCAGGTAGGCGGCGTAGCAGACCCAGGTGATGAACGACCAGGTCTCCTTGGGGTCCCAGCCCCAGTACCGGCCCCACGCCGACTCGGCCCAGATCGCCCCGGCGATGATCGCGAAGGTCCAGATCGGGAACGCGAACGCGATGACCCGGTAGGACAGGGTGTCGAGCGCCGCCGACGACGGCAGCCGCATCACGATGCCGCCGCGGCTCTGCATCGCCCGACTGGCGTCGGCCCGGCCGGCCGCCACGTCGGCGAGCCGGTTCTCCCAGCGCTCCTTGACCAGGAACAGCACCGTGGTCACCGCGGAGATCAGGAACACGCCGCTGGAGGTGATCGCGGCGACCACGTGGATCTTCAGCCAGTACGAGTTGAGCGCGGGCACCAGCGGCCCGGGCGCGACGTAGAGGACCGTGCCGGCGAAGCCGAGGTAGAGCACCACCGGCACCATGACGAAGACGCCCAGCCAGCGAACCTTCTGCCTGGTCAGCAGGGCGAGGAACGTCGTGACCGCGATCAGGCAGATCATCGACGAGAACTCGTACATGTTGCCCCAGGGCACCCGGTCCGCCGCGATGCCGCGGGTGATGACCGAACCCAGGTGCAGCGCCCAGCCGACCACCGTGAGCAGCACGGCGATCCGCCCGATCCACCGGGCGCGAGCGGGCACCTCGATGTCGCCGTCGTTGCCTGCGACCAGGGTGTGCGCGGCGGTGTCCCGCTGACGCACCGCCTCGATCTCGCGGGCGCGCGCGGCCGCGAGCGCGGCGGCGGCCGGATCGTCCTGGTCGATCTCGATGCTGGACCCGGCGTCCGCCGGGGCACCGGCCCCCACGAGCACAGCCGGCCGGTCAGCCGCCGTGCGGGCGGCGGGAACCTCCGCCGCCAGCTCCACGGCACCGCTGCGCGTGCCCAGGCGGCTGAACGCGAACTCGGCCGCGTAGCCGAGCATCGCCGCGGCGTACACCGCCATGCCACTGCCGAACAGATGATCGGAGAGGCTGGCTATGCCCTCATTGACCGCCATCAGTGCTCCCGTTCGCTGGCGTTCGACGCGGCGCCACCGGCTGCGGTGCCGCGCGATTCCGTAGTGCTCGGCGCCGCGGCGCCGCCTCCCGCGCCGGGCTCGCCCGGCCCTGCCGCCGGTTCGGGCTGCGCCGCCGGTTCCTGCCCGCCGACCGGGCCGGTGGCCTCGCGGACGAGGGTGGTGAGCTGGCTGAGCTCGACGGCGAAGCCGTCCCCGTGTGACCGGGACAGTCCGCCGATCTCGACGACGGAACCGCCGCCGGGTGCCGGGCGCGCCCGGACCCACAGGCGGCGACGGTGCACCCGCAGGCTGGCGATCAGCCCGGCGATGATGAGCACCGCGAAGATCAGCGCCTCGTCCTTGAACGGGTCGGACTTCACCTGGAAGGTGGCAAACTCCGCGACGCTGTCCGCCTCCAGGCTCAGCCCGCCGGGCAGCCCGGTCAGGGTCCGCTGCCGGGAGTTGTTCAGGGCGAGGACCTGGGCTTGGCGCGCCGTTCCGGCCGGACCGTTGAGGGTGAGCTGGCGCATGTCCCGGGTGTCGACCGTGTACACGTTCTGCGGCACGCCCTCGTTGAGGTGGAGGTTGCCGACGAAACCGGTGATGGTCAGGCCGGGCGCGCGAGCCGCCGGGAAGGTCGAGATGTAGCCCTGGGCCGGGTCGAGGTGGGTCGTCGGCGTGAACACCCCGCTGAAGGCGAGCTGCTGGGGTTCCTTGCGGGCACCGAGCGGCGCCAGGCCGGTGTCGGGAATCTTGACCGTGCAGGTCGAGGTAAACATCCCGTCCCGCGGAGTGCAGGGCACGCTGCCCTGCCAGACCGTCCGGCGCTGGGCGTCCCGCAGGACGAAGTGCGGGGCGTACCCGTGCCCGATGAGGTAGATCTTGGCGTTGCCGAGGACCAGCGGGTGGTTCACCCGGATCGTCGCCTCGTGGGTCGGTGAGTCCAGGTCGGGCGAGTAGGACACGTCGGCGCGGAAGTTCGAGGGCTCGCCGTTCGGTTCATAGGCGGCGGCGAAGCGGTTCAGCGTGAGCGAGAACGGGCGCAGCTTGGCGGTGTCAACGAGCTTGCCGCCGCTGAACTGGTCGTAGGAGATGATCGTGTTGGCCATGCTGTCCCCGGTGACGACAAGCGTGGTCCCGGAGTAGCCGAACCAGGCCCCGAAGCCGACCGCGGCGAGCAGTCCGACCAGGGCGACGTGGAAGACGAGGTTGCCCGTCTCGCGCAGGTAGCCCTTTTCGGCCGCGACGGAGTGGTCCGGCGAGCCGTCCGGCCGCCGCGCCCCGGCGGCGGCGACGCTGGCGCGAAACCGGCGCCGGCGCAGCGCCGCACGGGCGGCGGCCGTCGCGTCGGCCGGGGCCAGCGGGCTGGTCCACGAACTGCCGCCGGGCAGCCGGCCGGGTCGCGCCGGCGCCTTCGGCGGGGCGGTGAACAGGGCCTTGATGTGCCAACGGATGCGCGACGACAGGCAGCCGATCAGCGAGATGAACAGCAGCAGGTAGATCGCCGCGAACCAGGGGGCGGCGAAAACGTCGAAACCCGACAGCTTGTCGAGCAGGGGCCCCAGGGTCCGGTGGCTGGACAGGTAATGATCGACTCGCATCGGGTTGATGTTGCGCTGCGGCAGCAGCGACCCGGGCACGGCGGCCAGCGCGAGCAGGAACAACAGCAGCAGCGCCGTGCGCATGCTGGTGAGCTGCCGCCAGGAGCGGACGGCGAGCGCCAGGGCCGGATGCCGCCCGGCGGGGGTTGCGTTGGGGGCACCCGGGCCGGCGGCGTCACGGTCCGCCGATCGGCGAGACCCCCCGGCGCGGGCCCGACCGGTGTCGGGGCTGCCAGGCCCCTCGGGCCCGTCGGGTTCGCCGGGTTCGCCGGGTTCGCCGGGTCCGGGTGGCGCGAACGCATCCGGCGCGACGGCGACACCGGCGACACCGGCGACACCGGCGTCGGCGTGCCCCTCGGGTAGGCGGCGCCCACCGGAGGAGTCCGGATCGAACCCGACGGCTTCGTCGTCCGCGGTGCCCGCCGGATCGACGGTGCCGGTCGGATCGACGGTGCCGGTCGGATCGACGGTGCCGGTCGGATCGAACTCGTCCGGGCTGCCGCGACCTGGCTTCGGCGCGAGGCCGGTGGCCGAGCCGGTGGGCTCGTGGGAACGGGTGGAGGAGGTCACAGCGGCGTCTCCGAGAAGCCGGGGGCGTAGGGCCGCAGGTTGGCGATCAGGTCGGCCCACTCCCCGGTGAGTTGGAGCGCCCCGACCGCGACGAGCAGCACGCCACCGGCCAGGGTCAGGGCGCGAGCATGCCTGCGCAGCAGGCGCAGGGCACCGACGGCTCGCCGGAAGGTGAGCCCGACGGCGAGGAACGGCAGCCCGAGTCCGAGGCAGTACACGGCGGAGAGGAACGCGCCCCGCCCGGCCGTCGCGCTCGTCACCGCCAGTCCCTGCACCGCCGCCAGCGTGGGGCCGAGGCAGGGGGTCCAGCCGATGCCGAACAGCACGCCGAGCAGCGGCGCGCCGAGCAGGCCGGGACGCGGCAGCCGATGGATGCGCCATTCCCGGTTCGCCCAGGACATCCGGGAGAACAGGCCGGCGAACGCGAGGCCCATGACGATGGTGAACGCCCCCAGCACCTGGCTGACCCCGACCTGGTGGCGGATCAGCCCCTGGCCGAGCCCGCCGAAGGCCGCGCCCGCGGAGACGAACACCGAGGTGAACCCGAGCACGAACAGTCCGGTGCCGGCGGCGACCCGCCCGCCGACGCGCAGCTGGCGCAGCCGCGGCCGGAAACCGGCGAACCGCCCGTCACCCCTGCCGCCCCCGTCACGCCCGTCGCCGGACTCGACCAGGCCGCTGCGGCCGACCTGCAGCGGCGCACCGACCGGTACCGGCAGCAGCGGCGCGGTGACCGCGGCAGCCATGATCGGCCCGGCCGTGGAGACGGCGGCCGCCGCGGGCCCGGGCGAACCGGCCGGTGGGCGGGCGGGGCGCCGCTCGCGGTCCTGAAGTTCCTCGCCGGACAGGCCGGTGATGAAGCTGAGATAGCCGGGCACGAGGGGCAGCACGCACGGTGACAGGAAGGACAGCAGTCCGGCGGCCGCCGCGACCGGGGCGGCGAGCAGCACGGGCCCGTCCGTGACGAGCTCGACCACGCTCAACGCGGGCCCCCCGTCCCGCCCGGCCGCCGGCCGCTCACGCCTCGGCCTGCAACCGGGTCAGCACGGGCTTGAGGTCGTCGTCAGGCACGACAGGGCCGGTGAACCGGGCCGCGATCCGCCCGTTGGCGTCAAGCACGAAGGTCGATGGCAGCCCCGGGGCCACCGGCCAGCCCGCGGCGAGCGTGCCCAGCCGGTCGACGACGCTCGGGTACGGCACGCCGTTGTCGCGCACGAAGGCTTTGGCGCCCGCAGGGTCCTTCTCGTTGACGCCGAGGAACGCCACCGTCGGGTTCGCCTTGGACAGCCGCACCAGACCGGGTGTCTCCGCCCGGCAGGGGGCGCACCACGAGGCCCAGAAGTTGACAACGACGATCTTCCCCCGCATGGACGCGACGTCGATCCTGGTGCCGTCGAGGTTCTTCCCGGCCAGCTTGGGCGCCTCGTGCCGGTTCCCGGCCGCGACGAAATCCTTGCCGGCGGACTGCTGGAC
>NZ_JANEZT010000256.1 GCF_025403405.1 Frankia tisae
CTCTCGCAGCTCGGCATCTCGCAGTCCGCCACCGCCCAGTCCGCCACCGCGCAGGCCGCCGCCGACGTGCCGGCGGGTGGGGCGGAGGCCGGGGCGGCGGACGAGGCCAGCGATCCCGGTACCTGGCGTTACCGCACCGTCTGGCAGCCGATGGCCGACGGGGACATCACCGCGGCGATCGCCGCGCAGGCCGGCGCCATCGCGCCGTTGGACGGCCGCTGGCCCGTGCTCGTCCCGCCGACCGGGGTGGACGAGGATCTGCTCGCCCGCGTCACCTGGATGATCGAGCGTCTCGGCGGCACACCGCTGGCGGTGCCGCTCGCCCGCGCCGACCGGGGCGCGGTCGCCGCACGGCTGGTCGAGGCGGGGTTCGGCGGCGCACAGCCGCCCGCCGCCAGCGCGCCGGTCGGCGACGGGGTCGGCGGCATCGTCTCCCTGCTTGCCCTCGACGGCACCCCCCACCGGGACCATCCGCAGCTGACCACCGGGCTCGCCCTCACCGTCACCGCCGTCCAGGCGCTGGGCGATCTGCGGGTGGGCGCGCCGCTGTGGGCCGTCACCCGCGGGGCGGTCACGACGGGCGTGGAGGATCCGGTCACCCAGCCGGAGCAGGCGATGATCTGGGGTCTCGGCCGCTCGCTGGCGCTGGAGACGCCGCGGGTCTGGGGCGGCCTCATCGACCTGCCCACCAGCCTCGACGACCAGACGCTGCTGTGGTTCGGCACCGCACTGACCGCCCCCGGCGGCGAGGACCAGTTCGCCCCCCGCCCGCAGGGCCTGCGGGTGCCCCGCCTGCTGCGCATCCCCGAGGGCATCCCCGAGACGGACCCCGCGTCGGCGCGGACCGAGGCGCGGGCGGGTGCGTGGCGACCCGACGGGACCGTGCTGATCACCGGCGGCACCGGCGCCCTCGGCGCGCATACCGCCCGTCGCCTGGCCCGCGACGGCGCCCGCCGCGTCGTGCTGGCCAGCCGGCGCGGACCCGACAGCCCCGGCGCCCGGGCGTTGCTCGACGAGCTCGCCGCGCTGGGCACCCACGCCACGATCGACGCCTGCGACGTCGCAGACCCCGACCGGCTCGCCGAGTTGCTGCGCCAGCTGGCCGACGCCGGCGAACCGGTCACCGCCGTCGTGCACGCCGCCGGCACCGCCGGCCCGACGATGCCGCTGGTCCGGCTGACACTGGCCGAGTTCGCGGACGTCGTCGCCGGGAAGGTCGCCGGCGCCGGCGCGCTCGACCGTCTGCTCGACGGCCCGGACGGGGCGAAGGTGGCGGCGTTCGTGCTGTTCTCGTCGATCTCGGGGGTCTGGGGTAGCGGCAACCAGGCCGCCTACAGCGCCGGCAACGCCTACCTCGACGCCCTCGCCGCCCGCCGCCGCGCCGAGGGCCGGCCGGCCACCGCGGTGGCCTTCGGCCCGTGGGCCGACGCCGGCCTCGGCGCCGAACCGGCGCTGCGCGACTACCTGACCCGCCGTGGCCTGCGTCCGCTGGCTCCCGAACCGGCCGTCACCGCGCTCACCCGGGCCGTCGCCGCGGGCGAGACGGCGATGACCGTCGTCGACGTCGCCTGGGAGACGTTCCTGCCGTCCATCACCGCGGCCCGGCCCAGCCGCTTCTTCGAGGAACTGCCCGTCGCGGCCCCGCCCGCGGGGCTGCCCGGGCAGCCGGTGCCGTCGGCGCGGGTGGGCCAGGCTGTTCCGACCGTGCTCGGCCTGCGGCCACCGCGGCGCGCCCGGGCGCTGGCCGAACTGGTCCAGGCCGAGGCCGCGGCCATCCTCGGCTACGACACTCCCGAGGAGCTCGACCCGACCCGTCGCTTCCTCGAACTCGGCTTCGACTCACTCGCCTCCGTCGAACTCAGCCGTCGGCTGGCCGCGGCGTCCGGGCTGACGCTGGCCACCCAGATCGTGTTCGAACACCCGACGGTCACCGAGCTCGCCGCCCACCTCGACACCCTCGCCGCCCAGATGGCCGCCGCCGCCCACCCGGCCGATGCCGCCCCGGGCGCCGCCGCGGCGGCGCCCGGCCCGGCCACGACGGGTGGCGCGGTCGAGGTCGGGGTCCGTGGGTTGTACCGGCAGGCCTGCGCGCAGGGCAAGTTCGCCGCCGGCGTCGGCGTGCTGCGCGCCGCCGCCCGGCTGCGGCCGGTGTTCGACACGGCCGCGGAGTTCGGCCCGCCCGCCAGGCCGGTGCGCCTGGCCACCGGCCCGGCACCCGTCGCGCTGGTGTGCCTGCCGTCGATGGTGGCCCCGTCCGGACCGCACAACTTCGCCCGGATCGGGCTGCACCTGCACGGCCTGCGCGACGTCTACGCGCTGCCGCACCCGGGATTCGGCGACGGCGAACTACTGCCGGCGAATGCCGAGCTCGTCATCGAGATGCACGCCGACACCGTCGCGCGCGCCTTCCCCATCACGCCCATCGTCCTCGCCGGGTACTCCTCCGGCGGCTGGTTGGCGCACGCGATCGCCTCCGCTCTGGAGGATCGGGGGGTGCGCCCCGCGGCCGTGGCGCTGCTCGACACGTGGCTGCCCACCGACCGCATTCCGGAGGAGGACATCCACGAGGAGCTGCGCGGCATCGCCGTCAACGACCAGGCGTTCGCGCTGATGACCGAGGCACAGATCACCGCGCAGGGTGCCTACCTCGACCTGTTCGAGAACTGGCGGCCGCGTGACGTCGCCGCCCCGGTCATGCTCCTGCGGGCGGCCGAGCGGATGCCCCGGCGCACCGTCGCCGAGGACATCACCGGGCACGGCCAGGCGTGGACGACCGACTGGGAGATGGACCACGACTCCTTCGACGTGGCCGGCGACCACCAGTCGATGATGAACGAGCACGCCGCGTCGACCGCCCGCGACCTGCACCGCTGGCTGGAGCGGCTGGAAGGGGCGAGGTAGCCGGGCGGCGGCCCCGCACGGCGCGGCGGCGGCTGGTCCGCCGCGCGGTGCGGGGCGGGGACTGCCCTGTCCCCGCACCGCACCGCGGCGCGGCGGCTCTCAGGTCGCCGAGTGCGGGCTCGGCTGGGCGGCGGCGATCGACTGGCCGGCGGCGACCGCGCGGGCGAGGACGCCGATGTCGGCCTGGTCGGTGAACAGCCCGTCGATGCCGGCCCTGAGGTAGGCGACCTGCTCGTCGATGGCCCGGCCGAAGTCGTTCGCCGAGGTGCCGCGGCGGTAGTCCGTCGGCAGGAAGGTGTTCTCCGCGCGGAAGGTGTAGGGGTGCAGGACGAGCCCGGCGGCATGCGCGTCGGCGACCAGCGAGGTCGCCCGCCCCAGGGTCCCGTCGGCGGCCTTGGGGATGACCTGCAGCTTGTCGGGGCCGATGCCGTTGGCGTAGGCGGCGATGGCGCGCAGGCCGGCCGGCGTCACGAGGTCGGCGTAGGTCCGCTTGTCCCCGGTGTCGACGAGGTCGAACGGCGCCCCCTCGGCCGACAGCAGCTGCACCACCGACGTGCGCAGCCCCAGCTTGCGCAGCTGGGCGAGGTTCGTCGTCTCGAAGGACTGGACGAACACCGCCGCGTCGCGCCGGTTCAGACCGTAGCGGTTCAGCGTGTCGACGAGGCGCTGCTCCAGGGGCAGCCCGGCCTTGGTGAAGTAGGTCGGGTGCTTGGTCTCCGGGTAGACGCCGATCTCGCGGCCGAGCTCCTTCGACAGCCGGGCCCGCAGGTCGAGGACCTCGGTGAACGTGGGGATCTCGAACAGCCCGTCGTAGAGGGTGTTCTCCTGGCGCACCTCCGGCAGCCGCTCCTTGGCGCGCAGCGTCTTCAGCTCGGCCAGGGTGAAGTCCTCGGTGAACCAGCCGGTGGTGGCCACGCTGTCGAGCGATTTCGTCTTCTTCCGGCCGGCGAACTCGGGGTGGTCGGCGACGTTGGTCGTCCCGGAGATCTCCGGTTCGTGCCGGCAGACGAGGACGCCGTCCTTCGTGGGCACCAGGTCGGGCTCGACGAAGTCCGCACCCAACCGCGCGGCCAGCTCGTAGGAGGCCAGGGTGTGCTCGGGCCGGTAGCCCGAGGCGCCCCGATGCCCGATGACCAGCGTCGAACGGCGGCGCCCGCCGCCGGCGGCCGGGCTGGCGGCCAGTGCGGGGCCGGCTGCCGCCACCGATGCGGCGAGCGGAGCGGCGGCGAACGGTGTTGCAGCGATTGCCGTGAGCACCCGACGGCGGTCCACGAAACCTCCAGCGCGCCGGGCGGCGACTCTCGCCGCTGGCATCGCTCATCCAGCGAAGCGGGGACAGATGGCAGCACGGAGGACCCGGCCTTGCCCGCCGGGGGCGCCCAGCCGTCGAGTGGGTGAACACCGCGCCCGGTGGCATGCGAATCCCGGGCGCTGCGATCAACGGCCCCCAGATCATGGCCGGCCCGCGCAATCTCGCGATCACGATCCTGCACCTGACCGGCGTCACCAACATCACCCAAGCCCTCCGCCGCCACGCTCGCCAACCCGAACGACCGCTAAATCGGAAAGTTTTCCGGAATAGCAGCAACTCCATTCGAGTCGTCATCGCGAGACGTTGGAGTGGTTTGCAGCTCTCAGAGTCGATCGTGGCCACGATTCGATTTCGTGAGCCGGGCGATGGTGATGCCGCTCGACCGCCACCGAAGCCCTGTCCCGGCAGGTCCAGAGCCTGGTCTGCCTGACCGCCGCCACGGCGTCAACATCCAACTGCTCGTCGACCTGCACCGCTTCCGCGAAGCCCGCTGGGCACAGATGGTCCACCACTCCGGCGGCGGGATGGCCGACCTGGGCTACGAAGGCGAACCCACCGTCCACGCCCCCCTGAAAAAGAAGCCAGGAACACCCCTGGCAGGCTGGCAGGCACAGCTCAACAGGGCCGTGAGCCACTGATGTCGGCGGTCGTGTGATTCCCCAGCCTCATCAGCTTCAGCGTCACGTAATTCCTCGGCGGACAACCGGGTCCCGCTACCCGGAGAGGCTTCGGTGCGCGCGGCAGCGGCTCAGGCCGCGGCCAGCTCCAGGCGGTCCAGTAGCCCGGCCGCCGTGAAGGCGTCGACCAGGTGGGTGCGGCCCTCGGTGAAGTGGCCCCAACCGTCGAAGTGGGCGGGGACCACGCGGCGGGCCGCGAGGAGGGTGGCGGCCTCGGCGGCCTGGGCGCTGTCGAGCGTGAGCAGGGCGCCGTCGAACAGAGCGGTGCGGGCGGCGCCGGCGAACAGGACGGCGGTGTCCACAGGAGCGAAGCGATCGGCAACCTGCTGGACGAGGTCCAGTGAGGCGTTGTCGCCGCTGATGTAGATGGTGGGCAGGTCGGGGGCGGTCAAGACGAATCCGATCACCTCACCGGTGACAGGTTCGCAGCCCTCGGGTCCGTGCCGGGCGGGGGCGGCGGTCACTGTCAGGGTGCCACCGCCGGGGCGGGGCAGTTCGACGGTATCCCAGGGGGCCAGGCCCCGGGCGGTGCCGCCCAGGCGGTCCCCGCCGCCGCGTGTGGTCAGGACCAGCGGGATGTCGGCCAGTAGTGCACGGCCGGAGTGGTCGAGGTTGTCGGGGTGCTCGTCGTGGGAGAGCAGGACCACGTCGACCGGGGCGAGTTCGGCGGGGTCGACGGCGGCGGGCGCGGTCTTGGTGAGGACGTGGCCGTTGCCCCGGGGGTACTCGCCGGGGGCGTCGAAGGCCGGGTCGGTAAGGAACCGCAGCCCGCCGTATTCGATGAGGGCGGTCGGACCGCCGAAGACGCTGACGGGGGTCTGTTCGGTGTGCGTAGCGGTCATCATGTCCTCACGGATGAAGGGAAGGTTTTCCGTGAAGTCAAGCTAGCCGAGTCTCATGGAGAAATGCAAGACTTAACATGAGAACCATGAAGGAGATCGCGACCAGCGAGCCCGCCCGCTCCGCCCCGCCGCCCGCGCCGGGCGCGGAGCAGTACCCCGCGCTCGACTTCGCCAACACCGCGCTCGCCCTGCCGGGCGGCCAGTACCTGGAGCTGCTCGCCTCGCCCGAGGCGGCGACGCGGTGGCTGGTCGAACGTAACCTCGCGCCGACGGACATCAAGCTGTACGGGGTGTCCGCGGTCCGGCTGCGTGCCCTGCGGGATCAGGTGCGAGCGCTGCTCGCGTCCCGGATCGGCGCCCTCCCCGCGCCGGACGGGGCCCTGCGTGCTGTCAACGACGCACTGACCTCCGCTCCCACGGCCGCGCTGCTGCGCTGGGACCCCGCGCAGGGCCTGCACCGAGTCCAGGCGCATCCCGCCGACCGGGTCGTCGACCACGCCCTCGCGGTCCTCGCCGCCGACGCCGCCGACCTGCTCACCGGCCCCGACGCCGAACGGCTCGCCGCCTGTGACTCGGCTCCCTGCCAGCGCTACCTGCTGCGCACCCATGCCCGCCGCCACTGGTGCTCGGTGCGCTGCGGGGACCGCGCCCGTGCGGCACGCGCCTACGCCCGCCGCACGCAGGCCAGCGGGTGAGGAATTACGTGACCGTCGACATCTGACTGGGCACCAGGCCACGGCCTCCACCTCTACCCACCACCCTGATCCAAACCCTCACCGGGGCCCGCCAGTTCTGCGCGATCCGAAGCTACCTGTCCACCGCCACCAAACACCACATCAGCCTGTTCGAAGCCCTCGTCCGCCTGGCCGAAGGCAACCCCTGGACGCCCGCAACAGCCTGACCCAGACCAACATCAAGAAACTACCTGACCAGTTACCCCGTTTTATTCTGAAGTGAAATCAGACTTCTGCATAAGCCTCATGGCCTGAAACCGCTCGTTCAGGGCGGTCAGCTGAAAGTGGTGAACTGCCGTGAGCACCGCGAGCGCGTCGGTAACGTCGAAGCCGAGCCGGGAGAGAAGTTCGTTGCGTACCTCGTCGTTGTCGTTGAACAGCTGCACGATGGTCGTCTTGGCCATGTCGGGGTAGGCACCGTTGCGGACCCATAACTCGTATCCGCGCACGAGGAGCGCAATCATCGCCATCTTGTCGGTCGGATCGGTGCCAGCGAGCGCGCGGATGTGCGCCAACTGAAACAGGCGGTCCGATTCGTCCGACGCCTTGGAGACGAACTGGCTGAGTGTCTGGGCCGGTGGTCTCTCCCGAGGTTCGGGACTAGCGTCGTTCTGTCATCTGTGACATCGAATCGATGAGGAATCTGGCGTGCACATCGAAGATAGGGGTGTTCGATGTCGAACGCCGCTGTCTTTTCGTGCGTGCTGCGCGCCGCTTCGACTTCGAGGCCATTCCCAGTATCACCACATCGCGCTCACAGCCTGACCAGGGGGTTCCTAACCTCGGGCTACTCGACCTGGCCTGAGCCGCCGGCGGGCGACGGTGGCCCGCGACGTCGATATCGGCATTCAGATGATGGCGGGCGGGGCTACCTCGCGGCGGCGCTCCGTGCCACCAGGCCGAGGAGGATGGCTTCGATCGCGGCGTCGAGGGACTCACGGAACGGTGGATTCATGAACGCCAGGCCCGGCTCGATCTCGTAGGCGGCGACCAGGGCCGGCGCGGGATGGCCGCGGGTCCACAAAGCGCCGACGAGAGCGATGACCAGGCCGGTCGCCTGCGCCGATCGCGGCTCGTCGAGCTCGGGAACGAGACGGCGGAGCAGGGCGGCGAGCCCGACCATGCTGTCCCGCGCCCCCCGCTTGTAGCGGAGTGCGACATCAGTGGAGACGTTCCGCTCCAGGACGGCGGCCTGGGCGCTGAGAAGCTCACACAGCATCGGATGGGCCTCGAACGAAGCGGCGAGCCCAGACGCCAGCTCGTCCGCGCGAACGGACACCGGAGCGGACGGGTCGACCACCGCCGGGAGCCTCTCGGAGATCTCGACCAGGAACCCGGCGGCGGAGTTGGCCAGCAGGTCCAGCAGCACGGCCTCGCGTGACTCGAAATAGCGCAGGACGTTGGACTTCGCCAGTCCCACGCGGCGGCTGAGCTCGTTGAGGCTCATCGCCGACACGGGCATCTCGTCGAGCATCGCGGCCGCCGTCCTGAGGATGTCCTCGCGGCGTTCCGTGCGCTGCACCTCGCTCCGCGCGCGCTGGAAGCCTGCCATGCACCCAGTTTAGGAGACCGGCGGTCTCTTGACTACAGACCATCGGTCTCTTACCTTACAAGAGACCGATGGTCTGTTCCGAATCTTCAGGAACCAGGGCTTGTCGGTGATCTTCAACGACCCGCTTGGCCCCGGAGGGACATGTCATGAAGGCCACCGACACGGTCGCGTGGGCTTGGCTGGAGCACACCATCGGCTCATGGACCGCGGGCGGGGCCGGCGCGCTCTGACGGAAGGCTTCGCCCGCCGCAGCATCAAGCCATCGCTCGCGCGGCTCGTCGCGCTGGCCCGCACCTCTGCTCTTGGCGTTTCGGGCGGTCCGACTTCTGACGTCGGCGATCGCCACCCCTCCGCTTCCCCCAAGAAAGGAACCGTCATGGCTCGCAAGGTCGCCCTGGTCACCGGTGCCTCCTCAGGCATCGGTGAAAACACCGCCCGTCGCCTCCATGAGGCCGGCTTCGTCGTGTACGGCGCCGCCCGGCGCGTCGACCGGATGGCGGACCTCGCCGCCACGGGCGTGCGCACGATCGCTCTCGACGTCACCGACGAGGTGTCCACCCAGAAGGCCGTCGAGGAGATTCTCGCGGCCGAGGGCCGCATCGACGTCCTCGTCAACAATGCCGGCTACGGCTCGTATGGCGCGGTCGAGGACGTCCCGATGTCCGAGGCCCGCGCGCAGCTCGACGTGAACCTCTTCGGGCTCGCGCACCTCACGCGGATGGTGCTGCCGGCCATGCGCGCCCAGGGCAGCGGCACCATCGTCAACATCAGCTCGATGGGCGGACGGCTCGCCACCCCCCTGGGCGCCTGGTACCACGCCAGCAAGTTCGCCGTCGAAGGTCTCAGCGACGCCATGCGCCTGGAGCTGAAGCGGTTCGGCATCGACGTCGTCCTCATCGAGCCCGGCCTGATCCGAACGGAGTGGGGCGCCATCGCCGCCGACAAGCTCCGCGCCACCTCGGGGCAGGGACCCCCTACGCGGCACAGGCCGACACCATCGCCAGGTCGTTGGAGGAGGGCTCGCGGCCCGACGCGCGTCGGGCCTCGCCGCCGACCGTCATCGCCGACGCCGTGGTCAAGGCCGCCACCGCCCGCCGCCCCCGCACCCGGTACGTCGTCGGCTTCGGCGCCCGCCCGCTCATCCTCCTCAGCAGAATCCTGCCGGACAGGGTCTTCGACGCCTTCATCAAGCGCACCACAGGCGTACCGGCCTGACGACTGCCACCGCGGGCGTCGGGCCGATCCGTCCAACCGACGCCCCAGCCCAGCCCATCCGACCCGACCGGCCGTATCGCTCCCGCCAGCCCGCCGCGGTAGGTGCCGAACGTCGCGGTGGATGCAGAAGCGTCGGCTGGTCGAGAGCCAGCGGAAAGAAGAGCGGCCCTTCACCCGGGAGCATGTCATTGCTCGGCGTCGGGGAAGTCGGCCTGCTGAACGAGCAGTGCGACCTGCACGCGGTTGGTGACTTGCAGTTTGTCCAGCAGTCGGGACACGTAGGCCTTCACGGTGGGCTGGGCTGATTGCTCGTCCATCCGACGGTCGGCCTCCGACGAATCCGTTCCGCGCTCGCGCGGTCATCGGCCACGACGGTCCTTAGGAGGTCGCGCACTCGGTAGGGCCGGTCGCGGAGATCGGCGAGGTACGGGGGCGGCCCAGCCATCAGGCGGCAGACCTCGCGAAAGCGAGATAACGATCACCGAAAGTCACTGCCGGAGCCGGGCCGCCCGGAAGCCCCGGCATTGCACGAACCGCCCTCTCCGTCTATTGGCCTGGCGGATTCAAGCGGTCATAGCGACGCATGCTTCGCCAGCAAATCGTTGAAGACTTCGACCGGCTTCGCCCAGCCCAACGTCTGCCGCGGCCTTCCGTTCAGCTGTTCGGCCACCTTATCAAGCTCG
>NZ_JANEZT010000257.1 GCF_025403405.1 Frankia tisae
GGCTGCGCGCCGGGGACTGGCTGCGCACCGGTGGGACGGCGGCGGGGGAGAGCCGCGATGCGTGAGCTGTTCGAGTACGCGACGATCCGGATCGTTCCCCGGGTGGAACGGGGCGAGTTCGTCAACGTCGGCGTGATGCTGTACTGCCAGCGCTCCCGCTACCTGGACCTGCGCTGCCGGCTCGACGAGGGGCGCCTGGGCGTTCTCGATCCCTACCTCGACCCGGCCGTCGTCGTCGCCCACCTGGCTGCGTTTCACGCCGTCTGCTGCGGCGGCGAGCAGGCCGGCCCGGCCGGGCGGCTCACTGCCGGCGAGCGGTTCCGCTGGCTGACCGCGCCGCGCAGCACCGTCGTGCAGACTTCGCCCGTCCACACCGGCCTGACCGGTGACCCGGAGGCCGAGCTGGACCGCCTCGTCGCCCTGCTGGTCGACCCGCCGGGATCGCCGTTTCCCCCGCCGGTCCCCGATTCCGCGGCCCGGTGACTCGCTGCGGAGATTCGCCGTGGGGATCCGCTCAGGCGGTCGGCTCGGGTTGGCCGCGTTCGGGTCCCGCCGCCGGCGTCCATCTCTCCTCGATGCGGCCGACCTTCCAGACCAGCAGGCTCACCGCCCAGGTGACGACGAACAGGCCGACGATGAAGTAGCCGACGACGTTCAGGTCGAGTCCCGAGACCCAGTCCCAGAAACCACCCGACAGGTGCGCCTTCTCGGCGAGAATGCCGAGTAGCTCGACGGTGCCGATGAGGAACGCGACCGCGACCGACAGGCCGGTGATGGTGATGTTGTAGTACGCCTTGCGGACCGGCTTGGAGAAGGCCCAGCCGTAGGCGAAGTTCATGAACGATCCGTCGATGGTGTCCAGCAGACTCATCCCGGCGGCGAAGAGGACCGGCAGCACGAGGATGGCGTACCAGGGCAGCCCGCTGCCGGCGGCACCCGCGGCGAGGAACAGCAGGGCGACCTCCGTCGCCGTGTCGAAACCGAGGCCGAACAGCAGTCCCAGTGGATACATCTGCCACGGTCGGGTGATCGCCCGGGTGAGGCGGCCGAGGAAGCGGTTGGCGAATCCGCGGGAATTCAGCCGCTCCTCCAGCGCCGCTTCGTCCACGATGCCGCGGCGCATGTCGCGGAACACGGCAACGATGCCGACGAGAACGGCGAGATTGATTCCGGCGATGAGGTAGAGAAAGCCGCCGGAGACGGTGGTGCCGATCCAGCCGGTGACGTCGTGCAGGGTCGACCCGTCGTCGGAGACCTCGCCGGCCAGCGAGCGCACCCCGACGCCGAACAGGACGGCCAGCGCGAACACGATCGTCGAGTGGCCGAGGGAGAAGAAGAATCCGACGGACAGCGGCCGCCGACCGTCCGTCATGAGCTTGCGGGTGGTGTTGTCGATCGCGGCGATGTGGTCGGCGTCGAACGCGTGCCGAAGCCCGAGGGTGTAGGCGGTGACCCCGAGGCCGACGCCGAACACCTGGCCGTCGGCGCCGAACCGGTAGTGGTGCGGCGCGATGACGGCCGTCAGCAGGATCCAACCGATCACGTGCAGGCCGATGATGACGGCGGCCATGGCGCCGATCGTCGTCCACTCCCGCCGGTCGAGCGAGCCCCTCACCCGGGCCCGCCGTTTCCGTCCTGCTCCGGTGACGACGGGCGTGGTCATGGGCGAGCCCCCTCGTTGCGCCCGTCAACGGTCTCGGGTGGTGTCCTGCCGGCCGGGCAGGCACGACCATAACCGGGACTAATGTGCTCCTGCAACACTGTTGCAGGAGCACCGAGGTGCCAGGTGGTGGGCCGGGCCGTCACCTCGAGCTGCCGCCGTGACGGCCGTGACGGCCCGTCAGCGGGTGTCGGCGGTGCCCTCTGTCCTGCCCGGCTCGGCGGGGGGCTGCGCCGGCGGCGCGGCCGTGGACCCTCGGCGCCCCTGGAGCATCGCGACGAGCTGGTCCGTGGCCAGCAGCAGCACCGCGAGCCACGACACAGTCGCGACCCGTCCGAACGCCTCCACCCAGTCACCGTTTGTCGGCAGCGAATGGCGGGCCTGGACCTCCAGCACGTACAAGGCGCTGACCACCAGGCAGACCGCCGGCCCGACTCGGGTCAGCCACCTGCCCCTCGGCACCAGCAGCGCGATCGCGGTGGCCAGGGCGACGACGATCCCGGCGTTCACCGAGACGAGGACCGTGGCGAGCAGCCCGGCACCCACCACCGCGCCCGCCACCGTCCGCCGGTCGACCCGCGCCGGCGGGATCGACCAGGGGTCGATCGTCGGCAGGTCCGGCTCGGGCATGGCCGCCCCCGCCGCGTGCGCCGCCGCCACCCGCCGCCGCGCGCGGCGGGTGGTGAGCAGCAGCAGGGCCAGGAAGAACACGACCGTCACCGCGGACAGCACCAGCGAATACCGGACGATCTGCTGCGGCGCCCAGGTCAGGGTCACGGTGAATGCCGCGGCCGTCGGGTTGACCCGCCAGCCGTTGGCGTAGCCGTCGACGAGCCGCGGCGCGCCCGCGTCGGCGCCGTTCACCGTCGCCTTCCAACCCCGGGACAGGCTCTCGCCGAGCACCAGCCAGAACGGTGTCCCCGGCTGGGCTCCGGTGACCTGCGCGGTGAACGACGTCGCGTCCGAGGACTGGACGGTGATCCGAGGCGCCGGGGCGACCGTCGCGGCGGGAGCGGCGGTGTCCACGGCGGGGGTGCCGGTGTCGCCGGCGCCCAGCCAGGGGCCGCCGCCGGCGTCCGAGGCGAGCAGGAGCCGGTCGAGGTCCATGCCCAGCTCGGCGCCGTCCCCGGTGGTGATCGTGTGCTCGCCGGGGCCGAGGGGGATTGCCCCACCGCAGGTGGACACCCGCAGGCCGAGGCGGTTCACCGCGTCGGCGGTGGAACCGTCGACGCGCACGCTGATCGGGTGACCGTCGATGCTCAGCAGGTCGTCCCGACAGGTCCCCGGCAGCTGGGCCGGCAGCTGGGCCGAGGGCGCCCCCGGTGCCTCGGTGACGCCGCCGGCCAGGCCCGGCAGCCCGATCTCGGCGATCCCCACCGGCATCGACAGCGGCGACCGGCTGATCGGGTCGATGCTTTTGACGGTGCGCACGTTGTCGACGACGAACCGCCAGGTGCTGCCGGTGACGGCCGGGAAGGTCAGGGTCACCTGCCGGGTGCCGCCACGCTGGGCGGTGTCGGTGACCGGGGGCACGGGCACCGAGCCGACGACCTGGCCGTCGACGATCAGCCCGATCCGGGTCGGCACCGAGTGCCGGCCGTCGGCCACGAGGGACATCGTCACCGAGGAGGTGGTGATCGGTGTCGGCGAGACGACCTGGAGCCAGCTGCCCCCGGGGTCGCCGATGCCGTGGCTCCATGCGGTGGTGGCGTCGCCGTCGAAGGCGCTCGACGACCGTGCCGCGATCGAACCGGGCAGCCGACCGGACGAGGTGACGACGGGCAGGTTCGACGGCCGCCCGAGCAGGCGGTCGATGTGGTCGTCGGCGGCGTACGCGGAGATCCGCGCCGTGCCGGTCAGCGCGAACGTCCGGGCCGTGGGCAGCGTGAACGACCGGCTGATGACCTCCTCGGTGTCCTGCTTGAACGGCTCGGCCGGATTGGCCCGGTCCCGCGACATCTGCAGGGCCAGGCGGTGGCCGAGAGAGGAGGCGCCGGCGGCGTCGAGGCTGTCGCTCGGCATCCGCAGCACCTCGTCGGCGGTCAGCGGCCTGCCGTCCGCGCCGGGGATCTCCACCTCGGCGAAACCGACCGCGGAGACGTTGTCGTAGGTGCGCTGACGGCCGAAGTTCGTCGCGTCGACCCGGATGCGCAGCGTGCGGAACGTGCGGCTCGGGAAGCTGACGACCTGGCCCGCCTCGGTGCGCGACGACGGGCTGAGGTCGACGGTGACGGGGGAGCCGCCGTCGAAGGTCAGCGTCGCCCGCGTGATCCACCGGTTGCGGGGCCCGGCCAGCGGCTGGATGAGCCGGACGTGGTCGGTCGTGGTCGGCGCGGCCAGCGTCGTCTGCCACGCCTCGCCGGACGGGTCGGTGAAGGCACCCACCCGCCAGGCGGTGTTGATGTTGCCGTCGATGCCGCGCACCGGCCGGTCCCACGGGCCGTAGGCGAAGGAGTTGCCGTAGCCCGACGCCGTCACCGCGGCGATCTTCGCCGGGGCGCCGGGGGCGTGCAGGGTCAGCGTGGTCTCGTTGGCGGCCGTCTCGTCGGCGAACAGCGGCAGCCGGTTGTCGTTGGGGTCCCTCTTCAGCGGGGCTACGCCGGGCTGCTCGACGTAGCCGAAGTTCTCCCGGACCCCCGTCCAACGCTCGGCCCGCAGCCGGTTGGTGTCGCTGACGAGCAGGTCGGCGCCGTCGTCGAGGGCCTGGGAGAGCTCGCCCGGCTTGCTGGCCAGCTCGGGGGCGTAGAGGATCGCCCGCCCGGACGCGACGGGCTCGGCGAGCAGCCCGGAGGCGGCCGCGTCGACCAGCGCCTCCCCGTTGCCGCTGACCAGCAACGGCCGGGCGGTGGTGGCGGTGCGCACGATCGGCTGGGTGTTCGAAACCGGGAAGACGGCCAGCGCCGGGGGATCGGGCACCGAGGCCTTCGTCCCGAGGGTGATCTCGTCGGTGAAGGGGATCCCCGGATCCTCGGCGATCGGCGGGCCGTAGGTCTGGGGCGCGCCGAGGCCGGCCGGGCGGGCTGCGGTGAACAGATCCCATGTCGCGCGGGGCCGCGGGGTGCGGTAACGCTCGTAGGCGAGGTTGCTGCGCAGCATCACGTCGCCGACGCCCATCAGCCGCGCCAGGTCCGGCACGGCGGAGGTCTCCAGCACGCCCTCCTGCATCCGGCGGTCCAGCGAGCGGACCAGGTCGACGGTGCCGGCCTCGCCGTACGGGATGAGTTCGCGCAGGACCAGCGGCCGGTCCATCAGGCCCTCGGTGACCGGGTCGAGGGTGCTGCCCCAGCGGTAGTGCGAGAAGTCGGCGCCGGGCAGCTCCAGCACCCGCGAGCCGTCGTCGCCGGCGTCGAGCGCCTTGGCGACCTGTGTCTCGTACGCGGGGACCTGCTCGGGGCGTTGCAGCAGCGGCTCGACGAACTCGCCGCGGAACAGCGGCGACATGTCCACGGCGATGATCACCAGCACCAGCCCCATCGCGAGCTGCGGGACTCCCGGCCGCCATCCCCGGGCACCACCACCGGTGCGACCGGCGGCGCGCCGCCCGCGGCGCCCACCGCCACCCACGTCCGCCCCGGCGGCCGCGCGCGTCGCGTACCGCTCCTGCAGGGCGGCCAGGCCGCCGGCGAGCAGCACCGACAGGCCGAGGACGACCATCGGGACCGCGCGCGGCAGCGAGCGCAGCGCGAGCCCGGCCGTCGATCCCTCCGCGAAGTCCTTGAACAGCCGACCCCAGGGAGAGGGGTCGTCGTAGGGGTAGACGCCGACGGCGATCGTGGTGCCCAGCAGGATCAGCGCGACGAAGTAGCCGCGATGCCCCCAGCGGATCGTCGAGGCCGCCGCGAGCGCGAGGATCGGCAGCGCGAAGCTGATGACGATCAGCCACAGGTCGTGCGTGTAGTGGGTGGCCGGCCCGATCCACGGGCCGAGCGCGTCCTGGCCGTAGAAGAACCAGTTGCCGAGCCCCCGTAGCACCTCCGATGCCTGCGAGCTGCTGGCGACCGTCTCGATCGTCTCGGTGAAGGCGAGCACGTTCAGCCCGTAACCGGCCTGTGTGTACAGCCCGGCGATCCACCACGCCGAGGTGACGAGGACGGCCAGCACCGCCCTGGTGCACATGCCCACGGCGGCGCCGAGGCGGACCTCCCGGGTGCCCCACACGGCGAACGGCACCCACAACAGCGGCGCGAACAGGATGAAGATGAGGCTGGAGGCGTTGATGCTGCCGATCGTCGTGACGACCAGGGCGAAGGCGGCCGGGAAGCGCCAGCCCGCCGGCCGCCAGCCGGCGCGGCCCGGCTCGGCCTCCCGCAGGCCACGCACGGTGATGCCGATCAGCCAGCCCAGCCCGGCGTAGGGCAACAGGATCGCCGAGATCCGCGCCTCGTACTCCAGGACGTAGGGCGAGAGCATGTAGCCGGCGGCGGCGACGAACGCGAACCGGTCGGGCCAGCGGAACGAGCGCAGCAGGAACAGCACGCCGGCGCCCGCGCCGAACAGGATCGAGCCCGTCCACAGCCGCTGCGCCACCCAGTCGGGCAGGCCAGCCGTGTCCAGCAGCCAGTAGAACAACCCCTGCGGGTAGAGGTAGCCGATGTTCTGGTGGGTGACCGTGCCCATACCGATCGCGGGGTCCCACATGGAGACCGCCCGGCGCAGCATCCGGCCCGGGTCGAGGTAGAGGTACGCCTTCGTGTCCGCGCCGATCTTGCCAGGCGCGGTGGCCAGCAGCGGCAGGTAGGCCACGGCGGCCAGCACCAGGGTCGGCCAGGACGGCCGCCGGAGGCCCCGCGACGCCGCAGCGCCGGCCCGGCCGGGCGGGCCCGGCCGCTCGCCGGACCGCGGGTTCGGCCGCCGAGCCGGGTTCGCGGGGTTCACGGCGCCGCCGGGGCCCGCCGGGTTTGCCGGGTTCGCCGGGTCCGCGGTGCGGGGGGACGGCGCCTGGGCGGAGCCGTCCGATGACGGCGGGCGACCCCCGTCGGCACCGGACGGCGACGTGGTCAGGGTCACCGGATCACCAGGGCGGTCGCCAGGGTCACCGGCGCTGGCCGATCACGCTCGCGGCACGGGCCGCGGGGAAGGCGGCGCCGCGCTGGCGGGCCGCCTCCCGCACGAGCGCGGCGAACGTGGCGCGGGCGGTCTCTGCCCAGGTGAACGTCGCAGCGTGGGCCAGAGCGCCGGCGGACAGCCGGGCGCGCAGGTCGTCGTCGGAGAGCACGCCGGCCAGTGTCTTGCCCAGATCGGTCGGGTCCTGCACCAACACGCCGGTCTCGCCGTCGACGACCGCGTCGGTGTGTCCGGCGATGCGGGTCGCCACCGACGGAGTGCCGCACGCCGCCGCTTCCGTGATCGTCATTCCCCAGCCCTCCCGCGCGGACGCGGAGGTGAGTACCCAGGCGCGCCGGTAGAGCGAGAGCAGCTCGTCGTCGTCGACGCGCCCGGCGAGGCGCAGCCACGTCCCCGCCCCGGCAGCGCGGATCTTCTTTTCCAGCTCCGCCCGCTCATAGCCGTCGCCGACGATCACCGCCTCCATCGTCGGGTGCTCGTCGTGGGCCCGCAGCAGGCCGTCGATGAGGATGTCGAAGCGCTTGACCGGCACCAGCCGGCCGACGGCGACGACGAGGGGATGCGGGGACCGCTCGCCGGCCGGGGTGAACGCCGGGTCGATCCCCGGCGGCACCACCGAGATGTTGCGCGGCGGCAGGCCGAGCAGCTCGATGATCTCGTGTCGGGACGACTGGGACAGCGTCAGGATCCGCGTGCGCCGGTAGAACGGCGGGGCGACCTTGAACTCCACCGACTCGCCGACCTTCGCCAGCTTCGGCGAGAGCACCATCCGCCACATCTCCGCGTGCACGTGGTGCAGGAACACCACCCGCGGGCAGCGGGCCCAGACGGGGGAGAAGAACGGCATGCCGTTCCAGATCTCCACCAGCCCGTCCCACGGGCCGGTGCGGCCCAGCGCCCCGGACAGGGCCGTCCGCGGGAAGACCGAGTAGCGCCCCGCCTTGCGCACCACCGAGTAGCCGTGGCGGCGGACCGACTCGGGATGGCCGGGGGCGAACGCGGTGCGCAGGCTCACGTCGATGCCCGCCTGCGCCCAGCGCTCGGCGACCTTGTCGGCGTGCAGCTCCGAGCCGCCGGACTCGGGGTCGTCGAGGTCGCGCCAGGCCAGCACGTGCACGCGGCGCAGGCCGGAGGACTCGACGAGCTCGGCGAGCGAGGGAGGCCGGGGGGCGTCCTCGATGCCGGGCGCGCCGAACTGCGGCGCCAGGATTCCCGGTGGCACCGCGGAGCCGACGCCGACCTGCGGCAGGATCAGGCCCGCGGGGGTCGGCGGAATCGTCGCGCCGGCGCCGGCGCCGGCGCTGCGGCCGTTGCTCGGCGCGGTCATGCCCGGGCCGTCCGACGGGCCGCGGCGAGCACCGACAGGCCGGTGACGACGGCCAGCGTCGCCTGGCAGGCGAGATCGGCCCGAGCGGTCGCCGTCGGTGAACCGTCCGCCCACAGCAGCAGGGGGACGGCCGCCGCGGCGGCGAGGGCCAGGGCCAGCAGGACGCCTCGCTCTCCGAGAGCGAGCAGGTAATGGGTGAACAGCACGGTAGCTCCGAGACAGGTCATCGCTGCGGCCAGGGGGAGGAGCGCGCCGGAGGCGTCGGTGAAACGAGGGCCGAAGGCCAGAGAAAGCAGTTTGTCTGGTGCGATGAGAGCGGCCGAGAGCAGCCCCGCCGCCGGTACGAGGAGTATTGCGATCGTCGCACCGAGTTGATGCAAAGCGTGCTGTCCGAGATGCCGGCGATCGGCGGCTTCCGGCAGCAGGAAACCGGCGAGCACCACCGCGGCCAGTACGATCACCTTGCTGGCGACGGAGACGGCCGCGTAGGAGCCCGACCGGTCCGGGGCGAGCCGGCCCTGCAGCAGCATGTCGACGTTCTGCAGCAGCCCGAGCAGCGCGAGCGCGACCAGTGCGGCGCCGACCTCCACCGCCAGCCGGGTCGGCGCCGCGCCGGGCGGTGCGGGGGAGGCCATGGGGGACTCCGCGGCAGGTGCGGCAGGTGCGGCGGGGGATGGCGCGGGAGAGACGGGGCCGGCGGCCGGCGCCGCGACGGCCCGGTCCCGGCCCATCGCGGCCGGGTTGCGGTGCAGGGTCCACCGCACGTGCACGAGCGCCGCGAGCACGCCGAGCAGGACACCGATCGCCGCGCCGGACTCGTCGAGGCCGACGAGCACCAGGCCGATCGTGAACACGGTCTTCACCACGGCGTCGACAAGCAGGTTCGTGGCCAGCGACCGGTACTGGCGGGCGCACTGCAGCAACCCCCGGTCGACGCACAGCAGGCACCACGCCGCCCCCGCCGTGATGATCTCGGCGACGCCGCCGGGGCCGGGCAGCGACAGCTCGCGGGCGACGTACCCCCGCCCGACGACCGCGAGCACCGCGACCACGAGCACGGTCGCGACGCCCACCCGGCGGACCCGGTCCACCCACTCCGCCAGCAGGTGTAGCCGCCCGTTGTGCTGCCAGGTGGTAATCCGCCGGACCACCCCGACGAGCAGCGCGCTGCCCGGCATGGACACGACGAAGAAGATCGCGATCAGCTGGGCAACCGCGCCGTAGGACCGGGTGCTCATCGCGCGGGCGATGATCAGGGTCACGCCCATGTTCGCGGCGTTGGCGAGCAGGCCGGCCAGGGCCAGGGGGACGGCGCCGCGCAGTGCGCCGCGCAGCCGGACGCCGCGGGTCTGCCGCAACCGCTTGCGCAGGGTCCAGCCGTCCTCGGCCCGCTCGGCCGTCCTGGCGCCGGCGGGAACCGGAGCGGCCACCGTCGCGCCCGCGGCCAGCGGTTCCGTCGCCCGCGTTGTGGTGGGCAGCGGGTTGGTAGGCAGCGGGCTGGCGGCCGTGGAGCGGCTTATCGCCGGTACCGCTGCCATCGGGCCGGTCGAGACGGGATCCGGCGCGAGGGGACCGGGTCTCGTCCGGTGCGCCGCCGCTCGCCGGGCGGTGGGCGAGAAGTCCCCCGGCGGGACGGCGTTGCGGTTCATCAGCGTCCTCCCCGACGACACACGCAGGCGTTCTCCCCAGCCGGCGCAGGGAGATGCCCGTGCGCGGCCGGTTCACCCGCAGCGGGGCGGCCGGCGGCGCGCTGCATCCGGGGAAGGGCATTCACCTGATCGTCAACGCCCTGCCTGTTGATTCCGCCTCAAGAGCGACGTCGGCGTCGACCAT
>NZ_JANEZT010000258.1 GCF_025403405.1 Frankia tisae
GCCCAGCGGGAGGGCATGAGCGGCCGCGACGGCGGCTGGGCTCGCCACAGCGGCCGCCATGCTGGGCGCAGCGGCGCCCAGCGGGACGCGGGCACCATCCTCCGCCATCACTGTCCGTAGCGAAAAGCGGAGGGGGGTGGTGGGGAGCTCATCTACCCGGAAGGGGCCCGTAAGTGCCGGATGCGGTGGGATCCCGCCACCGGCGGCGTTCTCGGGGCCGCCCGCCGCCGCGGATCCGACCGTGGTGGCGGCCTCCTCGGCCACCCGGGACAGCAGACTGCGCGAACCGATCAGCCTTTTCTCGATCCCGCTCATCATCAGCATTCCAGCCATGACGAGAAGCGGAAATCCAAGCACCATCAGCAGGACGGGTGGTGTGAGACTCACCGAAAGACCCCCAGGGGCGACTTACAGATCCGATCGACGCCGCCGGCGCCGTACCGTATGCCTTCCCCCCGACTCCGGTTGCTCACATCTCCAGAGCCCATCTCACCCGACCCGGGTATCCCCCAGGATGGGGTGGATGGTCACCGATCTGTCCACCCCCGGTACTGTTCTCGCGGGCAGTTCGCTCGTACGCTTCGAGCAATATGTCTGTGCGGCCCGTACCGTTGCCCGCTTACAGCGGCCGTCCTCTGGTCGGTGATGCGGACCTGCTGGCGCGGCTCCACCTGCTCACCGAGCAGGTCGACTACGCCCTCGCCGAGATCGTCCTGCGCCGCGCCGCCTACCGGCGGGCCTGCGAGGAGGAGGCCCACTGGCAGTGGTCGCCGTCCGGGGTCGAGGCGCTGAGCCGGCCGCCCGTCGCCGAGGCACTCGCCCGGCAGCTCGCCGCGGTCGAGCGGCTGCGGCTGTGGGCCCAGGAACTGCACTGGTTGCAGGAACAGGCCCGGCTGCGCGGCCTGCTGCGCTGAGCTGTGGCCTCAGCCGGACAGCGACGGAGGCAGGTCCAGGGTCTCGAACAGCCGGCGGCCGAGGTTCGCCGCGGCGACGTTGCCGCGATGCAGGTACCGGGTGATGCCGGCCTCCATGCTCTCCGCGGCGTCGTCCTTGCGCCCTGCCCGGTACAGCACCTCCGCTCGGGAAAGCAGCGCGTGGCCCTGCCCGTCGATGTCGTCGGTGCGCCCGGTGAGGTCGACGGCGGTGTCGGCGAAGCGCAGCGCCTCCGCGTCCCGGCCGCGCAGGGACAGCAGCCTGGCGTGCACCCCGCACCAGCCGGCCTGGGCGGGTAGCTGGTCGGCGGCGGCGGCGTCCCGGCAGCGGGTGACGTACTTGCCGGCGTCGTCCACCTTGCCGAGGCGCACCAGCACGTCGGCCAGTGCGGCGGCGCGGTTGGCCAGCAGTGCCCGTTCCCCCATCCGGGACAGGGCGCGGCAGCTGCGGCGCAGCTCCCGCTCGGCGACGGTCAGCTCGTCGGCGAGAAGCGCCACCCGGGCGACGACGAACCCGCCGTGGAACGGGTCGGCCCGCGGCGCCCGCAGGTCGTGGACGATCTCCTCGGCGGCCTTGAGATGGATCCGTGCGCCCTCCAGGTCACCCGACATCGCGGTGAGGACGGCGAGCTGGGCGAGCAGGGCGCGGCGCAGGGCCCGGTCGTCCCCGGCCGCGTCGAGGGCCTCGCCGGCGCGGGCCAGGCTGCTGGCGACCGGCCGCGGCCCCCAGCTCATGAGCAAGGTGAGTTCGCGGCGCAGCGACTGCGCGGCCCGCGGCACGCCGGACTCCTCGGCGTGACGCACGGCGTTCACCATCGCCCGCTCGGCCGCGGTGAGCTGGCCGGCGGCCAGGTAGGCGTTGGCCTGGCTGCGGCAGGCCAACGCCGCCCCGACGTCGTCGCCCGAACGAACGAAGTTGGCCAGCGACGCGGTGGCCTCGGTCAGGGTGGTGGCAATCAGGCCCTCCGGGTCGGTGGAGAACAACACCCGCAGGTGGGCGAGCCGGGCGTGTGCCCGCAGCCCCTCCTCGCCGGCGCGCCGGGCCCGCTCGGTGACCTGACGCAGGATGCGTTCGGCGTCGGAGAAACGGCCGAAGGAGTACAGCGCCCAGCCGAGGTCGATCTCGGCGCGTAGCCGGAGCGGGTCGGTTTCGGGCAGCAGGGTGATGGCCCGCTTGAGCAGCTGGGCCGCGCTCGTCTCGTCGCCCTGGCGCACCCGGTCGGCGGCCTCGATGAGGCAGGTCGCCGCGGACCGGCCCAGCTCGACGGTCTCCGCGTCGCGTTGGCCGATCTCCACCCGGTAGCGGAACGCCTGCTCCAGGTGGTAGCCGACGAGCTCGTCGTGCTCGCCCGGGCCGCCGACGAGTCGGGCCTGCAGCCAGTGGGCGAACTGCTGGTGCAGGTCGGCCCGGCGCCGCTTCGAGGTGGACTCGTAGGCGCAGTCGCGCAGCAGCACGTGCAGGAACCGGAACGCCTCCACGCCCGGCAGGTCGGAGCGATCGGGGTGGACCAGCTCCTTGCGGACCAGGTTCAGGCAGTGCGCGGCCACCATCGGCTGCTCGGCCGGGTCGGACAGGTCGATGACGGCGGCGAGGTAGAAGCGTTCCCCGACGACGGCCGCGCGTTCGAGGACGCGGCGTTCGGGCGGGTCGAGGCGGTCGAGGCGGGCGGCGAGCAGCGCGGAGATCGTCGGCGGCACCGTCACGTTGCGCAGGCTGCCGGTGGCGATCCAGCGGGTGCCCTCGCGGCGCAGCCGCCCGTCGTCGACGAGGGCGGCGACCATCTGCTCGACGAACAGCGGGTTGCCGGCGGCGGAGGTGGTGATCCGGGTGACCAACGCCGGGTCGAGGTCGTCGGAGCCCATGAGGCTGCGGATCAGGCGCTGGCAGCGGGCCTCCGTCAGCGGCGCGAGCAGCATCGAGGTGGCGTTGAACTTGCCGCCGCCCCAGTCGCGGCGGTCCTCCAGCAGCTCCTGGCGGGCCAGGCAGAGCAGCATGATCGGCGCGTCACGGGACCAGTCGGCGATGTTCTCGATCAGGTCGAGCAGCGTCGGCTCGGCCCAGTGCACGTCGTCGAACCACAGGATCAGCGGCCGGCGCGCGGCCAGCGCCTGGAAGAACGACCGGACCGCCCAGAAGCTCTCCTGCGGGCCCTGCTCGGCGCCGCCGAGTCCCACCAGCGGGGCGAGCGCCTCGACGATCTCGGCGGCCTGGCCGACGCCGTCGAGCAGCTCGCGCAGCCGGCGCCGGCCGTCCGGAGCGCTCTCGTCGGCGGTCAGCCCGGTGGCCTGGCGCACCATCTCCATCAGCGGCCAGTAGGCGATGCCCTCGCCGTAGGACAGGCAGCGACCGGTGAGCACCATGGCCCGGGTGGTCATGGACGTGCAGAACTCGCCGACCATCCGGGACTTGCCGATGCCGGCCGAGCCGAGCACGGTGAACAGGTGGCAGGTGCGTTCGTCGATGACCGCCTCGAACGCGTCCTGCAGGCGGCGGCGCTCCCGGTTGCGGCCGATCACGGGCGCGGTGAAGCCGTGGATCTGCGCCCGGCTGCCCGGGCCCGCCGTCGGGTCGACGAGGCCCGTCAGCTGGTGTACCCGCAGCGGGTCGCGTTTGCCCTGCACGACCAGCGGGTCCAGCGGGGTCGCCGTGACGCTGTGGCGGATGAACCGGTGCGTGGTGTCGCCGATGAGGATCTCGTCGGGTGGCGCGGCGCTCTCCAGACGGGCGGCGACGTTGACCGCGTCCCCGGTGACGCCGCCGCCGGCGACGGTGACCTCCCCGGTGTTGATCCCGATCCGTACCCGCAGCCGCAGACCCCAGTTCTCCTGCAGGTCGGCGTTGAGCGCCTCCATCGCGGCCCGGATGTCCAGCGCCGAGCGCACCGCGCGCAGCGCGTCGTCCTCGTGCAGCACGGGGATGCCGAAGACGGCGAAGACGGCGTCGCCGATGAACTTCTCGACCGAGCCGCCGTGGGTGTAGATCACCGCACGCACCGTGGTGAAGAACCGCCACATGACCTGCTGCAGCGGTTCGGAGTCGATCTTCTCGCCGATGTCCGTCGACCGGGCGATGTCCACGAACATGATCGTTACAGTCTTGCGCGCCCCGCTTCCCGCGGTGGGCAGGGGGTTCCCACACCCGGAGCAGAAGCGCGCCCGCTCCGGGTTGTCCTCCGCGCAAGTCGGGCACGGCACCATGTGCCGGATGGTAGGCCGATCTCGGGTCGGTGCGGTGGGGGATGCACCTACCCGACGCGCCGGAGGTGATCCGTCCCACACCAGTGCCACTTTTGTGCCCCGTCTGTGCAGTGGCGCCATGGGGCGCGGTGGTCGGTGGTGGCCGCCGGTCGGCGGTCGGCGGTCGGCGGCGCCTCGATCATGACGGCAGGCCCCGTCGCACCGCGAGCTGCCTCACCGTCACGGCCAGCGATCCCCAGCAGACCGCGCTGAGCGTGACACCGACCATGGCGACGGTGATGTCCTGAGGATCATGATCCGGCGGCGACCCGGCAGGCGAGAAAAGCCACCGAGCGCGATCGCAGCCCGTCCCAGCTCGGTGCGTACCAGGACGCCCACACCGGCCTGCCGTCCGGTCATCTCAGCCGGCGCCCAAGGGCGTCGACGCCCGGTTGGGGCGGCCCGCCGGGCTGGCCCCCGGTCCATCGTCCGGCGCGCCGGCGTGGGGACGGGTCAGGTAGACGACGGCGGTGACGGGAACCTCCCGGCGATGGTCCGATCCGACAGCTTCTACGGTAACGTCCCGCAGTTTGCTGTCTACTGTGGGCCTACGCCTGATTCGGCGGGGCCGGGCGCTCGGGATTCGGGTGCTCGGGATCCAGGCGGTCTGGATTCAGGTGGTCTGGATTCAGGTGGTCTGGATTCAGGCGCGGGGGGTACGTGCCGCCGGATCGACGCCAGCAGTTCGACGAGCTGGGTCCGCTGCGCCGCGGTGAGGTGCCGGGTGAAATCGGCCACCGTCTCCGCCCGTTGCCGGCGGCCGACGGCGAGAGCCTCCCGGCCGGCCGGGGTGAGCGTCAGCAGCACCGCGCGCCGGTCGTTGGGATGTGAACGACGCGTCACCAGGCCGTCCGATTCCAGGCCGTCGACCGTCTCGGTCATCGTCCGGGGGGCGACCGCGACCGCGTCGGCGAGGTCGCGCAGCCGGCAGGGCCCGATGTCCGCGAGCAGTTGCAGGACCTTGAACCGGCGCAGGGTCAGCCCGACGCTCGCCCGCAACGCCTCGTCGACCGCGATCCGCACCTGGTGGCCGGCGGCGAGCAACACGTTCACGACCTCGTCGCCGGTGTCCGGTGGCGGCATCTGGGCGCCCTCCTCGTCTACGGTGATGATGAGGTTATCTTAGGATGGCATTCCTCATAGTGAGGGTGCCTCGCCAACTAAGGAGTCCCACGTGGATGCTCTCGCCTGCCTCATGACGCGTCGCACCGCGACCCGACTCGTCGAACCCGGGCCGACGACGGAGCAGCTCGCCGTCATCCTCAGCGCCGCCACCACGGCACCCGACCACAAGATGCTGCGGCCGTGGCGGTTCGTCGTCGTGCGTGGCGAGGCACGGGCCACCCTCGCCACCGCCATCGCCGAGGCGGCGCAGGCCGTCGGCACCCTGCCCGAGCCGGTCGTGCGCAAGGCCGCCGGCAAGGCCACCCGCTCCCCGGCGCTCATCGCCGTCGTCGCCGCCCGCGTCGAGTCGAAGGTGCCGGTCGGCGAGCAGGACGCCTCCGCCGCCGCGGCGGCGCAGAACATCTGCCTGGCCGCCCACGCTCTCGGCATTGCCTCGGCCTGGAAGTCGGTGCCGCTGCTGGACAGCGCGCAGGTCCGCGCGGCCTTCGGCCTGGCCGACGGCGAGGAGCTGGTCGGCTGGGTCGAGCTCGGCACGCAGGCCCAGGGCGCGCCGCTGCCGGCCCGGCCCGCGGTCCCGCTCGACCAGGTCGCCGCCGAGCTGGCGGTCGACGGCACCCTGCGGCCCGTCGCCGCGGTCGTCCCGGACCAGCTGTCGGCGTCCGCCGCGGCGGCGCAGCCGGTCAGTTCCACGCGCTCGGGCCCGGTCGGCTAGGTGGCCGCGATCCGCGTGCGGCGCACCGCCGGCGCGCTCGCGTGTCGTTGTGTCTCCCTCGTGCCTTCATCGCTGGCACTGGCGGTTTCGGTGTTCTCGTTGTTCATCCATGGCGCGGATGTAGCCGAGTCGATGCTTAGCGTTGCCCAACGGGTTCCCATGCCGCCGGGAACGAGCCCGGACGGCCCAGTTCCCGGTAAGTTGCCCCGCCGCGAGCAGAAGGCTACCTAAGCTGGACCGGGGGCCTTGGTCGGCCAGGCCCGAAACCGGGTATGACTCGGCTCCCGACCTGCGACGGGAGGTTCGCCGTGAGTGGTGCGCAGGCACCGGGACGTCACGGGTCCGCCCGCTTGCGTCCGAGGTACGGCCGGCTGCTGCCCACCCGTTCGGGCCCGGGGCGGCTCGGTCTGGTGATGACGAGCGGCCTACTGCTCGCGGTCCTGGTCGGCTGCTCGGACTCCGGTTCGTCGGGTGAGGACGTGGCCGCCCAGTCGAACACCTCGATCAGCGCCAGCCCCTTCCCCCCGGACCGGGGCGCGCCGGCTTCGCCCGCCGTGACCCCACCGGCCGCCGGAGGCGCCACCGACTCGGCGAGTGCCGCGCCGGACGGTGCCACGGCTGGGGGCGGCTCGGCGGGCTCCTCCGGGTCGCCGGACTCCTCGGATTCAGCAGGCGCTTCGGGCCCGGCCGCGTCGGGTGCAGGCGCGGCGCAGTCCGCTCCCGGGGCGAGCCCTGCGGCTGGCGCGGCCGGTGGGGGTGGCGAGGCTGGGGGTGCCGCGGCTACGGCGGTGCCGACGCCGCAGCCGTCGGCGGTGTTCCTCGGCGAGGCGTGCGCGCCTGGCCGGAACAAGGCCCCGGCGACGGCCGTCAACGGCCTGGCGTTGTTCTGCGTTCCGGATGACGGCGGTGGGTCCGCCGCCGGCGGCCGGTGGTCCACCGAGCCGCCGGCGTCCTCCGCCCAGTCGCCGCCGGAGGAGGGTGGGTCCTGCGAGCCGGCGGACGTCGGCCGGGTCCTGCGGGACTCCGCCGGGCGGCCGGTGTCCTGCCTGCGGGACCCCAACGGCATGTTGAGCTGGTCGGACGTCTCCTGAACGGAGGCTGACCCCGGTCAGCTCGGGCTCAGCCCCGGCGGCGGACCCGGCGGGTGGTGAGGGCCTCCGCGAGCGACCATGCGCCCGGCAGCACGAGCGCGCCGAACACGGTCGCCCACGCCCAGGGATGGTCGGCGAGGTAGGGAACGGCATCGTCGCTCAGCCAGTTGAACAGCGGGTCGTGCAGCACCGGAAACGCTCCGGCGGCCGCGATCACGGCGATGAGGCCGGCGGCGAGCACGGCCAGCCCGCCGGGCACCCGTCGCCAGCTGGTCAGCCCGATCATCAGCAGCCCGAGCAGGGCCACGAGGATGCCGAGCCCCCCCACCACGCCGGAACCGACCAGTCCACCGGCCACCCCCAGGACCACCAGCGCCATCCCCAGGCCGATCACCACCCGCCGCCGGCCCTGGGACACGTCCCGGACCAGCTCGTAGGCCAGCCGCGCCGCGATACGCACCACGAACGCCGCCGGCCGCGCGGGCCGCGGCAGGATCCGCATCGAGGCGACCCCGGCGGTGACCACGGCGATGATCTGGGCCAGGGCGGTGACGAGGATCGGGCCCTGCGCCGGGTCGGTGATGCGTTCCGCCGGGACGTGGCAGGCCCGCAGCACGTCGTCCACGGCCCGCGGCGCCAGCATTCCCGGCGCCACCGGCACCCCGCTGAGGCCGGGCGGCCGCGGCGGGGCGGAGGCGGCGGGCGGTGGTTCAACCCCGGTTGCTGGCCCCGCCGCGGCGCGCTGCGATGCCCCGACCCGGGCGGCCGCGGCTGCGGCCAGTGAGATCACCTCCGTCCCGCCGGAAGCCCCCGTCTTTGTCTCCCCAGTTCCTGGGGCCGGAGGGGCGCTGGTAGGTGTGGTGGCGCTGGTGGGTGTGGTGGTGTCGTTCGGCTCGGGGGCGAGGGCGCGGTCGACAGCGGCGAGGAAGTCGGCGGTGGGGCGCGGATCGAGGCCGGAGCCGTTGTCCTGGCGGATGGCTCGGGCGAGGCCGACGAGTTCCTTGGCGGCGATGTCCCGCTGGATCCCGGCGGCCACCCAGGTGGCCGTGACCGGCAGGCTTGGCGGCACCGGCGCGTCCGGATCGGTGAGGAAGGCGAGTTCGTCAAGTGCGTCCTGCGGGGCGGGGGTGCCGGCGACCTCAGCGAGGTCGTCGACGAGCGAGACCAGCCAGCCCCGCCGGGCCAGTGCAGCGGTGCCGGCGACCCGGCCCACGTCGGCGACCCTGCCCGGGTCGCCCGGGCTGCCCGGGTCGCCTGGGGGACCGGTGGGCACAGCGAGGTCCCGCCGCAGCACGAGTCGGCGCGGGTCGAGCAGGATGCGTACGAGCCAGCCGGCGCCGTCGAGTCGCCCCCACATCCAGTCGTTGGCCCGCCAGGAGGACTTCGCGAACGCGCCGAAGTTGCCCAGTTGCAGGCCCGTGACCTTGTCTTCGGCCAGGCGGCGGGTGGGATCGAGGGCGGTGGGAAGGTCAGCGCTGATCTGGACGAGTTCGACCGGCTGGTCCAGCAGGTTCCCGGTCGTGGTGTGTTCGACCAGGTGCAGGTCGAGCAGGGCGATCAGGGCGTCCGCACCGGCCGTGGGCAGGTAGTGGACGAAGTCGGTGAGTGTGCGGGCGGCGAGCGCACGGCGTTGCCCGACGCTGAGTCCCGCCGGCCGGATGCCGGGCCCGGCCGGAGGCGGCGTGGGGGGCGTCCAGCGGCGGACGAGAGCGGCGATCTCACCGCGCAGCTCGCCGACGACCGGTGCGAGGGACGCCCAGCCGAACTCCGGCTGGCCCGCCGGACTCGCTGCCCCCGCGAGATCGATGCGTAGCCACCGGCGGGTGGCCATTTCGATGACGTCGAGCAGCGGTGCCCCGGGCATCGCGGCCAGGGTCTCGCTGACCGTCGTGATCACACCCGGCCGCGGCGACGAGGTGTAGAGCGAAGCCGGCCCGCGTGCGCCCGCGGTTGCCGACCCGGCTGCGCACCCGCGTCCGGACTCGGATCCGGCCGAGTGGGACGGGCCGCTGGTTGCGGCCAGGGCGGCGTCATGTACGGCAGCGGCGAGCCGGGCGAGGCGGGCCCGCTCGGTGGGCTCGGGGCACAACACGTACCCCTCATTGATCATGGAGACGAGAATGCCCCGGACGCCGTCGAGCGCGGGCTGGCCGAGCCGCCACAGCTCGTCGATGTCCTCGACGCCCGGCAGCCGGCCGGGCAGCGTCTCCAGGACGGCGGCGACGGCGGCGTTGGTCATCCGGGCGCGGCCCGCGGCGTCGGTGCGCATCGCGTCGGCGTCCGGCGGGTGCGGCAGGTCAGAGCGGTCGGTGAGCACGCGCAGGAGCGCCTCGATGACCGGTGCCGCGACCTGTTCGGCCACTCCGTGTCGGTAGGCGTCGTAGACGCTGTCGTCGGCCAACCGGGCCGTGCCCGCCGGAGCCAGCCGCAGCAGGCGCCGCCGACCGGCCCGGGCGCCGCGGACGGCCTCGTTGTGCTCGCGTAGCGCGGCGAGGTCTGTGCCGATCGACTGGTTCAGCGCCGCGCCGAGCGCCCCAAGCAGGGTGCTGCTCGCCGAAGGTACCCGTGGCGGGGGTGCTGGCAGAGGCGGTGGCGTGCCGGCCGTGCGTTCCGGTTCGCGCAGTGTTCCGCGGAACAGCCGTGCCCGGCGGGGCTGCCGTGTTCCGGGGGACTGCCGTGTTCCGGGGGACTGTGGTGTTCCGGGGGACTGTGGTGTTCCGGGGGACTGCGGTGTTCCGGGGGACTGTTGTTCGC
>NZ_JANEZT010000259.1 GCF_025403405.1 Frankia tisae
GGGACGATCAGCGGACCCAGGTAACGCGAGTGCCCATCCGGCCGTGTACGGGGGAGCCGGAAGTCTTTCGGAAACATGGTCAGGCGGCCCGGCAACATCAGGAAATGTGGCTGGAACGACTCGGTCAGAGTGGGTCGGAGGGCCCGGGGCCGGACGGGCCGCGTTTTCCGGCGGGCGGGCCGTCCGGATCAGTTCTCCGTGGAGCGGCGCTCATGCCCTCTTGACGGAAATCCGCCGAGCAGTCGGGGACATCGCAGAAAATTCCCGAGGCGACACGCGCCGGCTCCCGTGGAACATGCGGGCTGGCGGGCGGAGCGGAGACGGACCCGATTCCCGGCGAATGGTTACTGCCGGGTGCGTCCTTGCGGGCACTCGGACGCGTCCGCCGTACGCGGAAACCGTAACGAAGCGTGACTGATCGGCGGGTGCAGGCTCGGACTGGGACGGAGGCGGACTGGGGCGGACGCCCACGGACGCCCACGGACGCCCGCGAATGCCGGCGGACGTGCGACGGCCCGCGTCGGGCGGAGGAATCGCCCGGCGCGGGCCGGCATGAAGCTGGGGTCGCGGGTCAGCCGTTGAGGCGGCCGACCAGGGCCTCGTGCTCGGCCCAGAGCTCGGCGGGGAGCCGGTCGCCGAACGTCTGGTAGTGCTCGGGGATCAGCTCGGCCTCCTGCTTCCAGACGTCGACATCGACCGTAAGCAGGGCGTCCAGGTCGGCGTCGTCGATTTCGAGGCCGTCGGTCGGCAGGGCGTCCCTGGTGGGCAGGACGCCGAGGGGAGTCTCCACGCCGTCGGCGTGCCCCTCGAGGCGGCCGACGATCCAGGCGAGGACGCGGCTGTTCTCGCCGAAGCCGGGCCAGAGGAACTTGCCCTGCGGGCTCTTGCGGAACCAGTTCACGTAGTAGATCCGCGGCAGCTTCGCCTGGTCGGCCTTCTGGCCGACCTCGAGCCAGTGGGCGAAGTAGTCGGCCATGTTGTAGCCGCAGAACGGGAGCATCGCGAAGGGGTCACGGCGCAGCTTGCCGATCGCGCCAGCCTGGGCCGCAGTCGTCTCGGAGGCGACGATCGAGCCGAAGAAGACCCCGCGCCGCCAGTCGGGCGCCTCGGTGACCAGCGGAACCGCGGTCGCCCGGCGGCCGCCGAACAGGATCGCCGAGATCGGCACGCCCTTGGGGTCCTGCCACTCGGAGGCGATGGTGGGGCACTGCCCGGCGGGGACGGTGAAGCGGGCGTTGGGGTGCGCCGCGGGCTCGGTGGACTCGGGGGTCCAGTCGCGGCCCTTCCAGTCGGTGAGGTGCGCCGGGGCCTGCTTGGTCAGCCCCTCCCACCAGACGTCGCCGTCGTCGGTGAGGGCCACGTTGGTGAAGACCGTGTTGCCCCACAGCGTCTTGATCGCGTTCGGGTTGGTCTGCTCGCCGGTACCGGGGGCGACGCCGAAGAAGCCGGCCTCGGGGTTGACGGCGTAGAGCCGGCCGTCCTCGCCAAACCGCATCCAGGCGATGTCGTCACCGACAGTCTCCGCCTTCCACCCGGGAAGGGTGGGAATGAGCATGGCGAGATTCGTCTTTCCGCAGGCCGACGGGAAGGCTGCGGCAATGTAGTGAACCTTACCCGCGGGCGACGTCAGCTTGAGGATGAGCATGTGCTCGGCGAGCCAGCCCTCGTCGCGTGCCATGACTGACGCGATCCGCAGTGCATAGCATTTCTTGCCGAGCAGTGCGTTACCGCCGTAACCCGACCCATAGGACCAGATTTCGCGGGTCTCCGGGAAATGGGAGATGTACTTCGTCGTATTGCACGGCCACGGAACATCGGCCGCACCGGACTCGAGCGGAGCGCCCAGAGAATGAACCGCCGGAACAAAGAAGCCGTCGTCACCGAGCTGCTCGAGAGCGGCCGACCCCATACGGGTCATGGTGCCCATCGAAATGACGACATAAGGAGAGTCGGTGATTTCGACCCCGAGCGCCGAGATATGCGATCCGAGCGGACCCATGCAGAATGGCACGACATACATCGTGCGACCGCGCATGGAGCCCTCGAACAGGCCCTGGAGCTTGGCCCGCATCTCCGCCGGATCCATCCAGTTGTTCGTGGGACCGGCGTCGGCGGCCTGCTCGGAACAGATGTAGGTCCGGTCCTCGACCCGGGCCACGTCGCTGGGGTCCGAGGCGGCGTAAAAGCTGTTGGGACGCTTTTCGTCGTTCAGTCGGACCAGCGTCCCCTTCTCAATCAGGAGACTGGTCAGCCGGTCGAACTCGGCCTCCGATCCGTCGCACCACTCAACCCGCTCCGGCTGGGTGAGTTCGGCGATCTCACGCACCCAGGCGACCAGCCTGGCGTGCTTCGTCGGGGCCGCTTCCAGCCCCGGAATCTGTGCCGCGGTCGTCACAGCTCACACCTCCGGTCGAGTCGAACCCGCCGCGTTCTTTCCCCGTATGCAGGTGCCCACTTCAGTACTCGAACGTACTCGTTCACGCGCTGACAAAACCCGCGGTACAGGGGCAGTTCGAGGCCGCGTTCAGGATCATTAGACTGTACCGCGCGTTCCCCCCGCAGTCGCGCGATAGCGAGTAGACAGAAGCGTCGGATCCATCACGCACCGGTACGGACGGACCGCCGCAGGGTGACTCCGTCTCGTGGTTGCCGGAAGCCCCGGGTTATCGTCCTGGACGTGGCTTCCCTCACGCAGCAGCCCGCCGGGCCTCCGCAGGCGGACGGCCCCTCCCACCCCCGTGACCTGGTGCGACCACGCATGCGGGGATGGCTACATGCCGGCGCATTCCCCGTAAGCCTTGCACTGGGCGTCCTCGCTGTCGCCCTGGCCACCACGCTCCGTGCCCGACTGGGGCTCGCGGTATATGCGCTGAGCATCGCGGCACTGTTCGGAACGAGCGCGCTCTACCACCGCACGATGTGGTCGACGTCACGTGCGCGTGCGCGCATGAAACGCCTCGACCATTCAATGATCTTTGTTTTCATCGCCGGGACATACACCCCATTTGCCCTTCTTGCGATGCCGGAGCGGACCGCGCGCGTGGTCCTGGCGGTGGTGTGGGGCGGGGCGGGACTCGGCGTGGCCATCCGGATGCTGTGGCTGCACTCCCCGCGGTACCTGACCGTGCCGCTGTACATCGCCCTCGGCTGGGTCGCCGTCTTCGTCATCCCGGAACTCGCCCACCGGGCCGGCATCGCCTCGATGGTCCTGCTGCTGGTCGGCGGCGTCTGCTACAGCCTCGGCGCGGTCGTCTACGCCACCCGGCGACCCGACCCGGCCCCGGCGACCTTCGGCTACCACGAGGTGTTCCACGCCTTCACCCTTGTCGCCGCGACCTGCCATTACATCGCCCTGATGTTCGCGATCTACTAGCTCCACCCGCCCAGGGCCGGAGAGCCGGGGGCCCCAGGAGGAGAGCGTCAGTTTCCGGGGCCTTCGGAACGGATCTTCTCGACCTGCTCGAGGGCCTCGCGAAGCTGCCGCAGCCAGGTGTCCGAGTTCTCCCCCACCAGCCGCACGCACCAGGCCAGCGCCTCGCTGCGGCTACGCGCCACCCCGGACTCGACGAGCGTGTCCAGCACCTGGCGCTCCGGCTGGCGCAGCCGCGTCATCACCGGGACGGACAACACGGTGAACAGCTCGCTGGCCCCGTCGGCTGTCGCCCCCCACGCGACCTTGCGCCCATAGCGCCGCTCGGCCTCGGCGGCGATGGCGATCCGCTCGTCCCGCGTGCGCTCGCGGAACCGGCGGATCAGGGCGGCGGCCTCCAGGTCACGCCCGGCCGGCAAGGCCGCCCCCTCGGAGTGGGCCCCGGCCCGGCCGGCGCCAGAGTGGGGGGGATCTTCGGCGGGTATCTCCCCGACGACGGTGATCTCGTCCCGGTCGACGACCACGGCCGGCGGGCCGGTGAACCAGCCGGCGGGGACGTGCGCCGCGAACCAGTCCGGCGCGTCCTGCGCCGACAGGGTCTTCTCCGCCCGGTCCCCCGGCCTGCCGTAACCACGCCCACGCGGACCGGACATGACGAGTCTCCTCAGGTCCCCCGGTCGGACCCGCGGGCGGGCCCGACCTGCCGACTGGTTCCGGAGCCGTGGCCCCGCCGGGGCGCGCGCATACACACCCCGGCGGCGCACCCGCCGACGATTACACGCTTACCGGGTCACGAATGAAAGCGTTCCCGCCCTCAGGTGGCAATCTTCACGCCGAGCTGACGCCGGACCTCCTCGGCGGAATGCACGGGAAGCTCGCAGACGAAGTCCCGACAGACGTACACCCCCGGGGCCCCCCGCCCGGCGACCAGCGGCCCGCTGGTGACCACGACGGCGCCCGGCGCGGTGCCCAGCCGGGCGAGCCGTTCCAGGGCCGGGCTGTCCACGACGGCGACCTCGGCCGGCCCGGCGAGCAGGGCCTCCGCGACCGCCCCGGCCCAGCCGGCGAACCGGGCGTCGCGGGACAGCAGCGGCGCGAACCGGGTCACGGTCTCCTCGGCGGTGCGCCGGTGCTCGGCGGAGGCGGTCAGGGCCGCATAGGTGAGCAGGGCACCCGCCACCGCAGCCTGGCCCGACGGCGTCGCCGAGTCCGAGTCGTCGCGGGGGCGGCGCAGCAGCGCCTCCGCGTCGTCCGCGGTGTCGAAGAAGCCGCCGTCCGGCGCCGCGAACCGGGCCCGGACCACGTCGAGCAGCTCGCCGGCCAGGGTCAGCCACTCCGGGTCACCGGTGACCTGGTGCAGCGTGAGCAGCCCCTCGGCGACGTCGCCGTAGTCCTCCAGCACGCCGGCGTTCGTCCCGACCCGGCCGTCCCGGCTGGTGCGGCGCAGCCGGCCGGCCACCAGATGGACGTCGCGCAGCAGCACGGCGGCGTCCTCGGCGGCGCTGATCCAGGCCGGCTCGTCGAGCAGCGCGCCGGCCTCGGCGAGCGCGGCGATCGCCAGCCCGTTCCACGCGGCGACCGCCTTGTCATCCCGGGCGGGCTGCGGACGGGTGGCCCGGGCAGCGGCGAGGGCGGCCCGCACCCTCGCCCAGCGGGCCGCGTCGGGCGGATCCGCCGGAAGCTGCAGCACGGACGTCCCGTGCTCGAACGTGCCCTCGGCGGTGACGCCGAAGATCTCCGCCGCCCAGCCGCCGTCCTCCGCGCCGAGGACAGCACGCAGGCCGGCGGGCGTCCACGAGTAGCTCGCGCCCTCCTCGGGCTGCGCGTGGGCCGCCGGCACGCCCGCCGGGACCGCATCCGCGTCGAGCGCCGAGGCGAACCCGCCCTGTGGGGTCCGCAGGTCGGTGAGCAGGAACGCCGCGGTCTCCCGGACCACCCGTTCGGCCAGCGGCGAGCCGGTGGCGCGCCACAGGTGCAGGTACACCCGTAGCAGCTGGGCGTTGTCGTAGAGCATCTTCTCGAAGTGCGGGACGGTCCACGTCGCATCGACGCTGTAGCGGGCGAAGCCGCCGGCGAGCTGGTCGTACATGCCGCCGCGGGCCATCCGCTCGCAGGTGAACGCCACCATCTGCAGGCTCTGGGCGTCGCCGGTGCGGGCGGCGTGGCGCAGCAGCATCTCCGCGACCATGGACGGGGGAAACTTCGGCGCCCCGCCGAATCCGCCGTGGCGCGCGTCGAACCGGGCGGACAGCCCGGCGACGGCGGTGTCCAGCAGCTGCGGGGTCAGCTCGTCGGCGACGCCGGACGTGGGGCTCGAGGAGAGCCCGGCAACCGGACCGCGCGCCGCCGCCTCGGCCAGCCGGCGGGCGATGTCGGCCCCCGACTCCTCGATCTCCGCCCGCCTGGTCTGCCAGGCGGCGACGACGGCCTCCATGACCTGGCGGAACGAACCCATGCCCGGCCGGGGCCGGGGCGGGAAGTAGGTGCCGGCGAAGAACGGCTCGGCGGTCGGGGTGAGGAAGACCGTCATCGGCCAGCCGCCGTGACCGGTCAGGGCGACCGTGACGTCCATGTAGACGGAGTCGACGTCGGGCCGCTCCTCCCGATCCACCTTGATGTTGACGAAGTGGTCGTTCATGTAGGCGGCGGTGACCACGTCCTCGAAGGACTCGTGGGCCATGACATGGCACCAGTGGCAGGATGCGTATCCCACCGAGAGCAGCACGGGCACCCCGCGGCGGGTCGCCTCCGCGAACGCCTCCGGGCACCAGGGCCACCAGTCGACGGGGTTGTCCGCATGCTGGAGCAGGTACGGAGACGTCTGCTCCGCCAGCTTGTTCGGCACCGGGCAACTCCTCAGGGTCTGGCGTCGCCCGGGTCTGTGGAACCCCGGGTCACTGGGCTATGCAACCAAAGCGGCGGGCGGCTATGCCCCCACCCGTGCCCCGGCGCGCCGACTGTGGCCATCGGCACCCCCAACCGGCTCGGGCAGCCCGGTCCGTTCGTGGGGGCGTGCGGTCGGAACCGGGTTGCACGGCACCGGATACGCTCGGAGGAAGGCACGATCCCCGCTCCTCCGCTTGCCCGCCCGTTCGCCGTCCACTCGCTCGACCGCCGTCCGTCAGGCCGCCGTTGCGCCGCGAGAGCGGTCGACGGGTCGTCGCGGGTACTCGGACGGGTCGTGAAGGGTCGGAGTACCAACGAGTTGGGATGGCACCAGCGAATGAGTGAGACGGCCGAGCACGGCACCGGCGCCGCGAACGCCACGGCATCCCCGCCCGGCGCCACGCCCACCGCCGGGACCGGCGACGAGCCGGGTTTCCGCTACGACGCCCGGCTCGCCGCGGACATCGAGCGCCGGTGGCAGCGGCGGTGGGCCGATGAGGGCACGTTCAACTCCCCGAACCCGGTCGGGCCGCTGGCCGCGGGCTTCGACGAGGTCGCCGGGCGCGAGCCGTTCTACATCATGGACATGTTCCCCTACCCCAGCGGCACCGGCCTGCACGTCGGGCACCCGCTCGGGTACATCGGCACCGACGTGTTCGCCCGCTACCAGCGGATGTCCGGCCGCCACGTGCTGCACCCGTTCGGCTACGACGCCTTCGGCCTGCCCGCCGAGCAGTACGCCATCAACACCGGCCAGCACCCGCGCACGACCACCGACGCCAACATCGCCAACATGCGCCGGCAGTTGTCCCGGCTGGGGCTCGGCCACGACACCCGCCGCGAGATCGCCACGACCGACGTCGGGTACTACCGCTGGACGCAGTGGATCTTCCAGCAGATCTTCAACGCCTGGTACGACCCGCAGGCCGGCCGGGCGCGGCCGATCGCCGAGCTGATCGCCGAGTTCGAGGCCGGGACCCGCTCCCCGGTGGCCGGCCCCGCCGCCGGCAACACCGCCGTGTCGGTCGACGCCGTGCGCGCCGCGAACCCGGCGGGCCTGCCCTGGGCCGAGCTGGACCGGGTCGCCCGCCGCCGGGTCGTCGACGCCCACCGGCTGGCCTACATCTCCGAGCAGCTGGTCAACTGGTGTCCCGGGCTCGGCACCGTGCTGGCGAACGAGGAGGTCACCCCCGAGGGCCGCAGCGACATCGGGAACTACCCGGTGTACCGCCGGCCGCTGCGGCAGTGGGTGCTGCGGATCACCGCCTACGCCGAGCGGCTGGTCGCCGACCTCGACCTGGTCGACTGGTCGGACTCGATCAAGCAGATGCAGCGTAACTGGATCAGCCCGAGCGACGGCGCGAGCGTCGAGTTCCCCGTCGTCTCCCCCGGCCCGGCCGATGCGCCGCGCATCGAGGTCTACACCACCCGCCCGGACACCCTCGCCGGGGCGACCTTCCTGGTGCTCGCGCCCGAGCATCCGCAGGTCGACGCGCTGGTCGCCGACGCCTGGCCAGCGGGCACCCCGGCCGCCTGGCGTTTCCCCGCCGGCCACGGCGCCACCGCGAGCACCGACACCGCAACGGGCACCGAGGCGGCCGCGGGCACCGAGGCGGCCGCCGCCGACCCGGTCTGGACGCCGCGCGCCGCGGTCGAGGCCTACCGGGCGTTCGCGGGGCGGCGCAGCGACCGTCAGCGCGGGGAGGAGATCGACCGCACCGGCGTGTTCACCGGCGCCTACGTCCGTAACCCGGTGGACGGCGCGGAGATCCCGGTCTTCCTCGCCGACTACGTGCTCGTCGGCTACGGCACCGGCGCGATCATGGCGGTGCCGGCGCACGACGGCCGCGACTTCAGCTTCGCACGGGCCTTCGGCCTGCCGATCCCGGCGGTGCTGGCGCCGAACGAGCAGTGGTACGCCGAGCACGGCGTGGCGCCGGGCGCGCCGCCGTCGGCCTGGCCGGACGCCTTCGGCGGCGAGGGCTCCTACCTGCCCGGCCCGGCGGGCGCTCCGGTGCTCACCGGCCTGGGCAAGACCGATGCGATCAAGACGACCGTGCACTGGCTGGAGGACGCCGGTCACGGCCGGTTGGCGCGGTCCTACCGGCTGCGGGACTGGCTGTTCTCCCGGCAGCGCTACTGGGGCGAGCCGTTCCCGATCGTCTTCGACGACGACGGCCTGCCGCACACCGTCCCGGACGAGCTGCTGCCCGTCGAGCTGCCCGAGATGACGGACTTCCGGCCGACGGCGATGGCCGAGGACGACGAGAGCGACCCGGTGCCGCCGCTGGCCCGCGTCGCCGACTGGGCGAACGTCACCCTCGACCTCGGCGACGGCCCGAAGCGCTACCGGCGCGAGACGAACACGATGCCGCAGTGGGCCGGCTCCTGCTGGTACCACCTGCGTTACCTGGACCCGACCAACACCGAACGGTTCGTCGACGAGACCGTCGAGCGGTACTGGATGGCCAAGCCGGGCGCGGCAGCCGGCGACGGCGGCGTCGACCTGTATGTCGGTGGCGTCGAGCACGCGGTGCTACACCTGCTTTACGCCCGGTTCTGGCAGAAGGTCCTCTACGACCTGGGGCACGTGTCGTCCAAGGAGCCGTTCAAGCGGCTGTTCAACCAGGGCTACATCCAGGCCGATGCGTTCACCGACGCCCGCGGGATGTACGTCCCGGCGGCCGAGGTGACGGCGGGCGGCGACGGCCGGTTCACCTACGAGGGGGCGCCGGTCGACCGTCGCTCCGGGAAGATGGGCAAGAGCCTGAAGAACAGCGTCAGCCCGGACGAGATGTACGACCGCTTCGGCGCCGACACGCTGCGGGTCTACGAGATGGCGATGGGCCCGCTCGACGCCGACCGGCCCTGGCACACCGACGACATCATCGGCTCGCACCGATTCCTGCAGCGGCTGTGGCGCGCGGTCGTCGACGAGAGCAGCGGCGCGGTCGCCGTCTCCGACGAGGAGCTGGACGCCGAGGCCGCCCGCGTCCTGCACCGGACGATCATCACGTTGGCGGCGGAGTACGCGGGCCTGCGGTTCAACACGGCCGTCGCCCGGCTCATCGAGCTGACGAACTTCGTCTCGAAGCGGTACGGCCAAGCCGCGGCGACCCCCCGAGCCCTCGCCGAGCCGCTGGTCCTGATGGTGGCGCCGCTGGCCCCGCACATCGCCGAGGAGTTGTGGACCCGGCTTGGGCACGGCGAGTCGGTGAGCCGCGCGGCCTTCCCCGCGGGCGACCCGGCGCTGGCCGCCGAGGCCGAGCGGACCATCCCGGTCCAGGTGAACGGGAAGGTGCGGTTCACCCTTCAGGTGCCCGATGGTGCCGCGGAGCCGGCGATCCGCGAGCTGCTCACCGCGCATCCCGACTACGCGCACCAGACCGAGGGCCGGACGATCAAGAAGATCATCGTCGTCCCCGGCCGCATCGTGAACATCGCCCTGGCCTGACCGCGTATCCCTTGCCCTTCCAGAGGGATAAATCAGGCCGAAACCCTCCGGAAGAGCCCGGAAGGGTAAGGAAGCGGCCCGAAACGGTGTGCGGTGCGGCTCCCGGCTCAGCCGCCGGAGGACGGGGGGCCGGGCTGGGC
>NZ_JANEZT010000025.1 GCF_025403405.1 Frankia tisae
CGCTGAAGAGCTGGCTGCGCAGCCATCCGGAGGTGGCCCGCCGCCACTATTCCGACGTCGCCCAGCCCACCGCCACCCAGCCCACCGTCGAGCAGCCCACCGGTCACGGCACCTACTGATCCGAACGAGAGGAACCCCGGCGTGACGACCTCCCCGAGCGGCTGGAGCTTCGAGACCCGGCAGGTCCATGCAGGGGCGGCGCCGGACCCGGCGACCGGCGCCCGCGCCGTGCCGATCTACCAGACGACGTCGTTCGTGTTCGACGACACCCGCCACGCCGCCGACCTGTTCTCGCTCGCCGAGGTCGGCTTCACCTACACCCGGGTGGTCAACCCCACGCAGGATGCCCTGGAGCAGCGGGTCGCGGACCTCGAAGGCGGGGTCGCGGCGCTGGCGACCGCGAGTGGCCAGGCGGCCCAGACCCTGGCCGTGCTCAACCTGGCCGGCGCCGGCAGCCACCTGGTGTCGTCGACGTCGCTGTACGGGGGGACGTACGCGCTGTTCAAGCACACGCTGGCGGAGCTCGGTATCACCACGACGTTCGTCGACGACCCGGACGACCTGGACGCCTGGCGGGCCGCGATCCGCCCGAACACCGTCGCGATGTACGGCGAGACGATCGGCAACCCGCGGGGGAACGTCCTGGACATCGCCGGTGTCGCCGAGGTCGGGCACGCCGCCGGGGTGCCGCTCATCGTCGACAACACGCTCGCCTCGCCGTACCTGAACCGTCCCCTCGAACACGGCGCCGACATCGTGCTGCACTCGGCCACCAAGTTCATCGGCGGGCACGGGACGTCGATCGGCGGGATCATCGTCGACGGCGGCCGGTTCGACTGGACAGCCGGGCGCCATCCTCGCTTCACCACCCCCGACCCCGCCTACCATGGCCTGGTCTTTCACGACGCCTTCGGCGAGACCGCCTTCATCGTGCGGGCCCGCGCACGGTTGCTGCGCGACCTGGGTCCGGCGCTGTCTCCGATGAACGCGTTCCTGCTGCTGCAGGGGCTGGAGACGCTGTCGCTGCGGATGGAGCGCCACAGCGCCAACGCGACCACGGTGGCCGCCTGGCTCGCCGAGCGTCCCGAGGTCACGTGGGTGGCCTACCCCGGCCTGGCGGACAGCCGCTGGTATCCGGCGGCCCAGCGCTACCTGCCCCGCGGGGCCGGGGCGGTGCTGGCGTTCGGGATCCGCGGCGGCGCGGCGGCCGGGCGGGCCTTCCTCGAGGGCCTGGAACTGCACAGCCATCTCGCCAACGTCGGCGACGTCCGCTCGCTGGCGATCCACCCGGCGTCCACGACGCACGCCCAGCTCACCCCGGATGAGCAGGTCGACAGCGGGGTGAGCGAGGAACTCGTCCGGCTGTCCGTGGGCATCGAGGGCGTCGAGGACATCCTCGCCGACCTGGACCGGGGCTTCCGCGCGGCCAAGGAACGCTGACCCGCCTACTCCTCGGGGCTCCCCAGCGGTGGCGTCCGCAGCCGACCGGCGGGATTGAATCCACCTTCGCCGGGTGATAACGGACTGGCGTCGAGCGGGCCACGCGACCTCACGGGGGCGTTGCCCGCCCGCTGCGAGGCGGCATGCCCCGCAGGTCCGTGCAGAGCTGGCGAGGAGATGGCGTGTTCGGCTTCAGAAAGGTCGTCGGTCGGGGTCGGGAGGTGATCGAGCCGTCCGTGCGGCTGATCCGGCCGGGTCTCGGCGGCTTCAAACAGTTCCTCATGCGCGGGAACATCGTCGACCTGGCCGTCGCCGTGATCATCGGCACGGCGTTCACCGCGGTGGTCAAGGCGCTGGTGGACAACCTGCTGACCCCGCTGGTCGCCGCAATCGGCGGCAGGCCGGACTTCGCCGACCTGAAGTTCACGATCAACCACAGCGTGTTTCGCTACGGCCTGTTCCTCAACGCCGTGGTGACCTTCCTGTTCGTCGCCTCAGTCGTCTACTTCGTGGTCGTCCTGCCACTGGCGAAGGCGAACGAACTGCGCCGGCGCGGCCATCCCGTGCCCGAGTCGGAGCCGGCGATCAGCGACGAGACGCGCCTGCTCACCGAGATCCGCGACCTGCTCGCCGGCGACGGCCGCCGCCTGCCCGAGCAGCCGAGCGAGTCGACGCAGGCGGGCGCGGTCATCACCGCGGAGGACACCGGGCCCTGACCCGCCAGGCCACCACGGAAGATCCCCGCGCGGGCGGGGCGGACGACCGTCGGAGCAGGTGCAACGGGATAGCAGCTGCCACCAGGCCGCATTGATCGTTTTCGTCTATCGTCGCGAACATGGACACCGGCCACGAGCATGAGCTGCCCACGCACGGCCACGGCCACGGCCACAGCCACGCTCACGGGGGCCACACGCACGAGGACGGGCATGACCATCACACGAGCGGGCGGTGGGCGCGGCTTCGCCACGGGCTGTCGGAACTATTCGGGGGGCACGGCCACGACAGCGCCGACCAGATCGACGACGCGTTGGAAGCCGACACCGCCGGGCGCCGGGCTCTTCTGATCAGCCTGGCCGGTCTCGGCCTGACCGCGACCCTGCAAGCCATCGTGGTCGTGCTGTCCGGGTCGGTGGCGCTGCTCGGGGACACCCTGCACAACGTCGCTGACGCGTTGACCGCGGTCCCGCTGCTCATCGCCTTCGCCCTCGCGCGCCGCCCGGCCACGACCCGGTTCACCTACGGGTATGGCCGGGCGGAGGATCTCGCCGGTCTCGCCGTCCTCGCGATGATCAGCCTGTCGAGTGTGCTTGCCGCGTGGGCCGCGATCGACCGCCTGCTCCACCCCCAGCGCATCGATCACCTCGCCGTAGTCGCCGCGGCCGGGCTCGCCGGCTTCGTCGGCAACGAGATCGTCGCCCGCTACCGCATCCGGGTCGGCCACCAGATCGGCTCCGCCGCCCTCGTCGCCGATGGCCTGCACGCCCGCACCGACGGCTTCACCAGCCTCGCAGTCGTCCTCGGCGCCGCCGGCGTCGCCCTGGGCTGGCGCTGGGCCGACCCCGTCGTCGGCCTGGCCATCACCATGGCGATCCTCGGGGTCCTACGCTCCGCCGCCCGTGTCGTCGGCGCCCGACTCATGGACGCCGTCGACCCCGAGACGGTCGCCGAAGCCACCAGAACCCTCCTGCACACCGACGGCATCGAAACCGTCCGCGAACTGCGACTGCGTTGGATCGGCCACATCCTGCGCGCCGAAGCCGACGTCACCGTCGATGCGAACCTGACGCTGACCGCCGCCCATGACGTCGCTCACGCCGCCGAAGCTCACCTGCTGCGCCACATCCGCCGCCTGTCCGCCGCGACCATCCACACCAGCCCCGCCCACCACCACGCCGCCGCAACGGCGCCATAACCTGCATCGCAGATCACGGTCGGTGATGACCATGGCGCCAGCCGTCGCGCCGCCGGCAGGAGAACCGCTTCCCGTTCACGCCGTTCCCGGTCAGCTTGTGCCCGCAGGAGGCACAGGAGACGAACCCGGCCAGGACGTGCCGAACCTTCTCCGCACAGCGTTGGGTTAGGCCGCTGGGTAGGCGAGGCGCTGAACGACTAGTCGAACGCCTAGGTCACGGGCGGCGACATTCACATTCCGCATCGGTGCCGCTACGTTCTTTCTGTCGAGATAGGAAGAATCATGCGGGCCGGCACCAGCGCCTTCGGGCGGGAACCGCGCCGCCGCGAAGACGCGGGCCTCAGCCAACGTCAGCTCGCCGAATCGATCGCCGCCCTGGCCCGGGATGAGACCCGGCCCGGCCGGCGAACCGGGCCGCCGGGGTCCCGCAGCCCCGTTGCGCTGGTACTTCGGAGAGCGGATATTTGACAGAATCGGACAGTACCTGGTACGAAGTATATATCCCGATCGGTATTGTAGACATTGCGTCGGCGTACTCAGTCGTGTCGTCGAAGCAGGCGACGGCGAGGCGATGCTGCGCGCGCCCGAGCATCCCTACCCGTGGGAATCAGCCGCCGCGATCCCGATATGGACGCCGTACTCGCGCCTGATGCGGCCAGCCACGACCTCATTCCGGAACCCGCGATGAAGGAGGACCGATCGCATGGACATCGGCGCGTTGACGTTCGGCACACTGCTGACCGACCCGTACACCGGCGAGCGTGTCACGCAGCATGAGCGCCTGTCTGAGGTCGTTGACGGTGCAGTACTGGCCGAGCAGCTTGGCTTCGCGTGGTACGCCCTCGGCGAGCACCACTTCGGCGAGCGTGATCTCATCCCCTCACCGCAGGTGGTGCTGGGTGCGATCGCCGAACGCACCACGTCGATCACGCTGGCCACCGGAACAACGTTGGTGGCCAATCGAGACCCGGTGCTCGTGGCCGAGGACTACGCCACGGTCGACCTGCTCAGCGACGGCCGGCTACAACTCATCGCCGGAGCATCGTTCTACGAGGAGCCCTACGAGGTGTTCGGCCAGGATCCGGAGAGTAAGCCGGCACGCAAGCGCGAGAACCTCGAGCTGATCCTGCGGCTGTGGGCGGAAGATCGCGTCAGCTGGGAGGGGCAGTTTCGACCCCCTCTACGCGATGTGCACCTGCAGCCCCGGCTCCTGCAGACCGAGCCGCCGGTGTGGGTCAGCGGCGGAGCGAAGCCGGACTCGGTCCACCTCGCAGTCGATCTCGGCCTGCCCATGGTGATGGGAACGGTCGCCCGGTCACCGGAGGCCAACGCGCCGATGTTCACCCTCTACCGCGAACTGTGGGCAGAACACGGACGCCCGCCGGAAGCCGCGCGCACCGGCGCGGCCAGCCACGTCTTCGTGGCCGAGACCAGCCAGCAGGCGCGTGCGCAGTGGCGCGAGTACCTCGCCAACTACTTCCGCGACGCGACCGTACCGGGGGGCGCCAGCCGTCCCGCGTTCGACTTCGACGCGCTGATCGCCGGGCAGGCGATCTGCGGCAGCCCGGCCGAGGTCGTCGACAGGATCGGGCGCATGCACGAGCTGTGGGACCACGACCTGCACCTGCTGACCATCGATCTCGGCGGGATTCCCGCGCGCACCGTCGCGCGCGCGATGGAGTTGGTGGGCAGCGAGGTCATCCCGCAGGTGACGGGCCTCGGCAGGCACGCCACGGTGGCCGCAGATGCTTGATCCCGAGGTCCGGCGGCTCGCGCAGGCGTGCTCCGACGTCACGCTGGCGACGCTCATGCCGGACGGCCAGCCGCACACGAGCATCGTCTGGGCCCACGCCGACGACGACTACCTGCTGATCGGCACCAGCACGACGCTGCAGAAGTACCGCAACGTCGTCGCCGACCCGCGCGTCTCGGTGCTGATCGTCGACCCCGACGACGCGCGCCGCTACGTCGAGGTGCGTGGCCACGTGGCGGCTCTCGACACCGGCGCGCCGGCGCTCGAACTCGTGCAGACGACGTTCGGCAAGTGGACCGGCGGCCCGCCACCGCCCGTCGTGCTCGCCGGTGCGGGCCAACGTGTCCGGCTGCGGATCGCCGCCGAGCGGATCCGCTGGAAGCTACCGCGATGAGCGCTCGCCTCGAGGTGGAGCCCGTCGTCACGCCGGAGTGGGTCGCGCAGCGGCTCGACAGCGTCGTCGTGGCGGACGTGCGCTGGTATCTCGATGGCCGCCCCGGCCACGACGCCTACCTGCGCGAGCACGTGGCCGGCGCGGTCTGGGTCGACCTCGACGTCGACCTGTCCGATCCGCCGAGCGTGGCCGGCGGGCGTCATCCACTGCCCACACCGGAGACGTTCGCCGAGCGGCTGGGGGCGCTGGGCCTCGCCGACGACGACATCGTCGTCGGCTACGACGACCAGGGCGGCGGGTTCGCCGCGCGGCTGGTCTGGCTGCTGCGGTCCATCGGACAGCCGGCGGCGCTGCTCGACGGTGGGCTGGCCGGTTGGACCGGGGCTCGCGAGTCGGGGCCGATCACCCGCACGCCGGTTGTGCGCCGCCCGCGGCCATGGCCCGCGCGCCTGGTGCGCAGCGCCGACGAGGTCCAGGCAGCGGCGGCCGGCGGCGGCGGCGCGGCCGTCGTGCTCGATGCGCGTGCCTCGGGACGCTACTCGGGTGCCGACGTCCTGCCAGGCGAGTCGCGCCTCGGCCACGTGCCGGGTGCCCGCAGCGCGCCGTGGGCGGACAACCTGCGCCGCGACGGCTCGTTTCGGTCGGCTGCCGAGCTGCGGGAACGCTTCGCGGCGCTGGGCGCCGTCGATGCCGACGAGGTGATCGTCTACTGCGGCTCGGGCGTCACCGCCTGCCACGACCTGCTGGCACTCGAGCGCGCCGGCCTGCCCGCCGGAGCGCTGTACCCCGGCTCGTGGTCGGCGTGGTCAGCCGAGGAGAGCCGGCCGGTCGCCATCGGCGAGGAGCCCCACGAGACGCCGACCAGCGCCTGACGGACCCCCCGATCGCTCATCGTCAAAGGCGGTCGGTCCGGCTTCGTCACGACCTGAACTAGAGTTCGACTCATGTGTGCGACGACCGAGCCGGCCACCAGCGACCCGCGGGTGGCCAGCGACCCGCGGGTGGCCGGTGAGCCGCGGGTGGCCGGTGAGCCGCGGGTGGCCGGTGAGCCGCGGGTGGCCGGTGAGCCACGGCTCGCCGACGCGCTCGTCCAGTTCGCGCACCTGATCGATCATCTGTTTGCCGATGTCAGCCGCGGTCTGGGCCTGACCCCCCAGCAGGTCCAACTGCTGTGCGAGCTCATCCGGGGGCCGGTCGGCATGACCGAGTTGACCGGGATTCTGCATGTCGAGCGCTCGAGCCTGACCGGGCTGGTGGACCGAGTCGAGCATCGAGGCCTCGTGAAGCGCGTCCGCCACGCCACCGATCGACGCTTCATCGAGGTCGCGTTGACCGCCAAGGGCATGGAGCTGGCGATGAAGTCCTACCACAGCGTCACCGCGAAGGTCGCGGAACTCACCAGCGGTATGGCGCCGGCCAACACGACACTTTTGGCGGCGATCGTCGCGGGCATCCTGGCCGACAACGGCATGCCGCTCATCTCCGCGTCCGAGGTCGGCTAGCGATCTTTGGTCGCTGGTACTGCAACGGCACTTGGCTGTGTCCGCGTCGTTTGTAGTGGCAGCGTCGGGCCTGGTGTTGGCGGCGCCGGCACCAGCCTGACCAAGCCCGCTCGACTCTGTGCACGCGGCATTCACCAGGAATGCCGACCGCACCGGCGCGGTCACAACCCCGATCTGGGCATCGGCATCCGTGCCCGCCCCTTGAGCCTAACAGCTCGCGCTCGAAAATTCGTGGGACGAATTACCTGCGGGCGGGTCGGTGTATGACCGAAGGATGGCCGACGGCCGATCTCCGAGGCCGGCGTCGAGCCACGGTCGGCGACAGGCCGGGCGGTCCGGGCGTCGGCCGACCGGGTCGAGGCGTCGGCCGACCCGACCCGGCCGGGTGCGACGACCTGCAGGCGTCGAGAACCAGTCACGTTCCGTGAGATCGCTGGACAGTGGTCCCGCCCGGCAGGTCCGCGCCGGTGGAAGTCGAGCGGATCTACATGAAGTTCACGTTGACAACAGTTCATGACAATATCTACTCTTGCCCGAGCAGCTAAGGGGGGTTCCATCGGCAACCCTGGAGCGGACGGCGCCGCGGGCACCACGGGTGGCGGTCGCCAGCTCACCAGGCAGCCGACCGGACTCGGGTCTTCGGGTGTTGCCTCCCCAGGCGGTACGGATATCTGTTGTGAGCGACCGACGCGGGGGGGGGATCACGCGGTGCGATCATTGAACACTTACCTGCGTCGGCACGTCGACTTCGCGCTGGTGAAGAGCGCGCTGTGTACCGCGTCGACGTCCTCGCTCTGTGGGCTCGACGGCTAGGTTCACCCCAGGAAGTCAGGTCGTCCCGGCGGGCAGGTCAGCCGAGAGCGGTCAGGTCACCTGACCCGGCAGGTCACCTCAGGCAGCGGATCTCCTGAAACCGGCACACGATCGGCCTTCGCGCTTACCCGTTTCCCGCCGGCTGTTCGATGCTCCGGGCTGTCCATTCCGGGGCATCGAACGGTTCAGTCCGGCATTGCAGAAGGCCGTGCCCACCTCGGTCCAGTACGACCGACTCCTCATCTTCGGCACCGAGCTAGGAGAAGACGTGTGTCCGCGCACTGAATCAGTGGGTGTGTTCGGCCTGCCGGGAATCGCGGCGCGCCGACTGAGGCCGATGCATTCGGCTCGGCTATGCGTCGTTACGTAGCGGGGCGCCTGGCCCAGGCCGTCGGCGTGCTGTGGGCCGCCTACACGGTGTCGTTCTTCGTGCTCTACTACCTGCCGGGCGACCCGGTTGCGGCGATGTTCGGCGGGGGGGCGGACGCGGCCACGATCAATCCCGCCCAGCTTGACGAGCTTCGCCACCGGTACGGCTTCGACAAGCCGGTTATCGTTCAGTACTTCGACTATCTCGGCAAGGCGCTCAGGGGCGACTTCGGGAACTCGGTGTCGTCGGGACGTTCGGTCTCGTCAACGTTGGGCCACGCGTTGCCGCAGACCTTCGCGCTCGCCGGGGCGGCCCTGCTGCTGTCGGTGGTGCTCGGCGGCGCTCTGGCAATCTCAGCCAGCTACACGCGGCGGCGCTGGTTGCGGCAGGCGCTGTTGTCCCTGCCGTCGCTGGGCGCGTCGCTGCCGGGCTTCTGGGTCGGGTTGATGCTCATCGAGCTGTTCTCCTTCCGTGTCGAGTGGTTCCCGGCCTTCGGGCACGGCGGGCTGCGTGGGCTGGTGCTGCCGGCCGTGACGCTGGCTGTCCCGGGCACGGCGCTGCTGGCGCAGATTCTCGCCAAGGGCCTGGTGGCGGCGCTCGACGAGCCCTACGTGCAGACGGCGCAGTCGAAGGGGGCCAGCCGGTGGCGTATTCACCTGCGCCACACCCTGCGCAACGCCTCACTGCCCGCGCTGACGGTGCTGGGGCTGATCGGCGGGCAGTTACTGGCCAACGCGGTGGTCGTGGAGACTGTCTTCGCCCGCGAGGGTCTGGGCCGGATCACCGCCTCCGCGGTGTCCACCCAGGACATTCCCCTTGTGCAGGGCGTGGTCGTGTTCGGAGCACTGGTGTTCGTCGTGCTCAACCTGATCATCGATCTGGCCTACCCGCTGCTTGATCCGCGCATCATCGCCAGCCCCCGTGCAGGCAGGGCGATCGTGGGGGCCGGAGCATGATCAACGAGCTGGCCGGGCAGACCGAGGTGACCGTCGACCGCGACGCCGACGCCGACGCCGACGCCCAGACCCACGCCTACTCCCACGCCGATCCCGTCTCCCACACCGATCCCGTCTCCGGCCAGCCGCGCCGTGCCGCCCGGGTGAACCACGCGGCCCGGTTCTTCGTACGCCGTCCGGGCCTGGTTTTGTCGATCATTCTGGTGCTCCTGGTGGTCGTGGCCGCATTCTGGCCCGGTGGGCTCAGCGCGCGGGACCCGCTGCGAGGCCATCCAGCCAACAGCTTCCGTGGGCCGAGCCGCTCGCACTGGTTCGGTACCGACGCGCTGGGGCGCGACGAGTACTCCCGCGTCGTGCACGGGGCGCAGCTGTCGCTGAAGGCGACCCTCATCGCCGTCGCGGTCGCCTTCGTCGTCGGTGCCCTGATCGGGCTCGTGGCCGGCTGCGCGGGGCGATGGATCGAGAGCCTGCTGATGCGGTTCGTGGACGTGCTGCTCTCGATTCCCTCGCTGTTGTTGTCCCTGGCGCTGGTCACCGCACTGGGCTACGGGACGGTGAAGGTCGCGGTCGCGGTGGGCATCGCGAGTGTCGCCGCCTTCGCCCGGGTCATGCGGGCCGAGGTGCTCCGGGTGAGGCACGCGACCTACGTGGAGGCCTCGCGCTCGTGTGGCGGTCGCTGGCTGTTCGTGCTGTGGCGGCACGTGCTGCCCAATGCGATCGGCCCGGTTCTGGTGCTGGCCACGATCGATTTCGGGGCCGCGATCCTGGCCGTGTCCTCGCTGAGCTATCTCGGCTATGGGGCGCCGCCGCCGGCGCCCGAATGGGGGACGTTGGTGGCCACCGGGCGGAACTACCTCTCCAACGCCTGGTGGTTGACCGCGCTGCCGGGACTGACGATCGTGGCGACGGTCCTGGCGACCAACCGTATTTCCCGCGCACTGGACGGCGAATGGGTGCGGCAGCGGTGACCGGGGTGACGCCTGCCGTCCCGGAGGAGGAGCGCCCGCTGCTGCGGGTTCGCGACCTGTCGGTCTCCTACCGCGCCCATGGCGGGGAGGTCCGCGCCGTGGGCGGCGTCGACCTGGACGTGCGCCGCGGGGAGGTCGTGGCCCTCGTCGGCGAGTCCGGGTCGGGAAAGAGCACCACCTCGCACGCGATCATCCGGCTCCTGCCGGACACCGGCTGGATCGACGCCGGCACGGTGCACTTTGGTTCGCGCGAGCTCACCGGCCTGTCGGAACGGGAGCTGCGGACCGTGCGCGGCGCTGAGATCAGCCTGATCCCGCAGGATCCCGGTGTCTGTCTGAACCCGGTCCAACGCGTCGGCGAGCAGGTCGCCGAGGTACTGCGGATCCATCACCTCTCCACGCGCCGCACCGTCCGCGCCGACGCGATCGAGATCCTTGCCCGGGCCGGCTTTCCCGACCCGGCTACTCGTGCTCGCCAGTATCCGCACGAGCTGTCCGGTGGCATGCGCCAGCGCGCCCTGATCGCCATCGCGATCGCCGCCGAGCCGAAGCTCATCATCGCCGACGAGCCGACCAGCGCGCTGGACGTCACCGTGCAGCGCCGCATCCTCGACCACCTCCAGGAGCTGACCGCGCAGTCGGGCACCGCGATCCTGCTGGTGACCCATGACCTGGGCGTCGCGGCCGATCGGGCGGACCGGCTCGTGGTGATGTCGCAGGGACGCGTCGTCGAGGCCGGGCCCACCCGCGAGGTTCTGGACGATCCGCGGCACGCGTACACGCGCCGGCTGCTGGCCAGCGCGCCGAGTCTGCACATCGCCGGTGCCCGCGTGTCGGTGGCGGAGGTCGCGGCCCCGGTGGCGGAGATTCCGGCCCAGGCCGCACCCGTCGACGAGGCCGTGGCGGCCGTGACCCATCTGGTCAAGGACTTCGCCCTGCCACACACCGGCGGCCCGCAGCGGGCGGTTCGGGCCGTCGACGACGTCAGCTTCACTGTTCGTCGAGGGCGGACCCTCGCGCTGGTCGGCGAGTCCGGCTCGGGCAAGTCCACCAGCGCCCGCCTCCTGCTGCGGCTGACCGAGCCGAGCGCGGGGACCATCCACTTCGGCGGGCTGGACGTCACGTCACTGCGCGGCGAGCGGCTACGGCAGCTGCGGCGCCGGGCACAGCTGATCTACCAGAACCCCTACGCGTCGCTCGATCCCCGGCTGTCCATCGGCGAGGTGGTCAGTGAGCCGCTGCGGGTCTTCCGGGTGGGAGATCGGGCTGCCCAGCTGGCACGCGTGCGCGAGCTGCTGGACCGCGTCGCCCTCCCGTCGACGGTGATCAACCGCCGCCCGGCGGAGCTGTCGGGTGGCCAGCGTCAGCGGGTCGCGATCGCACGCGCGCTGGCCCTGCGGCCCGAGCTGGTCGTCTGCGACGAGCCGGTCTCGGCCCTGGACCTCTCCGTGCAGGCGCAGGTGCTGGCGCTGCTCGCCGAACTGCAGAACGAACTCGGGGTGGCGTACCTGTTCATCTCGCACGATCTGGCGGTCGTCCGGCAGATCGCCCATGAGGTCGCGGTCATGCAGGCGGGGCGCATCGTCGAGCAGGGCGGCGCCGAGGAACTGTTCACCAACCCGACGCACGAATACACGCGCGAACTGCTCGCCGCCATTCCCGGTCGGGGGGCGGGGACGACGGAGGGCCGGGTTTCGGGACACGCGCGTTGACGCGAGACGTACGCGGCCGGGGAGGCGGCTGCGGACTCACCTCCATCTTCCACCTTCAACCTGAACTTTTCCTATCAGGAGATTCTGTGCCCGCACTGAGTTCACCGCGTCGGGGACCGCGCCGCCTCGGCCTGCTGGCGTTGTCCGCCGCGCTTCTCGCCGTTCCGTTGAGCGCCTGCGGCAGCGACGACTCCGGGTCATCCGGTGGCGCCGCGGCGGCCCCGTCCAAGGCCGCCGGCCAGCCGGGCGGCACTGTGTCGGTCGCCGTGCCCACCGATATCGGCTGCATCGACCCGCAGCAGGTCCGTTCGGACACGTTGTACTCGCTGCGCCAGACCGTCGACTCGCTGACCGACCAGAATCCCGCCACCGGGCAGATCGTGCCCTGGCTTGCGACGAGCTGGGACGTCAGCTCGGACGCCACGACGTTCACGTTCCACCTTCGCGACGGCGCCACCTTCAGCGACGGAACCCCCGTCGACGCGAAGGTGGTGAAGGACAACTTCGACACCATCACGACGAAACTGCGGGGACTGTCCAGTCTCGGTGTGACCTACCTGACCAACTACGCCGGAACGACCGTGGTCGACAGCTTGACCGCGCAGGTGAAGTTCAGCAAGCCCAACGCCGCCTTCCTGCAGGCGTCGTCGACTCCTTCGCTCGGACTGATCGCCGAGGCCAGCCTCGCGAAGGAGCCGGCCCTGCGCTGCTCGGGGGGCGTCGTGGGCTCGGGTCCGTTCACGCTGTCCAGCTGGCGACCAAACCAGTCGATCACCCTGGCCAAGCGTAAGGGTTACAACTGGGGGTCGTCTCTGTGGACGAAGCCCGGCGAGGCGTACCTGGACAAGGTGGTCTTCCAGATCGTGCCCGAGACCGGGGCGCGGACCGGCGCCCTGCAGTCGGACCAGGTCCAGCTGATCACCAGTGTGACCCGCGCGGACGAGGCGGCGCTGAAGGGCTCCAACAAGACGCTGAAGACCGTCACTCTTGCGGGCACGAACACCCTGTGGATCAACCACGCCACCCCACTGCTGAAGGACGTGAAGATTCGGCAGGCCCTCCAGTTCGGAATCAACCGGAAGGAGATCACCAGCCTGTTCCCGTCCGGAACCACGGCGGCCACCAGCATCCTGTCGCCGACGTCGCCGGGCTACGCCGACAACTCCGAGTTCGTCACCTACGACCCGGCCAAGGCCAAGTCCATTCTCGAAGCCGACGGCTGGAAGGTCGGCGCGGACGGCATCCGGACCAGGGACGGCGTCCCCCTCGAGATCGAGATCGGCAATCCGGGCGGCCTCAGCAGCGTGGACCCGGAACTTGAACTCCTTCAGCAGCAGGTGAAGGACGTCGGCATCCGCATCAAGATCAGGGAGATCCCGGTCTCCGAGGCGACCTCCGTCCAGCAGTCGGGCTCCTACGACATCCTGATCGCCAGCGCGCAGCGGCCTGACCCGGACTTCCTGCGCACCAACTTCTCCACCAAACTGCTCAACTCCTACAAGCTCGCCCCGTCCTCGCTGGACACGCTGCTCGACCAGCAGGCCGCCACGACGGACCTGGCCAAGCGCAAGGAGCTGGCCGGTCAGGCGCAACGCATACTGTCGGAGAACGCCCACGCCATTCCGATCGTGAACTACGTGGCCGAGTTCGCGCACTCACCCAAGCTCAACGGTGTGGCATTCAACCCGCAGGGCTACCCGGGCTTCCACGACGCGTGGCTCAGCCGGTGACGGCGGGCATCGTTCCAAGAGTGCGGGCCGCGATCGAGCGGGGGTGACGGCACGCGGTCGGCGACGGCACGCGGTCGGCCGCCCGGCCGGCCGGCCGGGGGCTGACCCGGCCGCGTGCGGCGGCCCACTGCCAGAAGATCAACATCTGGCCGGCCCGATAGGATTGTCCACAGCCGCAGATCATCCGTCAGGCTGGGGGCGTCGACATCATGACAGCAAGTCCGGCCGGTACCGGGAGCCCCGCGTCCGCCGAGGACGCGGGGCTCGCCGAGGCGCTGGTCGAGCTGTCGCATCACGTTCTGCACGTGTTCGCTGACGCCGGTCGCGACCACCGGCTCAGTCAGCAGCAGGTCGAGCTGGTCTGCGCGGTCGTCGTCCGGGAGTCGGTCAGCATGACCGAGCTCGGCCGGCTGCTGCATGTCGAGAAGTCGAACCTGAGCAACCTGGTCGACCGGCTCGAACAACGGGCCCTGGTCACCCGCACGAGGGACCCCGACGATCGGCGCGCCATCCAGGTCAGCCTCACCGACGAGGGCACGGCCGTCGCGATGAAGACCTACTACGACGTGACCGCGCGGGTGCGGCGGCTGCTCGAGCGGCTCCCCCAGGACGACCAGCGCAACCTCGCGGCGGTCGTGCGCAGGATCGTTCGGGACGAGCCGGCCTGAACGAGCCCGTGCTCAGGCCGGCCAGGACGCTGCGGGCGGCCCCGGACCGATCCGGTCAGGACGGAGCAGCGGCGCCAAAGGCGGCAGTCCCCTCCGGAGGTCCCAGATGGACATAGTCGACTTGCCCGGCTAGGTTTGGCCCGGTCAGCCTGCCAAAAATGGGTCGGCGAGACGGTTGGCCGGACCGCGTTGTCCGGCCTCGGCCGGACCGGCCGTCCGTCGGCGCGGTGGGGTCGTGTCGCCACAAGCGGCCGGCGCGCGGGCAGGCGCAGGCTCGCCTCGGGGTCGGGCCCGAGTTGAGGAGGGGTGCGATGTCGCCGGCGCCCAGCCGACACGATCGGCCCTCTGCGAACGCTCGGTGCCGCCCGCCGCACAGCCGGTTCGCCAGGCGGCGGTTCACCCGGCGGCTCGTGATCGATCTGCGCCGTTCATCCAGCAGCCTCTGTCCCGGTCCCTGACCGGTTCACCGCAGGCCGCCGCAGACCGCCGCAGACCGCGTTGCGCGCTCCCGCTCGTGCCGCGGCCATCGCGCCGTCTCGGACCGCCGCATCCCGCCCGCCGGGACGGCCAGGTTCACGCCGCACCGCCCCAGGCCGGCGGGCCGGTTCGGGAGCCGACGTCCCCGTGGACGCACCCAACCCCACCCGCCTCGACCGAAAGGCCGGACATGACAGACCTCCCGTTGGCCGTCCTCGATCTCGTGCCGGTCAGCGCCGGTGACACCCCGAACGACGCGCTGCGCAACACCGTCGACCTGGCCCGGCGGGCGGAGGAGTTCGGTTACCGCCGGTACTGGTTCGCCGAGCACCACCTCAACCCCGGTCTGCTCGGCGTGTCCCCCGCGGTGGCGATCGCGTTGGTGGCCGGGGCGACGTCGACGATCCGGCTCGGCTCGGCCGGCGTGCAGAGCGGGCATCGCACCCCGCTGTCCGTCGTCGAGGAGTTCGGCCTGATCGACGCGCTGCACCCCGGCCGCCTGGACCTCGGCATCGGCCGCTCACCGGGCCGGCCGGCACCGACGAACGGCGAAGCCCGCAACGGCGCACCCACAGCCGGCGCGCCCACAGCCGGGACGGCGCCCGCCTCGGGCCCGGCACTCGTCTCGGCCGCGGCGGCCGCCTACCAGGCGAGTCTCGGCGGGGCCGATCACAGCACCGATCAGCGGGCCGCCAACGGCCTGTTGATCCCTCGCCGGTTCGACTTCAGCACGCTACTCGGCTCGCCCCGGCTGGGGGTGACCCTGTCGCTGCTGCAGCAGCCGGGCGCCTACACCCCGGAGTACGCCGACCAGGTCGACGACGTCCTCGCCCTGCTGCGCGACACCTACCACACCGCGGACGGCCAGGCGCGGGCCGGGGCGGCGCTTGAGGTGTGGATCCTCGGGGCGTCCGGGGGGTCGAGCGCGTCCGTCGCGGGCTCGCGGGGGCTGCGCTTCGCCGCCTCCTACCATCACAGCCCCAGCACGGTCCTCGACGCGGTCGACGGGTACCGGGCGGCGTTCGCACCGTCGGCGGGCCTCACCGCGCCCTACGTCTCGGTGTCCGCCGACGTCGTCGTCGGCGAGGACGACGCGAGCGCGGCCCGACTGGCCGCCGGCTACGGGCTGTGGGTCCGCAGCATCCGCGGCGGCGCTGGAGCGATCCCGTTCCCGGCCCCCGAGGAGGCGGCCGCGCACACGTGGAGCGACGCCGATCGGGAACTGGTCGCCGACCGCGTCGCCACCCAGCTCGTCGGCTCCCCGTCGACCGTCGCCGACCGGCTCGAACAGCTCGCGGCGGCGACCGGCGCCGACGAACTCGCCGTCACCACGATCACCCACCGGCACGCCGACCGGGTGCGATCCTATGAACTGTTGGCCACGGAGTGGGCCCGCCGCCGCGGCTGATCCGACATCCGGACAGAACAGCCCGAACAGGGTGAGCCCGAGGACGAAGGGAACGATTGCGGTGCCCAAGGCATACGTCTATACCGCGAACGGCGGCCCCGAGGTGGAGGCGTTCACCGATCTACCGGTGCCCGAGCCCGGCCCCGGTCAGCTCGCGATCGCGGTACGCGCGGTCGGCGTCAACCCCGCGGACTGGAAGCTGCGCAACGGGCTGACGCTGCCCGGCCTGCCCGACCCGGTGTTCCCCGTCGTGCTGGGGCTGGAGGCGGCGGGCGTGGTCACCGCAGTGGGCCCGCAGGTGTCGGCGTTCGCGGTCGGCGACGAGGTTTTCGGGATCACCGTCGCCGGCGCCTACGCCGAACACGTCCTGCTCGCGGCCGCGCTGGCGACGCACAAGCCGGCCGCGGTGAGCTTCCGCGCCGCGGCCGCCCTGCCGGTTGCCGCGGCGACCGCCTACGACGGTGTGCACCAGCTCGCGCTGCCGGCGGGCGCGACCCTGCTGATCACCGGGGTCGGCGGTGGGGTAGGCGTGGCCGCCGCGCAGATCGCCCGCCACGCCGGGCTCACCGTCGTCGGTACGGCCAGCGCGGGGAAGAAGGACCTCGCCGAGTCGCTGGGGGTCGTCTGGGTCGAGCCGGGCCCGGGCGTCGTCGAGCGGGTCCGCGCGGTCGCGCCGCAGGGCGTCGACGCGGTCTACGATCTCGTCGGCGGTGCGGCGCTCGAGGAGATCGCCGGGGTGCTCACCCCGGCGGCCGCCGCCGGCGCCGGCGCCGCGCCGCGGCTGATCACGGCCGCGGACACGGCGACGGTCACCCGCCTCGGCGGCGTGGCCGTGCAGCGGGCTCGCAACGCGGACGTGCTCGACGCCGTCGCCGGCCTCGCCGCGGCCGGGGTGCTGGACCCCCACGTCAGCGACGTCTACCCGCTGGACCGGGCGGACGCGGCCCTGCGGGCGGTGGAGACCGGCCACGCCCGCGGAAAGATCGTGATAGAAGTCGCCGGGTGACCATACGGCACGTGCTGGACAATCCCGCCCGTTCGGCCCTGCTCGGCCCGCATGCACACCTCGCCGAGCGGCGCGGGGAGGTGCTGCGCTACCCGGCGGACGTGTGCCCGTTCGTCGCCCTGCCCGACGAGCCGGACGAGAGCACCTGGCGGGACGCGGCGGCGCTGCTCGGTCCGGGCGCCCTGGTGCCGTTCACCGGCGTCGACGCGGCCGTGCCGCCCGGTTGGGAGGAGGTCGGTTTCGGCCCGGGGGTCCAGATGATCGACGCCGGGATCGACGCAGCCGGTGACGACGGCGCGGTGCGCCTCGGCCCGGCGGACGTCGCGGAGATGCTCGATCTGGTAGCCCGCACGCGCCCCGGCCCGTTCCTGCCCCGCACCATCGCGCTCGGCACCTACCTCGGCATCCGCCGCGGCGGGGCGCTGGTCGCCATGGCCGGGGAGCGGCTGCACCCGCCGGGCTGGACCGAGATCAGCGCCGTCTGTACCGATCCGCAGTACCAGGGGACGGGACTCGCCTCCCGGCTCGTGCGGGCGGTCGCCGCCGGCATCCGCGCCCGTGGCGAGACGCCGTTCCTGCACGCCGCCGCGACGAACACGAACGCGATCCACCTCTACGAGACCCTCGGCTTCCGGCTGCGGCGCACGGTGACCTTCCGCGCCGTCCGGATCCCGGGTGCCGTGCCGGGCCAGCCCACCGGGCCGCTCGCCGCGGAGTCGAGCACGGGCGAACCGGCGCTCTGAGCGGTGGAGACCGGCCAGCAGGTCGCGGCGCGCGAGGCGGTGGCGATGGCCAGCGACCTCATCGCGTTCGACACCAGTAACCACGGCGACCCGCACGCCGGCACCGAGCGGCCCGCGGCCGAGTACGTGGCCGGCCGGCTGGCCGACGTCGGCTACGACGTCACCTACCTGGAGTCCGGGGCACCCGGGCGCGGCAACGTCGTCGCCCGGCTGGCCGGCGCCGACCCGTCGCGGGGCGCCCTGCTCCTGCACGGCCACCTCGACGTCGTCCCGGCGCAGGCGGCCGACTGGACGGTCCACCCGTTCTCCGGCGAGGTACGCGACGGCTACGTGTGGGGTCGCGGCGCCGTTGATATGAAAGGCGCGGTCGCGATCACGCTGGCGGTGGCCCGCCGCCTGCGCCGGGAGGGGATCATCCCACCGCGGGATCTGATCTTCGCGTATGTCGCCGACGAGGAGGCCGGCGGCTGGTACGGGGCCCGCTGGCTGGTGGACAACCGCCCTGACCTGTTCGAGGGCGCCACGGAGGCGATCGGTGAGGTCGGCGGCTTCTCCGTCACCCTCGGCGAGGACCTGCGCGCCTACCTCGTCCAGACGGCGGAGAAGGGCAGCCTGTGGCTGCGGCTGACCGCCCGGGGCCGCGGCGGGCACGGCTCGATGCTGCATGACGACAACCCGATCGCCACGCTGGCGGCGGCCGTCGCCCGCCTCGACGCCCACCGCTTCCCGCTGGTGCTCACCGATCCGGTCCGGGCGTTGCTCACCGGGATCGCGGACATCACCGGGGTCCCGTTCGACGAGGCCGATCCGCAGGCCGCCGTCGACCGCCTCGGCCCGCTGGCCCGCCTGGTCGGGGCGGCGCTGCGGGACACGGCGAACGTGACCCTGTTCGACGCCGGCTACCGGTCGAACGTCGTGCCCGCCACGGCCCGCGCCACCGTCGACGGGCGGTTCCTGCCCGGGCGGGAGGAGGCGTTCGGCCGCGAGCTGGTCGAGGTGCTCGGCCGGCGGGTACGGGCCGAATGGGACACCCTGCCGCCGGTCCGGACGACCTTCGACGGCGCCCTGGTGGGCGCGATCCGCGCGGCGGTCGAGGCCGAGGACCCGGGCGCTCGCGTCCTGCCGTATCTGCTGGCCGCCGGTACGGACGCGAAGTCCTTCCAGCGGCTGGGGATCCGCCACTTCGGGTTCACCCCGCTGCGCCTGCCGCCGGAGCTGGACTTCAGCGCCCTGTTCCACGGGGTTGACGAACGGGTCCCGGTCACGGCCCTGGAGTTCGGCACCCGGGTGCTGCACCGGCTGCTGCGGACCTGCTGACGCGGGCACCATCCGGACGGGCGGCCCGTGCCGGAGGACCCGGCAGGCGGACGACGATCGGCCCTGCCTCCCGCGGGGCACGCCGGCCTACGGTCGAACCGGGCGTCGCCGCAACGGTCCGGGCGCGCCGTCGATCCGGACGCCCACCCAGCGACGAGGGGAAACGCGATGACATCGACGAGTGTGGGTGCGCGGGAGTTCACCATCAGCGCCAGCGACAAGACGACCGTCACCATCGACCACGCCGGGGGTGGTGTCCTACCCGCGGCGACGTGTCTGTGGCTGCTCGCCGGCGAGCAGGTGGGCCGGGTCGCGTTCCGCGCGGACGGGGAGATCCTCGTCCTGCCGGTGAACTACGTGCTGGACGGGGACGCCATCGCCTTCCGTACGGCCACCGGTTCCAAGCTGGCCGCCGCCCTCGAGGAGGACGCCGTCGGGTTCGAGGTCGACGGCCACGACCCGGTGGCCCGCGCGGGCTGGAGTGTTCTGATCAACGGCCGGGCGGCGGCGGTCAACGACCCGCAGACGCTGGCCAGGCTGGAGAAGACCGGACTCGCCCCGTGGGCGGACCGCATCGCCCATCCGCACTGGGTGCGCATCCTGCCCGAGTCGATGACCGGCCGGGTCGTCGCCCACTCCTGAGGGCCCCCTGGCGGGGTCGTACCCCGGGCCGGCCCACGACTGCCCGGCGGGGCGAGCCGGCCGTCAGTCCAGGCCGACGGCGAGCAGGCAGACGTCGTCGTCGCGACCGGCCGGGGCGACGATCTCCGCCAGGATCCCGTCGCACAGGTCCTCCAGTCCGCCGCCGGAGTCGGGCCCACCCGCCGGGCCGGGACCGGGTGGAAACCCGGCGCCTGCGGCGGCGGCGAACACGTCGAGGCGCTCCGACAGCGGTGTCTCGCGCCGTTCGATCAGCCCGTCGCTGTAGAGCAGCAGCCGGCAGCCGGCCGGCAGCGACAACACGCTCTGCCCGTACCGATGGTCCGGCGACGCGCCGAGGATGGGGCCGTGCACCTGTTCGAGGTAACGCGTGGACCGCCCGACGATCAACAGCGGCGGGGGATGTCCCGCGCAGGACCAGGTCAGCCGCCGCTCGCCCGGCGTGAGCAGGGCGACGACGGCGGTGGCCAGCACCTCGTCGCCCTGGCCGGCGAGGTTCGCGGCGAGCTGGGTGGTGATCTCCGCCGGAGTCCGCCCCTGCAGCGCGTAGGCCCGGGTGGCCTGGTACAGCTCCGCCATGATCGCGATCGCGTTGAGCCCGTGGCCGCCGACGTCCCCGACCACGAGCATGAGCTCGCCGTCCGGCAGCACGACGGCGTCATACCAGTCGCCGCCGATGCCGACGTCCCGGCTCGCCGGCAGGTACCGGGCACTGAGACGCACGCCGGCGAGATGGGGCAGCCGCTGCGGCAGGATCGCCCGTTGCATGACGGCCACCAGCGTCGTCTGGCGCTCGTAGAGCCGGGCCCGTTCGAAGGCGTGGGCGCACGTCCCGGCGAGGGTCTGCAGGAACGCCTGATCGCCCGGGTCGAAGTCGCGGGACACTCCCCAGACGAGTACGAGGACGCCGATGAGCCGATCGGAGACGATCAGCGGCAGGTGGGCGCAGGCGTTCAGCTCGAGAACCCGTACCGGCTCCTCCCGATCCGGGTAGTCGACGAGGTACTCGGCCCGGCTGCGGTGGTAGCGGGGCCGCCGGTCGCGCGCGACGTCGGCGGCGGCGGCCGGTCCGCGACCGGCCAGGCCCGGCCACAGCGCCAGGACCGGCGACGTGGCCGGGCGCACGATGCTGCGGTACGGCTCGCCGTCGTCGCCGTAGAGCAGGACTGCGGCGAAGATGATTCCGAGGTCGGCGGTGGCGGTGTGCACGACCACGTCGCCGAGCTCGTCGACGGTCAGGGCCCGCTCGAGCGCGTGGGTGACGTCGAGCAGGCGGGTGGCGCGCCACAGGGCGGTGGACCCCGGGCCGGCGCCGGGCCGGTCGGGCTGCACGGCGCTGACGTCGCCGACCAGCCCGACCATCCGGACCACGCCGTCCGACTCATCGCGCAGGACGGCCCCTCGGACCTGGACCCAGCGGACCGCGCCATCCGGTCGCAGGATCCGGTACTCCTCCAGGACCGCGCCGGCGGTGCGGGCCGCGTCGAACATCGCCGTGCGCACGCCCGTCACGTCATCCGGGTGGACCATGGCGAACGCGGCGTCCATGGTCCCCTCGACCTCGTCCGAGGCGAGTCCGCACAGTGCCGCCGTCAGATCGTCACACGTGAACCGACCGGTGGCCAGCTCCCAGCTCCACACGCCGACCCCCGCGGCGGCCAGGGCCAGCTCGGGCGCACGGACCGCGCGACCCGTTCGCAGTCCCACCTCCGCGCCGCCCTCCCGCCGCGCATCAACGGCAACCCACGGCCGCACTGCTCCGGCCCGGGACCCCGATGTTCGGCCTGTCCGCCAATCTTCCCCCGGGGCACCGCTGGGCACACTTTGGGACGCCGGCCGGGACCGGGGCCGGCTCCCGCGGGCGCCCGGGTCGACGGGACCGGGCTGGGCCCGGCCCTGCCTCGGGCTACTCGAGGATGTCGATGACGCCGGCGGCGTCGAAGCCGCGCAACAGCGACTCGTTGGCGGAGATCAGATGGCGCCGCCAGAACCGCTCCGCCTCGTCGGCCTCGCCGGCCCGCACGAGGCTGATCAGCTTCTCGTACGCCCTGACCGCCCGGCGATACTGCAACTGCACCTCGTCCGGCTCGGACTCGTAGTGCGTCCTCGTCGCGGTCGCCATGTGCCGCGCGAGGATCTCCTGGATCATGCCGGCCGTGACCACGAGGGCACGGTTGCCGGACTGCTTGACGACGACCTCGTGGAACCGGGCGAACGCCGTCCCGACAGCGTCGCCGCTCACGTCCTGGGCCAGCCGGGCGGTCAGGTCGTCGAGCGCGGCGGCAAGCGCCTCGATCGCGTCGTCGGAGCCTCGATCGGCAACCAGCCAGGCGGCCAGCGGCTCGATGCCGAGGCGGGCGACAAGCACCTCGCCGAGGGTGGTGCCCGCGACGGCGAGCAGCAGCCCGGCCGGGCGGGCGACCACCTCGGGGCCCGGTACCCGGATGCGGGCGCCGGTGCGGGAGCCACGCCGGACCTCGACGAGGGACTCGGCCTCCAGCACCCGCACGGCCTCGCGCAGCGTCGGGCGGGAGACCCCGAAGTGGGTCATGAGCTCGGCTTCGCGCGGTAGGTAGTCGCCGTCGCGCAGCTCCCCCGTGACGATCATACGACGCAGCCGGCGCGTGAGCAGCTCGGCCGTCTTCGGGGATCGCACGTCAGCCCCGGACCGGCCCTCCGGCAGAGAGAAGACCGGGGCGGCCATGGGATCGACTCCTCGCGTAGGGAACGTCGGATGCTGCGGACCTGGGATCTATAGCCGCGATACCGGTCGGGACCACGGAATCGCGGTACCGACCTCATGCTACTACAGAGTCAACTTAGTTACCTTTGAGCAGATGCGACGCCTGTGACCCGGGATGCGCGGCCGGTTGCAAAACGATACCTGCCGGGACGGGCCCAGCGGCACCCGCACCCGCCGGCGTGACCATCAACGCACCTCATAGCCGCCGCGGGTCGCCGGCTGCGTGCGCGACGTGCCCGGCGGGGTCGCGACCTGCACGTAGAGCAGCCCGGTGCGCAGGGCCTGCGTCCGGGTGGAGTCCAACGACTCCCAGATCGCCCGCACGGTCTGCTGGACCGCCACGGTCGGGTGCCGGGCGATGCGCTGCGCGATGTCCTGCGCCCGCGGCCACAACCGGTCACGAGGGACGACCTCGCTGACGAACCCGATCTCGTGGGCGCGCCTGGCCGACATCCGTTCGTCGTTACCGAGCAGCGCCATGCGCAGCACCTCACCGATCGGGATGCGCCGCGCCAGCCCGATCGGCTCCAGCGCCGCGGTCATCCCGAAGGTGACGTGCGGGTCGAAGAAGGTCGCCTCCTCGCCGGCGATGATGATGTCGGCCTCGTTCAGCCAGTACAGCGCCCCACCCGCAGCCATCCCCTGCACCGCGCACACCAGCGGCTTCCAGCACTGGTTGAACTTCGGGGAGAGGTAGGCGGCCGGGTCGACCTGCTTGAGGGGCTCCTTCGCGAGGTCGTAGCCCTCGACCACGTCGACGCCGGTACTGAAGGCGCGCTCGCCCTGCGCCCGCAGGACGACGACATGCACGTCGTCGGTGACGGCCGCGAAGTCCCAGATCACCCGGAAGTCGTCCAGCACCTCCTGGTTGAACGAGTTGAGCCGGTCGGGCCGGTTGAGCGTGAGGGTGAGAACGTGATCATCACCCAGGGTCACGAGAACGCTCGTCAGCACGGGTACCTCGGCCGGCATGTCGTTGCCTCCTCGTATCGGCGACCCGCCGGACCCTCGGTGGCCCGGGGCACGCGGGACGCGGGACGCGACCCTGCGGCAGCGCGCCCGATGACATGTATAACTCAGTGCGCGAGGAAAGTTCAACCTCTCGCCGCCGCGCCAGCCGGACGGGCCGGTGGGGGCACTATTCGCAGTCCATCGCAGGCGGACCGCACGACGCACTTCACCGCAGATCGGAGTGGACATCCACGCATCATCCGAGCTGATCGAACTCGTCGGGACAGTTCGGGCCCGGCGTTCCCGACCTATGCCCCGATCCAGGTGAACGCGAATCACACAGAGCGGACAACCTCATGACACCCCGCGCCACGGACCCGGGCGGACGCTACTCGATTTGCCTGCCCCGTAATCGCCGCACACCGCCCGGCGGGCGCTGGACCGACCCCGACCCCACCGGCGTCGCATTCTCGACACCGGCCCACCCGGAGCCCGACGGACGGTCAGACACGGCCCGGATGGAACACCCGTGCACGCAAGGAGCGCAAACCGGACGATGGTGGCCAGAAGGCCACTGACCAGCACGGTGACTATCGCCGAGAGCACCCCCGAGCCCCGCCACAGCAGAGGTGAAACGGCCAGCGCCGCACTGGAGATGATCAGGGCCGCCCCGAAGACCATCGCGGACCCCGTGAACCGAGGCGCCCACCGCTGACTGCCGGAGCGACGGAACGTGAACCGACGGTTCGCCCACGCGTTTCCCACCACCGCGATGCACAGGGACACCGGATTGGCGTCGAATGCCAACAGCACCCTCCTGAGCAGGGCGTAAAGGGCGATGTACGACGGCGTGGAGATGGTTCCGATCACCGCGAACAGGCCGAGCTGGGCCCTCATCCCGGCCGGCGGCCGCGCCGCCGCCCGCTCGGCCGGCAGCTCGACACGCCCCCGACCTGCGAGGATGCGCAGCCCCACCCGCCACATCCCACCCAGGTCCGCCAGCGCCGTGGCGACGGCGTCGGCGCCCGAGTCCGGGTCAGTCCACCCGGTCGACGGGCAGGCAGTAGGAGCCGCGCCACGTCCGCCCGCACCTCCTTGAAGCCACACCGGGCGCCCCAGAAGAAGCTGCGGAAGATGATTTCCCGCCTCGAGCCGCGGAAAACCGGGCGCCGCGCCGCAGCCGGGATCCGATGGCGATTTCCGAAGGCAGATCCCGGCCTTTGACGTCGAGCTGCCGAACCTGGGCACGGGATAGTTCCGCCGCCATCCGGTCCGCAACGACGAGCGTCCGGTACATGCTCGCTTTGTCGACGATCGTGATACGCCATCCATAGGGATAGAGGTCGGTGAGGCAGGTGCGCAGACGGCGCACACTGCGTTCCAGCGCCGCCTCCTCGCTGTAGACCGGAATCGCTACGTCGACGCGATTCATGACGGGTGGCCTCGCCGCATGCGAGAAAATTGCATCGGTGCTGGACGGCACGGTTTCCCCTGGACTCCAGGGTGAACGGAGCCGTGCCCTGAGGCCGGGCGAGAAACGCGGGAACGGCCCTGGGACAACCGATCGGGACGGCGGGTATCACCGGCCATGCGGATGGCGGCGAGGTCCGTCGGCGACGGCCGATCCGCGCTTCCAGGGCCTGGCATTCGTAGAGGTTCGACGAAGAGGTGTCGGTCAGAACCCGGAAATCCTGGAGGAGGTCGGCCGGCGAGATGTCGATGGCGGGCTCCGGAATCCCGCCGCCGCCGAACGGCGAGGCCGGCCCGCCCGGTGAGCCTGCAGGTAGGCGAGCATCGGTGGGGTGATCAGGTCGACGGGCCGGCGGTGGGGTCGCTGCCCTGGCGGGGATGGCACGGCGGGGATGGCACTATGCCACGAACTGCTCATCGACCGGGCCGCGGCGGCGCAGTAGATGTTGCCGTAACCGTTGCGGTCCAGGCGCCTGAGATCGAGGGCCGCACCAAAGATCAGGACTGCGGTCAGTGCCGCCCATTCCAGGCTGCGGCCCAGGCGGATTCCCGTGCATCCGCCCACTTCATCGGCCTCCGACCCACCTAATAAAGACGGGCGCTCATCGGATAACCTGGCGGAGCCGCTTTCGTCGCCGGCCCCCGCGCCGGCAACCTACGTGTCCCGGGTCCTCCATTAATCTCCTTCCGTGCCCGTCACAAACCGGTGGGAGGGTAGAGCGGCGGCGTGAGCGGCCGCACCCGAGGGAACCCCCGTTCGGGGTAGGGATCAGGATCCTCATCCGGACTTCCCCGGCGCCGTGAGAGTCTGTTCTCGCACATCGGAGCGGGCGGCATTGACGACATGGCCGAACCGCGAGATAACCTTTTCGATGTAGCCGACAGTGGGGTCCGACGAAGGCATCCCGAGCCCGGAGGGAGTTGGTGTGGCGGCGCACCCACTTCACCCGAGCCCGGACCATGCACGGCCTCCCACAAAGGTGGTGTACGGCTGATCCCCTGCCCGACCCTCGGATGAATTTGCCGGACTGTCGGCGATGGGCCGGCGATCCTCATCCGGAGCGGTCGGGTAAACCGGAGTGGACAGGGAGAGGAGCACGATGGGCCCAATGGTTTCGGACTCGCCCGCTGTGCAGGTGCGCCTGCACCGGACGATGACCGCCGCAGGCTTCGACCGAGCGTCGGGTCCTTTCACCACCGACAACCAGCCGACCGACGCGCGGACCCAGCGGGAACGGGTTCGCCTGGCCCAGATCGAGCTGCTCGAGCTCAGCGCGCAGCTCACGACGCCCCACCTGCGACGCCAGATCCTGCGCATCTACTCTCTGCTACGCAGCGAGCCGGTAGTGCAGAGCCCGGCGAAGCCACCGCCCTTCCGCCTCACCCTGCGTGAGATGGAGGTGCTCACTCTGGTGGCCACCGGGTGTTCCAACGTCGAGGCGGCGGAGCAGCTCACCATCCGGGCCGAGACGGTCAAGACCTACATGCGCAGCATCATGCGCAAGATGGGGGTACGCAACCGGACGGCCGCGGTGCACACCGCCCGGCAGATCGGTCTGCTGGACTGACCGGCAGCACCCGCGGCGGCAGGACCCGCATCCGCAATACCGGCACTACGGTGCCACAAACACCACCGGCACCTTCCGGCGCCATCGCCGGCGGCCCTTCCCGGCCACCGCTCGGCACTGCCCCGCTCGGGCCACGCCACGGTCCGTCGGCCCGCTCCGGCACTCCCTCCATGCCGGATCGCGACCACTCCGGAACATGACAACGGGCTCGGATCGGACAGCATCGTCCGATCCGAGCCCTTGCCGTCGATGCCCGGATGGCACCGACGGGTACGACGCCGACGGGTACGGCGGGCCTGTCTAGCCGGCGGCGAACAGGCTGGCCGCGTCGACCGTCCTGACACCGGTCGCCTTGGTGCCCTTGAGAGTTGCCTCGACGGAGCTGGCCGAGCACAGCGCCTTCAGGCTCGGGATGGCGCTGCCGTCGCAGGAGAACGTCAGCCCGTGACCAGCGGGCATCGTGATGTTCCGGGCAGCCTGCAGGGTGGAGGTCACCGAGGCCGGGGTGACCTCACCGTTGATGCCTTTGAGCGCCCGCGCGAGGCCCAGGACCGTCTGGTAGCCGGTGACCGCGTAGCCGTCGGTCTGCGTCTTCGGCGCGTACCGGGCCATCACCGTGCGGTACAGCTTCGCCTCCGGGTCGTCGGAGTCGGTGTCCGACGGCGTGAACAGGATCGAGCCGTCGAGCTGGCCCGGCGCCGCGTCGTCGACGGTCTTCGACACGCACGGCTGGATCACGAACTTCGGCTGGGTGGCGCCCACGGCCTGGAAGGCCTTGAACACCGAGGTGCAGTGGGTGGCGTCGCCGACGAGGGCGAGAGCGTCCGGCTTCTTGCCGATCGCCGAGGTCACCTGGGAGGTGGCGTCGGCCGAGCCCTGCGGGATGGAGATGACGTCCAGGTCCACGCCGGACTTCTGGAACACCGGCTTGCCCAGCGCGTTCGCCCCGGTGATCGCGGCCGGCACGTCCGTGACGAACAGCGCCACCCGCTTGTAGCCCTTCTCCTTCGCGTAGCTCGCCATCGTGCCCAGCGTGGCGGGGAAGGCCCCGGTCCACGAGAACACGCCGTCGGTGGCGAACTCGGAACCGGCGGTCGCAGTGCCCGTGACGTAGGGGATCTTCGCGCCGGTGATGACCGGCACGAGGGTGTCACCGAAGCCGGTGGTCCCGGTGCCGACCGCGGTGACCTTCTGCTCGACCATCTGGTTGGCGCAGGTGCGGGCGGAGGCCGCGTCCTCCTGCGACTTGCAGACGACCAGCTGGATGGGCCGCCCGCCGATGCCGCCGAGGTAGTCGTTGGCGTAGGCGACGGCCGCCTGGGCGCCCTCACGGACCTCGGGCAGGGATACCGCGCTGCCGCCCTCCGCGGTGATAAAACCGATCTTCACTGGCGCGCCGGACGCCTTCGTGCCCGGCGGCAGCGTCACCGTCGCCGCGGTCGGCCCGGGCGAACCGCCCGCGTCGTCGCCGCTGCTGCTCCCGCCGCCGCAGGCCGCCGGTAACAGTGCCAGGCCGAGGACTAAGAACGCCGCTCCCGCCCGCACGCTGCGGCGCCCACCGTGCCAGTACCTGCTCCTCGTGCCCACTGCTCCTCCATCTCACCGTCAGGCCGCCCGGTAGGAGGCGGGTGTCCCCGCCGGTCGCACGGCCCGTTCGATCCCGGTTCCGGCCCGTCCTCACCGGTGGCAACGGCCACAGCCGCCCGAAAGCGCAACGTAGATTACCTAGTAATCTACGTTGTAGAGGTTACCAAATTCATCGCGAGAACGGAATGGATGACCGCCGCTTCGCGGCAACCATGCGCCTCCGACAGCGACCCGACCCCGATTCGACCGCGGCCCGACCGCGGCCCGACCGCGGCCCGACCGCGGCCCGTTGATGCACCGGTGGCCGCAGGGTGCGAAAGCGCCGGCGAGCTGATCCGCTCGCCGAGTCGAGCGAACCCGGGTGTGCCGGGCAGTCCCGGACGGCACGCGGGCGCGGCCATCAAACGCCGGAATGCAATACCGGATGGGCAGGCGCCGAAAGTGGCACCGGTAATACGACGAATGCGATTCGCCGACGCTCAGACGACTGCCTTCTGCGGGACGTGCCGCTCGCTGAGGTAGGCCCGTTCCAGCAGCTCGGGCTTCGCCCGTAGCTCGGCCGCGGGCCCTGCCAGCACCTCCTCGCCGTGCGCAAGCACCACCGCGTGGTCGGCGATGCCCATGACCAGGTGCACGTGCTGCTCGACGAGCAGCACCGCTGCCGACGTGCCGGTAGCCACCGCCCGCACGACCGGCAGGAGCTCCTGCACGACGACCGGGGCGAGCCCCATACTCAGCTCGTCGATCAGCAGGATGCGCGGGCGCTGCACGAGCGCCCGTCCGATGGCGAGCATCTGCTGCTCACCGCCGGAGAGCATCCCGGCCCGGACGTCGAGCCGCTTGCGCAGCGCCGGGAAGTAGTCCAGCACCTCGTCGACACTCAGCCCGTCCCTGACCCGCCCGAGCTGGAGGTTCTCCCGGGAGGTCAGGGTGGTGAACAGGGACCGGTCGTCCGGCACCAGCACGACACCGAGCCTGGACAGCGCCCGCGGGCTGGCCCGGTTCACGCCCTGCCCGTGCACGGTGACCTCGCCGCCGAGCGCGGGCAGCAGCCCGGCGAGCGTCAGCAGGACCGTGGTCTTGCCGGCGCCGTTCGGCCCGAGCAGGGCGACGACCTCACCCTCACGCAGCGTCAGATCGAAGCCGCGCACCACCGGCACCCGGTCGTATCCCGCGTTCAGCCCGCGGGTCTGCAGCAACTCGGTCACCCGACGCTCTCCTTCTCCATCGATGCGGACGGTCCGGGCGGAGTCGCGGGCTGTGGCGGAACGGGAGTGCTGCCGAGGTAGGCCTCGGCGACCGCCGGATGGTTCTTGATCTCCTCGGGCGAGCCGCTGGCGATCACTGCGCCGAGAGCCAGCACGACGATCCGGTCGCAGACGCCGAGCACGAGGTTCATGTCGTGGTCGACGAGCACGATCGTCACCCCGGTGCGGGCCACCTCGCGCAACCGCTCGCCGAGCCAGAGACTCTCGGTGCTGTCCAGGCCGCCGGCCGGTTCGTCGAGCAGGAGCACGCGCGGCCGGCCGGCGAGCGCCCGCGCGATCGAGACCAGTTGCCGATGGCCCTGCGACAGCTCGCGGACCGGGCTCTCGCGGACCTCGTGCAGTTGCAGGGCGCGGTAGAGCCGGTCGAGGTAGTCGGCGTGATCGGCGGGTAGCCGGCCGCCGCCGCCGCGGGCCGCGGCCTCACCGACGGCGACGTTCTCGGCGACCGAGAGGTCCTCGTACAGCTCGATGCCCTGGAAGGTGCGGCCCAGGCCCTTGCGAATCCGGTGGTGCGGTTTGAGCCCGTCGAGCCGGATGCCCTCGAACTCGACCTCGCCGGTTGCGGCGGTGAACCCGCTGATCGCGTCGATCAGGGTCGTCTTACCCGCGCCGTTGGGGCCGATCAGACCGACGACCTGGCCCTGGCCGAAGTCGAGGCTGACGTCCTGCACGGCCCGCACGCCGCCGTACTGAACCCCGACTCCCCGCAGAGTGAGCATGATCCGCTCGGCGCCGGCGGTCGCCGCAGCCGCGATGGCATCGACCGGTTCGCCTGCGGGGGTGGTCGCCGCGGTGGCGTCGGCGGTGGGCAGGACCGGCGGCTCGGCGCGCAGCCGCTTCGACCGCAGAGCCGCCCACCAGGTGTGGACGGGGCCGACGGCGCCCTCCGGGTTGAGCAGCACGGACAGGACCAGGGCAAGACCCGTGATGACCTGGTACCAGCTGCCGAGATCGACCGCCTTGTCCAGCGCGACGAACAGCAGCCCGCCCGCGCCGAGGACGCCGGCGAGCAGACCGCCGGAGACCGAGGTGATCCCGGCGAGGTAGGCGGTGGCGAACAGGGCCAGACCGCCGACGACGGAGAAGGACTCGGCGTCCACGAGGGTCTGCTGGTAGCCCATCAGCGCGCCGCCGAGGCCCGCGATGAACGACCCGATCGCAAAGGCGGCGATCTTGACGCGGGCGACGTCGATGCCGGCGGCCGCCGCCGAGCGCTCGTTGGCGCGCACGGCGAGCATGGCCGCGCCGAGGCGGCTGCGCCGCAGCTCCGCGACGGCCAGCGCGACACCGATGAGGACCATCAGGCAGAGCAGGCCGAACTGGATGCGTGGGTAGTTCTCGCCCGCGCCGATGCGTAGGTTGAGCCCCCACAGCTTCGGATCGGCCACCTTCGCCCCGGCCGTCCCGCCGTTGACGTCCGGGTTGCGGAACCAGATCGACTCGACCGCCATGCCCAGGGCGAGCGTCACCACGGCGACGGGCAGGCCGCGGATGCGCAGCGCGGGCAGGCCAACGACGACACCGATGATCATTGCGCCGAGCGCGGCGAGCAGCGGTGCGATCGGGAACGGGATGTTCCAGTCGGTCGTCATCCGGCTGACGAGGAAGCCACCCACCCCGGCGAGGGTCAGCTGTGCGAGCGAGACCTGGCCGGCGTACCCGGTGACGACCACCAGCGAGAGCGTGACGATGCCGAGCAGCATCGAGGTGACGACCGCCGCCCGCATCGAGCCGGAGGTGGCGACCAGCAGCACGACCGCCACGGCGGCCGGGATGACGATGTTCAGCAGCCGGTGGCGCGGCCGGGGCGCCTGGCCGAGGTTGGCGCGGATGAGCATGCCGCGGGTCGGCAGCGGCCGGCCGCGAAAGACCAGGTACGCCAGGATGACCACGAGCGGGACGAGCTGGCCCAGGCCCTGCTGCGGCAGCCAGGAGTGCTGGGACTGCAGGTACTGCAGCTCGGACTGCACCATCCCGATGAGCAGGCCGGCGCCGACGGCCAGGCCCAGGGAGTTGAAGCCGGCCACCAGGGCGGCGGCCAGCGCCGGGACGATGAACAGCGTGTAGGAGACCGGGATGAGCGGCACGATCGGCGAGATCAGGATGCCGGACAGGCCGGCGACCACGGCGCCGATGGCCCAGTTGGCCAACGCGATGCGGTCCGGCGACAGGCCGGTGACCAGCGCGCCCTTCTCCGTCTCCGCGGCGGCCCGGGTGGCCAGGCCGAACCGGGTGAAGCGGAAGACCCCGGCGAGGGCGAGCGCGAGGACGACGATCGTCAGGGCGAACCACAGCTTGTCACCCTGGATGCGCAGGTCGCCGATCGTGTAGCTGTCGCTGGGCAGGATCCGCTTGACCGACACCGGCGTCGTGCCGACCCGCTGGGCGAGCAGCGCCTGGATGACGATGAGCAGACCGATGGAGGCGACGGCCTTGGCGACCGGCGGCGCGGCGCGCAGCCAGCGGAACACCAGCACGTAGAGCAGGACTCCGAGCAGCGCGGCGATGGCCAGCGAGACCAGCAGGGCGGGCCACAGACCCCAGTGGGAGCCGACGGAGACCGTCTTCGGTAAGCCGGGGATCGGCAGCAGCAGCGCGCCCCTGCGCAGGAACGCGTACGTGTACGCGGTGTACAGAGCGATGGCGCCGGTGGCGAAGTTGACCACGCCCGAGCTGCGGTAAGTGACCACCAGGCCGAGCGCGAGCGCCCCGAAGACGGCTCCGCTCCCCAGCCCGAGTAGCAGGAAGACGATGTGTTGGGTCATCGCAGGCGATGTCTCCCCTCACCCTCCGTCGGCGCAGCCGCGAAGTGATCGATTGCAGGTGGGTCCGGGCGGGACGGGTCGGCCCTGTCGGCGCGCCTCAACGGACCCGGTCGACAGCTCGTGAGACGTGCAGCACACCGCTATCTTTGTAAACTAGGTACTCGATCTGGTCAAGCGGCGCTCGATCTCGTCAAGCAGTGGCCTGCCGCGACCGCGCCCGGGCAGCTCGCGGTCGAGGCGAGACAG
>NZ_JANEZT010000260.1 GCF_025403405.1 Frankia tisae
GCTCCCACCCATCCGCAGGGAGGAAACATGCCCATTACCAGCGAGAATCGTGCCTACGCCCGCGAGGTAGGCATCCGACTGCGCACCATCCGCGCCCAGCAGGGCCGCACTCTTCAGCAGGTCGAGGCCCTCTCGCGCGGCCAGTGGAAGGTCGCGGCGCTCGGCTCCTACGAACGCGGCAACCGCATGCTCAGCATGCAGAGGCTCGCCGCACTCGCCGCGTTCTACGGCGTCCCCGTCCACGACCTGCTGCCCGGCGGACAACCCGGCCCACTCCCGCCGCGGGCGGTCCGCATCGTGCTCAACCTGCCCGCCCTGACCCGCGTACCCACCGACGACGCCGGACCGCTGCGCCGCTGGGCCGTCGAGATCCAGCGGGAACGCGGCGACTACGCCGGCCAGGTCCTCTCGATCCGCGAAGGGGACCTGCGCACCCTCGCGACCCTCTACGCCCTCGACCGCAACCAATTGCTCGACAAGCTCCAGCAGTGGGAGGTGCTCGACCCCATGAGCAGCATCGCGAACACCTCCGATACCGCCTGAACGTAGGCGCCGTGATCCAGTCGACAGCGCTCCCACTACCGCGCCCTCAGCCATCATCGAACCGTGAGGGACAGCCCGTGTTTCCTCGAAACCGAGCGGCTGCTGCTCGTCCCGCTGTCCACGGGCACCGTGGTGTCGGAGGAGGTACCCACGACGTGCACGACGCACTGACCATCGACCCGCGGGTCAAGCGGGCGGCCCGGCGTTACCGGCGTCGCCGGATGCTGATCCCGATCGTCGCCCAGCTGCTGCTCATGCTGCCCGCGGTCGCGTGCCTGATCGTGTGGCCGCCGTTCGCCAGTCCCGGTGGTATCCATGGCCTCGCGGCGGGAGGGCTGGCGGTACTCGGCGGCGTCGCGGGTCTCGGCTGCTACAGCAGCCGGGTCACCTGGGCGCTGGACAGGGCACCGCTTGCGCCGGCCAGCGCGCGCGTCGCCCACCACGCCCTGGCTCTGCGCAGGACGCTGCAAGACCCTGACCTGGCGGGGATAGCACGCCATACCGAGGCCGTCAGGCTCCTCTACCTGCTGGCCGACGCGGCAGACCGCCTCGCGCGCGACCTCGGGGACACCATCCCCGGACTGGCCGCCGCAGATCTCGCCACGACCGTGGCCAGGGACGCGGACACGACCCGAGCCGACCTCCTCACCGGCGTCTGCCGCATCCTGGACACGATCGCGTCCGTCCAGCAGGTGATCCTCGGCCCCCTGAGCAATCACGAGATTCCCGACCCGCCGCTGTCTGGCCCCGATCCACGAGAGAGTTTCGAGCGCACCGCCGCCGGACTGGACCGCGCCGCCCGCGGCGCGCTCGATCTCGTCACCCTCGCCCTGACCCCACCGGCTCCCAGCCACCCGCAGCAATGACGACCGCTACGGCTCGAATCCGGCCATCACGCCGCCTGCTCGGCGACCGTCCGCGCGGCCTATCTCGGTAGACAGAGGCGCTTCGGTCCCAGTAAGTCTTTGTCGGGGCGTCGCATCGAATGCGCATGTTTGCCTGTAGGTTTTCATCTTTCATGTCGCCAGAAGTCCGGAGTACCAGCGCTTTGGCGCACGTTCTCATCGAGCTGGCGTCAGGCTGGTTCTCAACGATCTGCCGTTTCCCTCGGAGCGGTGCCGGTTGCGATCGGCCAGACCGCCTGCATCGCGGTCGCTGCGGCCGGGCGGGGTCCTCATGGCTACACGGAGCGTGCACCCCGCAGGCGCACGCTCCGAGCACCAGCGATGGTCGGTTGCGGATGAGCGCCCGAAGCAGCTGATGAACCAGCCTGGAAACATCCCGAAAACGGCCCCGCTCGCCGCGCACAGCCCCCCGCCGGTCCGCCCCGTCGCTCAGGCGAGGTCAGCTCAGCGCTTGGGGAGCAGGGAGTTGAGTCGCGTAAACAGCAGATCGGCACGCGTGATCGTTTCCGCGTCGATGCGCGGGGCGAGCGCGGCCTGCTCTCGGAGGAGAACCGCCGCCGGCTTGTAGTGGTTGAACCTTGTGGCGATCTTCCGCTTCTTGAACACCGCCTCGATCTGCCGAAGGACACGGGGGTCCTTCGCGTTGAGTTCTGAAGCGCGGATCGGGGTGGTTAGCTGGGGTGTGTAAGCGCGGTTGACGAGTTCGAGGTAGAAGCCCCGGTCGAACAGGTCCTCGATGTCTGCGTCGGCTGTACCAGTGAACTCGCTGATCTGGAGGAGTCCGTTTTTGGCCAGCTGGCCATTGTCCCGAAGACGTTGGACGGCCCCGACGTCCTTGGTGCTGGAGTCGACGAGAACCGCGACGTTCAGCTTGTTCGCGCCCAGGAGGGTCACGAAGGTAGACAGTTTCCCGGAGCCGCCGATGGGGGTCTTCACCCAGCGGGGGTCGAGTCCGATGGACCCCTTCGCCTCGGCGACATCCGTGAGGATGTCCAGGTAGATCAGGTCGCTCGGGCCTTCGAGGAGCAGGGTGTGCTCGCCCACGAACAGCGTCTGGGTCATCTCGATGCCCATCGCGGTCAGGAGCGGGAACGCAGTGTCCTCGTCAGCCTTGAAGATTTCCGAGGAAACCTTCGCTCCGCCGCGCTCCATGTCGATAACCGTCCTGACCCTCTGGATGTTGTCCGGGTCGACCATGAACGGGGAGTGGGTGGTGTAGAGGACCTGGTGCTTGGGCGCCAGTCGCTCGTCGATCAGGCGGAGCAGGTCCCCCTGGGCGCGGCCATGCAGGGACAGGCCCGGCTCATCTAGGAGGAGGATCAGGTCCGTGGTGCCGGCCGCCTCCAGCTCGTTGAAGTAGGCAAGGAAGGAGAAGAACCAGACGAAGCCGCGGGACCGGTCGTCGAAGGGCACCGAGGCGCGGTGCCGGCGGTTGAAGACGCGGACCTGGAGGATCGGCCCCTCGTCGAAGGGCGCGGTGGCCCCGACCTCAGGGGGCAGGACCTTCAGCTGGACTTCCAGCTCTTTGTTCTGCGACCAGTACTCGAAGACTTCGTCCGAGATGACGTTGCCGGAGTTCTCCAGCTCACGGAGAAGCCGTTCGTGCTGGTCGGTGTTCTTGAACTCCTCCGGTGACACGCCCGCCATGTCCAGGAGGCTCAGCAGCGCACGCTCGCCGCGCGTAATGTCTCCTGACTGTCGCCGCCGGATCAGATCGGGCAGTGCGACCTTGCCCGGCATCGTGTCGTAGTCCGCGAAGTAGACGAACTTCGGCATGGACGGATTGGCGTACTGGTCGATGAGGTGACACCCGAGGCTGCCGTTGCGCCAGCCGCGGAGGCGGTCGGCCAACGCGGTCGCGTCGGAAGGGGGCTCCTTCAGCTCGTCAAGGGCATCGAGGAAGTCCGTGACGGTCTTCACGCTCCCGATGGCCTTGGCGCCCGCGGCCGGAAGGTCCAGGGTGGATCGCAGGTGGTCGACGACCGCGGCCTCGTTGTAGGAGAAGCTGAACGACTTGGACTTGTCGCGGTAGCCGATTTCGACGGCGAACTCGGGGCTCCTCATGGCCTTTGGGCCGAGCTCCTCCTCGATGGCCTTCATGATGGTGTCGTCGAGACGGAACGTCGCCGTGAGCACGGGAATCTTCTCGCCGGCAGGGAGCTGCTTGCGTTCGCGGGTCTTGCGGGCAGGGAAGTCGACCACCTCGTCGAAGGCGGCGGGCTCCACCGGGTTGAGCCGGAAAAGCGCTTGGAGGAGGGTCGTCTTGCCCGACTCGTTCTTCCCGACGAGGCAGGTGACATCCTTCTCGATGTCGAAGCTGTCGGAGTCCTCGACGGACCGATAGTCAGTGACGCGAGCCTTGATCAGTTGCACTGTGCCTGAAGGTCCTTCCTCGTGTCCTGCGAGAAGGCCCGGCGCACCAGAGGCGTCAATCACAACGAGTGACACTGAATGTCTCAGCGTCATGTTCGAGGGTATGTTCCAGACGCCAATCAGGAGCGACCCCGACACCCGTCGACCTCGACGCCGCCGGGGTCCTCTCTTGAGCTGATCTGAGGGTAGCGTGCCTCACCGACAACTCCGAACGACCTGCCTCGTTCCCGCGCCGCGCGGGTGGCCTGGCTGGGGGCTGGGAGGACACGAGGCCGTCCTACCACCTGTCCGACCTCGGTGATCGGCGCCGGAGCCGTCACGGCCGACGATGCGCGACCAGTACCAGCCCGAGTAGTACGCGGCTTTGTAGCAGTGGAACTCCGCACCGGCGGGCACGCCGTCAGGTCATCCACGGCGACACGGTCCAACGTCGTGTCCACCTCGGTCCCGGCTTCCGACCGGTACCGGACCCAGACACTTCGCCCAGACCGTGACGAACCGCCACCAACCGATCAGGGTTACTCCGCGCACCGCCGAACCCGGGACGCCACGCCGAGCCACCTTCTCATCGATCTGGCCAGTCGGCGACAGATCGGTGACATCTTTTTTGAGAAACTGTCAGCTGTTTTGAGAACCTACATTGCCCTACTTGCCCGGCCTGGTTGCGCCGAAATAGTCGTCCTTTTGCCACCTATATGGAGCGATTTTGACCACTTTTTTACGCCCTGGAGCTGTGATCATCTGCCCGTCTCCGATATAGATCGCGACATGGTGGATGTTGCTGGCGGTGCCGTAGAAAACGAGGTCGCCGATCTGGAGTGGTTCCCGGGGCGGGACCACGGACCCGGCCTCATACTGGGTCTGTGCGGTGCGGGGCAGGTCAATCCCGGCGGCCAAATAAGCGGCCCGGGTGAGACCGGAGCAGTCGAAGCCGCCTTCGGCCGGTTCTCTGAACTTGCGCATACCGGACAGAACTTGCGGACGCGCCTTATTCGGGTGCCTGGTTCTCGGGTGCAGTGCGAACGATGGTGCGTGCGGCGAGGTGGTGGAGGTCTGGCATGCCGAGGTGGACGGTGGCCTGTCGGCTGGTAAGGCGGTCGAGGTCGGTGAGTTTGGTGTTCGCGGCGGCGAGGCTGATGGTGAGTCCTTCGATGTCTCCGAGCCATCCTTGCTGTTCGGCTTCGGTGATGCGGTCTTGGATGTTGTCGCGGACCTCGACGAGTCGTGGCCGTTGGCGTGGGTCGGGGCGTAGCATCGGGCAGCGTATGCAGGCGTGTTCGTGGATGCAGGGGGTGTTGTAGGCGCGTCCGCAGGTGCCGAGCGATACTTTGCGGCGCTGGAAGTGGCCGAAGAAGTCTTCCCATTCTTGTTCTGTCGGTGCGCGGTATTCTTCGCTGGGTCGCACGGAACGGCGGCGGGAGATCCAGGCGCGATGCGCTTCGATGGTTTCGGCGGGGTAGGTCGCCTTGTATCCCATGGTGGTGTTGATGTCGCGGTGCCCGCAGATGGCCTGGGCGATGTGGGGTGGCAGTCCGCTCATCACCGCGTCTGTGACGAAGATGCGGCGGAAGTCGTGTGGGGTGAAGTCGAGAGGTTTGTTGTCCGGTCCGGTCAGTCCGGAGTGCGCGAGGGCGTTATCGAGTGCTCTTTCGATGGCCCGGCGTGGTAGGGCACGGTTCTCGGCGCCCCAGCGTCGCTGGAACAGCAGCGGCATCGGCGGGAGCCAGAGGCGTTCGTGGATGTCGTAGGAGGGGACGAGAGGCACTGCGCCGGTGGTGTCGCGGACCCGGCAGATCACGGCACTCAGGACGTCGGCGAGTTCCGGGCTGACCAGCAGAAGTCGTTCGGTGTCTGTTTTCGACGGTGCTATCTGCAGGAGAGGGACGAGTTCACCGGTGGTGGGAAGCTGGTATTGGACGAAACTGTGGTGGGTGAGTTCGAGGAGTTCCTCGGCGCGGATACCGGTGTGCCGCAGGATCTCGACGGTGGCCCAAGCCCAGAACGCCTCGTGTTCCTCGAAGGTCAGATTGTAGCGGGCGCCGGTGGTCGGGTCGTCGGCCCAGACCCTCGTGCCGCCGGAGCTCGGCATGGGCGGTCGGAGGAAGGTGCGTCCGGTGGCGGTGAACGAGTCGCCGGGCTGGGTGGCGCATGCGGCGGCAAGGCGTTCGGCGGTGTCACGGCGGCGTTGCTCGACGGCGCGGACGAGGGCCGGCAGTACCGGTAGGCGTTCCCGAGTGCGCTGGTCCATCCGGGCCTTGCGGTGCATCCGGTCCTTCCACCGGTCAACGTCGGCGGGTGTGACGGGGCAAGGCGTGGCCCAGGGGCCCCATCGGGCCGGGTCCTCCAACGCCCACTGCGCGATGTCGAGGTAGAAGGCGCGCACCGAGAACATGCAGCTCTTGGCGTTGACCCGCGGGGTTTCGACGTCGACGGGTTCCCCGTCGCTGCCGACCACCTTCTTGGTCCGGACCTGGATGCGTTGCTTCCAGGCCGCGGCCACTTCGGGGGGCAGGTGCAGGGAGTGGATGCCGGGATGGTGGCGTTCCAGGTCGTGCCAGAACAGGCCGGCGAGCCGGTCGGCGAGTTCCTTGAGACTGACGTAGTCCACGGCGGGCTGCCGGTGGCGCAGGTAGTCGACGATGAGGTCGCGCACCGGCTGGCAGCGCAGTGAGTAGCGGGCGACGAGGGCCTCGACGGTGAGTTGGCCGGTCGCGCCGCGGAACGCCCGGATCGTGGGTGGCGCGTCGGGTGGAAAGACCCCGGCATCGTGGAGGAGCTGGTAGACGTAGGTCTTGCAGGTGCCCCCCTTGGCCTGCACCGAGCTTTGAACGTCGAGTAGCTCGACGCAGTCGCCGGGAGCGATGTCGGCGACCAGCCCGCCCTTGCAGGCCATGATCGTGGCGGCGCGGTAGAGCGCGAGGCGGACCATCAGCGGCGCCGCGGCCGGGTTCTGCTCGGCGCATGCCCGCAGCCGGGCGAAACCCTCGGGGTCACGGGAGCGTTCCATAGCCGCCTGGAAACGTGGGGACTGGCGCGTCATCATCCACCGCACCCCGGGCCGGATAACGTCACCGCAGATGAGCGCGAGCAGGCCGGTCGACAGGAGGCGTTCGTAGGTGTCGTCACCGACGTCCCGCAGCCAGTCCGCCGCCACGTCCCGCCAGAACTTCCCGTCGAGGTCCTCCACGCCCGTGGCAAGCCAGCGCTGCTGCCAGGTCGCGCCCGGATGGCCCTGCAGCCAGCGCAGGACACCGGTGATGCCGCTGCGGCGCTTCCACTGCACGGCCTGGTTGTCCGACCCGTAGGGCGGGGGAACGAGCAGCTCGACGATGCTGTGACGGCCGAGGGTGGTCGCCGGCCAGGACACCGGAACCCTCCGTGGCGGGAACTGCCCCCGCAACCGCGCCGCCGCACCCGCGGTGCCGCGAGGCGTCGCCGGCGTTCTGCCCTCAGCCCGCGACCCGTCTGGGGGCGGCTGCCGGTCCAGGAGTTCGGTCACGGCGTTCGCCCCCCGAACAGAACCTGCAGGCTGTCGGTCCGGTAGCCCGCGGCCGGCAGCGGTGGCGGCGCGGCACGGCCGGCGGCGCGGCGCTCGTGGTGGGCGCGCATCCCGGCGAGGACCTCGTCTTCGAACGGTGTCGTGTAGATCTGGGTCGTGGTCAGGCTCGCGTGCCCGAGCACCCACTGCACGTCGGTCAACGCCACCTCGGGATCCCGTGCCATCCGGTAGGCCGCGGTATGACGAAGATCGTGCAAGGTCCAGTTACTTCCCAGCACAGCCTGCGCACGGATGAAGGCTGCCCTGGCGGCGTGATAGGTCAACGGGCGTAGGGGCTGCCGCAGCGTCCACCACAGCGGGTCGTCCCGCCCGCGCGGCGCCTGGCCGTCGAGCTCCTGCTGGTAGAGGCGGAGCCACACGAACGCGTCCGGCGACGCCGGCAGTCGCTGGACGGTGCGGGAGCCCTTGCGCACCACGCTGATCAGCTGCTGGCCTGGGTCGGCGTCCGCCTGCGTGGTCCCCAACAGCTCGCTGGCCCGAGCGCCTGTCGACACGTAGAACGCGACCAGCGCGCGGTCACGGTGGCTGAGCAGGGCGGCGAACAACTCGTTGAAGCGCTCGTCCGGGATCGCGCGAGGCACCCGCTTCGGAACCGTCGGCCGATACAACCCGACCCTGGTGTTGCGGAACGGCTCCAACGGATTGTGGTGCGCATGCGCACGCCCCTCCTCCCGCTGCCGAACCAGCGGAAAGGGATTGACAGCCGGTCCGCTTCCCCAACGCCGATGACAGTCGTAAAAGGCCCGCAGCACCGTCTCGCTATGCGCGACTGTCCGGGCCGCGTACTTCGCTCCCGGCGCGGGTCTACCCGTGACCGGATTGGGGCTACCCGCCCCCGACGCCCTCCTCCTTCCCGGGCCGCTCGCCGGCTTGTCAAGGACCCGCAGCCAGCAGGAAAAGTCACGTGCCTCGATTCTCCCCGCCGCATCCCAGGACAGGCCGATCGCCCACAGAAAACGGAACCAGCGCAGGAGATCCAGGCCATAGGAACGTTGAGTCGCCGCGGACCGACCAGCCGCCTGCAGATCCTTCAAATAGACTCGGGCGGGCTCGACCACCTGACCGGAACCGTCCAGCAGCAGGTACGGCTCCCACAATTCGCCCGTGTCCCGCAGACACCCGATGCGGGGCACGACCAGCATGGTCAAGTCCCGCTGGCCACTCCCGTCATCTACCATCGCCCCACTCCAGTCGACAGGAACGGCGAGCAGGAGCTCACCACGCCGGAGAACCATACGATCCAAGTAGTCTGCCTGTCCCCACACTCCATTCACGGCAACGCAGGAAAAGCGACGCGGATCGCCATCACACCAAGGAATGGTCACCTCAGCTCCGACCTGCGGGGCGCGTGATTCCCACAAGATTAGGCCAAATAGATTCCATGCGGACGACTGCTCCTCTGTGGGGCGCATCGATCATTTCGGTAGCTGAGATCGCGATCCCAACGTGGGTCACGTCGGTCCGACCGCTCCCGAAGAACACCAGGTCCCCCGGCGCAGGCGCAGTACCCGTTGGCAGAAGTGGACCCGCGTCATACTGCTCCTGAGCGGTCCGCGGAAGATCCACCCCGGCCGCTTCATAGGCAGCCCGCGTCAACCCCGAGCAGTCAAACCCACCCGCCACCCGAACCCCGCCGCCCGGTAGTTCAGTCAACTGGGGGCCGTCCCCACCCCACAGGTAGGGGATGCCGATCTGGCCCTGGGCGTAGAGGACGGCGGCGTAGCCGGCATCGGACGCGGTGGTGTCGGCCCCTGGGCCGTCAGTCGAGCCGTACTGGGTGGCCTGGGTAACAACCTGGGCGATGTAGGCGCCGGAATGGTTGTAGTCCCACAGGGCGCCGGTCAGGTCGGTGGCGACGTGGTTGTCGCATAGGTAGGCCGCGGCGGCGTAGATCGCGTCCTGGGGGTTGTAGAGCGACGGCGGGTTCGCGCCGCCTGCTGGTAGTTGGTGACGAGCGACGACGTCGGCGAACGTCGGGGCGAGGAACTGCATGGGGCCGCCGGCGCCGGCGCTGTTGGTACCGCTGGCCACGCCCGGCAGCCGACTGCGTCCATGATCGGATTCGACTTTGCCGATGGCCGCGAGCGTCGTCCAGGACAGGCCGGGGCAGGTCGCTGCTGCCTGCATGTAGAGGGTCAGGTAGTCGGCGGGGACGTCGTCGAGCGCGGTCTGGCTGGGACTGCCGCCGCTGCCGCAGCCGAGGAACCAGCCGACGACCGGCACGCACAGGACTCGTTCTGCCAGTTGGGCGGCGGCGGCGCCCATGAGCACGATGAGCAGGACTACGGCGGCGGCGGCCCCGGCGAGGTATTTGGTCGTGGCCGCTCACCCCCGGTACTTCTCAGGGGGCATGGGCGCGGGTGGGCGCAGGCCCGATCCGGTGGGGAGGGCGTCCGGC
>NZ_JANEZT010000261.1 GCF_025403405.1 Frankia tisae
GCCCCACCCACCGCCGCGGCCGGCGGGGCGGGGACGCCGATCCTGATCTACCCCCTGTGCTGACCTCCGTCGAGGTGCTGGCCACTGTCGAGGCGGGGCTGCCAGTCCGGTGAACGGCCGGTGAGGGCGATCAGCCGGGTCCATTCGTCCGCGTCGTCCGGCACCGTGACGGGGTTGGCGAAGATGCCGACCACTCGCCAGGCGTCGATCTGCCGGCGCAGGCTGTCGTGGACCCAGTGCACGAGTTCGCGGTTGTTGCCGACGGTCCGCGCCGATGTGGTGTCGCCGGGCAGCCGCCCGGCGGCGTCGACCGCCCGGGCCAGGTCCCAGCTGTGGATGAGCAGGTCGGCGGTGAGCTGGAAGGCGTACTCGCCCGCGGGGGTCGGTCCGAACGACAGCGTCGGGATCGACGACCAGGCCTCCGGCCGGTCCCAGGCGTCCCGGCTACGGCGGGCCGTCGCCGTCCAGCGCGCGACCGGATCGTCGCCGAGCTGATCCCCGTCGAACCGGGTGCCGATGTCCTCCCGGGTGAGGCCGGCCAGCAACGGCGGGACCCACAGGTGCTCGACGGTGAGGTGGTTGACCAGCGCGCGGGCGTCCCAGTCCCGGCATGGCGTCGGCGCCGCCCAGGAACCGGGTGGCACGGCCCGTACCTGCATGTCGAAGGTGTCCAGCGCCCAGTCGAGCCAGCCGCGACGTTCCGTGACGGTAAGCGTGCCCACCATCGTCGTGCTCCTTCCCCGCCGCGTGGCTGATCGCCCCCGGCCGGCGCGCCGGCGGCGCGGACAGCCCGTCCACTGCCTACCCGGATACTCGGGCCGCCCAACCGACCCCGCCCGGCTCGCATCGGGTGGTCTCCCGCCGGGTGAGGTGAGCGGCGCATTCGCAGAGACGCCGGCGGTGTGCGGCGGTCCGGACCGGTTCGACACCGCCCGTCGCGACCGCCGTCACCGGCCACAGACCGCCAGCCGGGCACCGCGGGGCGCATCCCATTCGCGGCACTCATCCGGCTCACACCGGCCGCCTGCCATCATCTCCCCTCATGGATGGTCGACTGCCGTCGTGGCCCGTCATACGGGCCGACGCATGCCTCCCGCCGCCGCATGCCGTACACCTCCACCGGCCGGACGCCGCGTGAGGCGGACTCCCGGCCCGGCGGGACCGGACGAGTCCGTGCCGCCGGGCGGTGGCGTGCCCGCACCGGCGGCGCCCCCCGACGCCCGGCCGGCCGGTATCCCCAAGGCCGCCGACCTGCCCCGGACGCTGGTAGTGGCGGACAAGTTCCCCCCGGTCCTCGGTGGCATTCAGACGTTCGCCTGCCACCTCACCGCCGGTCTGCCCGCCGACCGGGTCATCGTCGTCGCGCCGGCGGCGCCCGGCGCCGAGGCGTACGACCGCACGCTGCCCTTCCCGGTGGTCCGGGCCGGCGAGCGGATCCTCACCTCGCCGCAGTCCCGGCGGATGCTGCGCTCGCTCGTACGCACCGAGGGCTGCGAGGCCGTCTGGTTCCCCACCGCCGCACCGTTCGGGATGCTCGCCCCGACGCTGCGCGAGGAGGGCGTCACCAGGGTGGTGGCGTCCAGTCACGGACACGAGGTCGCCTGGTCCCGGCTACCGGTGGGCTGGTCACTGGTGCGCACCGTGGCCGCCCGCGCCGACGTGTTGACGTATCTCACCGCGTTCACCCGCCGCCGGCTGGTCGCCGTGTCCCCGAAGGGCACCACCCTCGCCCGGCTCACCGGCGGCGTCGACACCCACCGCTTCCGGCCCGGGGCCGGCGGGGATGACATCCGTCGCGCCCTGGGCTGGTCGGACCGCCCGGTCGTGATCTGTGTGGCCCGGATGGTGCCGCGCAAGGGGCAGGACACTCTCATCCGCGGCTGGCCAGCTGTGCAACGCCGCCACCCCGGGGCACGCCTGCTGCTCGTCGGGCAGGGACCCGCCGAGGCCCGGCTGCGCCGTCTCGCCGGGCAGGTCGGGGTGGCGGACGAGGTGCACTTCGCCGGCGCGATCGCCGACGAGGAGCTGCCCGCCTACCTCGACGCCGCCGACGTGTTCGCCATGCCGTCACGCACCCGTTGGCTCGGCCTGGATCTGGAGGGGCTCGGCCTGTCCTCCCTGGAGGGGGCGGCCAGCGGGCTGCCCGTCATCACCGGTGCTCAGGGCGGCGCACCGGACGTCGTCCTGCCCGGCCGCACGGGCGAGGTGGTCGACGGCCGGGACACCCCCGCCGTGGCCCGTGCCGTCGTGGAACTGCTCGACGATCCCGACCGGGCCGCTCGGATGGGCCTGGCCGGGCGGGAATGGATGCGCGCGGCCTGGAGCTGGGGCGCGCTCGCCGGACGCCTCGCCGGGCTGCTCGCGGGGAGCTCGGGTTCCGATCTCGACCCGGTCGCGTCACACTCCTTTGAACCGGCACAGGCGCGTCGCGCAATCCTCGACGAGGACATGGCAGAAACCATCGCGGCGGGCGGCGTCATCCCGGACAGCGTCATCCCGGACAGCGTCGAGGCGGACCGAGTTGACGCGGACCGAGTTGACGCGGGCCAGGGCCACGCAGACGCCAGGACGGGAGGACGGTGAGGCGCCAGGCACCAGGGTCGGCGGCGGGCGGCGGGGTGCTGCCCGCACCGGCCCTCGACAGCGCCGCGGCGCTGGTCGTCGCGCCCCGGCGCGGCCGGTTCTGGCTGGTTCGCCCGCTGCTGGCCTGCGCGGCGCCGCTGGTGGCGGCGGTGTGGCTGGTGCGCTCATGGTCGACGGTGCGGACCGGCATCGACGCGCTGGCCAGCGCCCACCCCTTCTGGCTGGTGGGCGCGATCGGCGTCGCCCAGCTCACCTGGATCGCCGGCGCGGCCTGCCAGCAGGGGACGGTGTCCCGGTCGCTGCCGGTGCGCCGGCTGCTCGCCGCCCAGGTGGCGGGCAGCGTCGCCAATCATGTGCTGCCCGCCGGGTTCGGGGTCGGCGCGGTGAAGCTGCGTTTCCTGCACCGGAACGGTTTCTCCCTGCGGGAATCCCTGACGGCGGTCGGCCTCGACGCCACCGCCGGGGTCACCACCCATCTGGCCGTGCTGGCCGTCCTGCTGGCGGGGGGATTCCTGCCGGTGGACTCCGCCCGGCTGCCGGACGGCGGCCCGGTGGCCCTGGGCGTCGCGGTGGCCGCGGCGGCCGTCGCCGTCACCGCGCTGGTGGGCTGGCTGGTGCCGGCCGCCCGCCGGCTGGCGCACCGGGTGTGGGCGCGAGTCGTCGACCAGCTACGGTCGATGCGCTCCACGATCAGCTCTCCCACCCGGGCGGCGATGCTGTGGGGTGGCTCCGCGGCCATCCCCCTGCTGCACGCCGGCACCCTGTGGGCGATCATGCGCGCGCTGCACCTCCCGCTCGGCGTCGGAGCGGTCTTCGCGCTGTACTTCGCCGCCAGCGCGGCCTCGGCCCTGGTGCCCTCGCCGGGCGGCTTCGGCTCGCTCGACGCGGCCCTGACCGCGGCGATCATCGCCGCGGGGCAGTCCGCCCCCGTCGCGCTCGCCGCGGTCCTCGGCTACCGCCTGATCACCGTGTGGTTGCCGATGGCGCCCTCGGCCTGTGTGCTCGCGCTGATGGTTCGCCGCGGCCACCTTTAGCGACTGCCGCTGGGAGCTGAGGACCCGGCGTCCGGAGACGCGGCATTCTCCGCGTCCGGCTCGGCGAAGGCCGCGCCGGTCTCCCGCAGCGGCACCTCCTTGAGCATCAGGGACAGCACGAAGGCGAGGGCCAGCACGGCGGCGCCGATCAGGAAGGCGACCGTGATCGCCTCGGTGAAGCCGACCTTGAACGGGTGGGTCAGCGCCGAGTCGAGGCCGCGCAGGAACGAGGTGTCGTTGAGGCTGCCCGAGCCGCCAGAGGACGCGGAGCCGAGCACCTTGAGCTGGTCGGGATGGCTGCGCGCGGCGGCGTCGAACGCCGCCGTGCCGCGCGCGTCCGCGTAGGCGGAGGTGATCCGGGAGCCGACGATCGAGTACACGACCGACAGGAACACCGCCACGCCCAGGGTGCCGCCGAGCTGCCGAAAGAAGGTCGTCGAGGACGTCGCCACCCCGATGTCCCGCGGCGGCACGGCGTTCTGCATGGCCAGGACGATCGTCTGCATGTTCAGGCCCAGCCCGGCGCCGACGACGAACATCGCCAGGTCGACGTAGACCAGGCTGCTGTCGGCCGACAGCCGCCACAGCAGCAGCATCCCGACGACGAGCAGCGCCGACCCGATCACGGGAAGGACCTTGTAACGGCCGGTCCGCGCGGTGATCTGCCCCGCCACGAGCGACAGCACCATGATGCCCAGCACCAGCGGGAGGGTGAGCAGGCCGGCCTTGGTCGGCGAGTTCCCCTTGACGAGCTGGAGGTAGAGGGGGATCAGGGTGATTCCGCCGAACATGCCAATGCCGATGATCGCCGACTGGGCGGAGCCGACGGCGAAGACCCCGTTGCGGAACAGCCGGGGCGGCAGCAGCGCATCGTCCTGGGCGTGCCGCTCCGCCACCACGAACACGGCGATGCCGACCAGCCCGACGCCGTAGCAGGCCAGGGAGTAGCCCGCGCCCCAGCCCCACTCGCGGCCCTGCTCGGCGACGATGAGCAGGGGCACCAGCGCGACGACCAGCGCCGCGGCGCCGAGGTAGTCGATGTGGTGCTCGCGGCGCTCGTGCTCTATGTGCAGGACCCGCGCGACGACGACGAGCGCGAGGATGCCGATCGGCACGTTGATCAGGAAGATCCACCGCCAGCCGTCGACGCCGAGCAACGTGTCCTGGCCGGCCAGCGCACCGCCGACGACGGGCCCGAGGACGCTGGAGGTGCCGAACACCGCCATGAAGTAGCCCTGGTACTTCGCCCGTTCCCGCGGCGGGATGATGTCGCCGACGATCGCCAGGGCGAGGGAGAACAGGCCGCCCGCCCCGATGCCCTGCACGGCCCGGAACGCGGCGAGCATGTACATCGACGTCGCGAACGTGCACAGCGCCGAGCCGGTGATGAACACGGCGATCGCGAACAGGAAGAACGGTTTACGCCCGTACAGGTCGGACAGCTTGCCGTACAGCGGGGTGGCGATGGTCGAAGTGATCAGGAAGGCCGTGGTGACCCAGGCCTGCGCGGTCAGCCCGTGCAGGCTCTCACCGATCCGGTAGATCGCCGTGGAGACCACCGTCTGGTCCAGCGCCGCGAGGAACATCCCCAGCAGCAGGCCGGAGAGAATGACCATGATCTGGCGGTGCGAATAGCCACCGGTGGCGGTGGCATGCCCGGCAGTGGAGGTCATGCGGTGGTCTCCTTTCGACCTGCCGGTCGCGGTCCGGGCCGGCGGGTGCCACGACGGCGCCGGCCGCACCGGATCCACTACCGGAATGCTCCTTCCGCGGGCGATAAACCACGTTCCGCCCACGGCGCTCCTGCCATCCCGCGCCCCGCGGTGCCCGCCGTCCCACGACAAAGCGCCGGGCCGCCGCGTCGGCTGTCGCCCTGCCGGTCTCGGCCGGTCAGACTGTGCTCGGCCGGTAGAGCCGGGCGTAGGCGCCGCCGTCGGCGAGCAGGTCACGGTGGGTGCCGTCCTCGACGACGCGGCCGTGATCCATGACGTGGATGCGGTCGGCGTCGATCACCGTAGACAGCCGGTGGGCGATCACCAGGCAGGTCCGGCCGACGGCGAGCCGGTCCAGCGCCGAGCGCACCGCCGCCTCGGAGAGCGTGTCCAGCGCGGACGTCGCCTCGTCGAGCACCAGCACCTGCGGCGACTGCAGCAGGACGCGGGCGATGGCGAGCCGCTGGCGCTCGCCGCCGGACAGCCGGTAGCCCCGCGCGCCGACCCGGGTCGCCAACCCCTCGGGCAGCCGGTCAAGCAGGGCGGACAGGCTGGCCGCGTCGAGGGCGGCCCGGAGTTCGTCGTCGGTGGCATCCAGCCGGCCATAGCGGAGGTTCGCCGCGATCGTGTCGTGGAACAGGTGCGGATCCTGCGGGACCACGCCGATCGCCGCGTGCAGCCGGGCCGGGGGGATCGCGTCGAGTGGGACGCCCCCGAGCAGGACCCGGCCCCGCTGCGGGCGGTGCACCCCGCTGGCGAGGTAAGCGATCGTCGACTTGCCGGCGCCGCTGGCGCCGACGACGGCCGTGGTCGTCCCGGCCGCGACGCGCAGCGTCACCCCGCGCAGATTCCAGGACGGGTCGTCGGGGCCGGGATACTCGTGCGGCGCGGCGCCCGCCGCCCGCGCGGGTCCCGGCACGGCCTGGTCATAGGCGAACCACACGTCGTCGAGCATCAGCTCGAGGCCCACCGGCGCCAGGCCCACCCCCGACGCCGGGGCCGGGGCCGGGGCGGCCCGCGCCCGAGGCACCGCGACTGCGGCCGGCGACCCGGCGGCCAGCACCCTGGCCTCGTCCTCGGGCACGTCGAGCAGGGCGAAGATCCGCCGGAACGAGGCGCCGGCGCCCGCCAGCTCGGAGCGCAGGTCGACCGCGGAGGACAGCGGGCCGAACGACACCAGCAGTGCGCCGCCGAGGGCGGCCACCGTGCCGAGCGTCGTGCGGTCAGAGGAGACCAGCCAGGCGCCGAGGGTCACCACGGCGGTCATCGTCGCGACGATGCCGAGATTGACCAGGAAACGGACCCGCGAGGTGAGCCTGGCCTGTTCTCGGGCGGCGGCCAGCAGCTCGGCGCCGGCCGCGTCGAACCGCTCCCGCTCGTAGTCGACCCGGTCGAACAGCCGCACGTGCAGCGCCCCGGACACCGAGGAGGTGTCGGCGACCTGGGACATCAGCTGGCCGTCGAACTCGCGCTGGCGCTGCGACAGCGCGGCCAGGCGACGGCGCCCGGAACGAATGATCACCAGGGTGGCGGGGGCGAACACCATCACCGCACCGCTGAGCCGCCAGTCCAGCACGAAGACGACGACGGTGCCGACGACGATGTCCGCCAGCCGGCAGATGACCGCCTGCACGGTCGCGGAGATCGCGTTCTGGGCGGCGAGGACATCCGAGGACATCACCGTCATCACCTCGCCCTGCTGGCTGCGGGGGAAGAAGGCGAACGGCAGCCGCTGCAGATGGGCGTTGACGGTCTGGCGGATGCGTACCGAGACGACCCCGCCGAGCCGGGCGATGAGCGCCATCCGCACGGACAGGACCGTCGACTCGAACACCAGCACCGCGCACAGCAGCAGGACGGGGACGGCGAGGTCGCGCACCCGGCCGGTCGGCAGCGAGGTGTCGATGAGGTGGCGCAGGATGAACGGCCCCGCGGCGACCGCGGCCGACCCGAGGACGGACAGGCCGACGAGGGCGGCCACGACCCGCCCCTGGTCGGCGAAGAAGCGCTCGCTTCGCCGCGCCTCGGCCGCGCCGGTCAGCCGGGCGAGCACGCGCGCGTGCAGGGCGGTCACCGTTGCATGAGGGCGTCGGATAGCGCGCTTCATGCCGCCGTCCCTTGCGGGGCGGCACTCCCGGTCTGACCGGCGCGGGCCGTGCCGGGTTCCCGTTTCGTAGCCACCTGCCCACCGGGGTGGGTCTTACGGTCGGCTCCACGGGCGTCTTCCGTCTCCGACGCACTGGCGGCGACAAGGGTACGCAGGTTGACCGCGGCGTTCAGGTCACGGTCGAGTACCAGCCCGCAGGACTGGCAGGCGAAGGTGCGGCCGGCCAGGGTCAGGCTTGGGTCTCGCCAGCCACAGCCGGAACAGGTCTTCGAGCTCGGGTACCAGCGGTCCGCGACGTGCAGTGCCGAGCCGTACCAGTCGGTCTTGTAGGCAAGCTGGCGGCGGATCTCTGCGAAGCCGGCGGTGGCGACGGCCTTCGCGAGGCGCCGGTTGCGGACCATTCCGGTGACGTTGAGGTCTTCCACGACCACAACGTCGTGGGTCTTCACGAGCCGGGTCGTGAGCTTGTGGAGCCCGTCGCGGCGCTGGTTGACGATCCGGGCGTGGACATGGGCCAGTTCGGCGGCGCGCTGGCGGCGCGATGGCTCGGCGGGGGTGTCCCGGTCGACCTGGGCGGTGAACGACACGAACCAGCGGTCTGCCGTGCGGGACACGGTCGCGCCGAGCAGCCGGGCCCGGCCATCGGCCAGACGGCCGGTGAGCGCGTCCATCGGCTCGTGGACCCTCGCCCGGCCGATCCGGGGGAAGCCGACCCGCCGGCCCTTGCGTTGTCCCTTGCGTTGTCCCTTGCGGGAGTCGGTGAAGTTCTTCAACGCGCGGGCGAGCCGGTCGAGCCCGGCGGAGAACGCCTCCTTCGAGCACTCGTCCCACCACGGCGCGATCTCCCGCTTGGCCGCGTTCCACGCGAGGCGCAACGCGGGAAGCATCCACGGCACCGGAGTCAGCCCGTCGCCGGTAACGCCGTAGGTCTCCTCGGCGGCGCGCTGCGACAGCGCCGCCTTCACCCGAGCCTGGCCCCAGTTGCAGGTGAACCTCGACGCACCCGCATGCCGGCGCAGGCCGGCACGTTGAGTGCCGTTCGGGTCGAGGACGAAGCGGTACGCCTGGAGCGTCTTCACGGGGCGCCGCCCTCGGTGGCCGCGGCGACCGCACGGGCAGCCCGGTTCGCCGCCGCCCGCCGGCCGTACAGCCGGGCGCACATCGACGTCAGGATCTCCGTGATGTCACGGACCAGGTCGTCGTCGACCTCGGCCGGGTCGACCACCAGCAGCCGCCGGCCCGACGCTTCCAGTGCGGCCTGAACGTATTCGGCGCCGAACCGGGCGAAGCTGTCGCGGTGTTCGACGACGATCGTCGTCACGTCCGGGTCGCGCAACAGTGCGAGGAACTTCCGCCGATGCCCGTCGAGCGCGGACCCGACCTCGGTGACAACCTTGCCGACGGCCAGGTTCTGGCCGGCAGTCCAGGTGACGATCCGAGCGACCTGCCGGTCAAGGTCCGACTGCTGGCCGGCGGACGGGACCCGGGCATACACCGCCACCGTCTCCAACGGGTCCGCTCGCGCGGGCTGGTCGACGAGGATCAGCCCGCCCACCCGACGCGCGGGGACCGGGAGCTTGCCGTCAAGGAACCACTGGCGGGCAGTGGAGTACCCGACCCCGTTCGCGGCGGCCCATTCCTTGAGGTTCACACCACTACTATACGGCACTCACTGGCACTATCTGACGCTAAACCGACGACAGTTTCAGCCCTCGACAGGGCGACGGCGGCTGGCTGGGCACGGCAAGGGGTTACGCGGGCCGCGGGCCGCCCGAGGCCGCGTCACCGCGACCACCCGCACCAGAAGATTGCACTCTGAAACAGAGGGAACACACTGCGTGTTCGTTCTGTGCGGACGCCCAGGCCGTCCGGGCCCGCGACGCCACCTAGCCACGCGATCCACCCGTCGGTCGGGTCCGCGGACGCGGGCCTCGGAGGGGGGAACCCATGAGTTGGTCCCGCACGTCACGTCGGTGCACCTCACGCACCTTCGTTCTGGCCGCCACCCTGACGGCCGCGCTCGCCTCACCCGGTCTGCTCGGCACGGGAGCCGCCGCGGCACCAACCAGCACCCCAGGCAGCCCCGCCACCGCGAGCCCCTCGGGCGGCAACTGCCCCTCCTACCCGTCGACGGCCGGCCCGCTGCGCAGCTGGGAGACCGTCACCGCGCTTCCCGCCCCCCGCGCCTACCTCGCGGCCACCACCGGCTGTGACGGGCGGATCTATGCGATCGGCGGCCAGAAGGCTGCGGGCGGCGCGGGCGGCGCCCCGGGTTCGGCCACCGGCTCGCCCAGCC
>NZ_JANEZT010000262.1 GCF_025403405.1 Frankia tisae
CAGGGAGTACGAGGCGGGTGGGATCGCCAAGCACGGAGCGAAGATGGTGACGGCGGTGGCATGTGCGCGGGTGCCGAAGTTCACCGTGGTCATCGGGGGAAGCTTCGGCGCCGGTAACTATTCGATGTGTGGGCGGGCGTATTCGCCGCGTTTCCTGTGGATGTGGCCGAACGCGCGGATCTCGGTGATGGGCGGGGAGCAGGCCGCGGCGGTGCTAGCCACCGTCCGCCGCGAGCAGTACGCCGCCCGCGGGCAGGACTGGGCGGCCGAGGCGGAGGAGGACTTCCGCGCCCCGATCCGCGAGCGCTACGAGGTGCAGGGCAGCCCGTACTACTCGACTGCCCGGCTGTGGGACGACGGGGTGATCGACCCGCGCGACACCCGCACGGTGCTCGGGCTCGCGCTGTCGGTCGCGGCCAACGCGCCGATGGACCCGCCCGGCTACGGCATCTTCCGGATGTGACCGCGACGGAGGTGAAGGCGACGACAGGGAGGGCGAGCATGTTCTCGACAGTGCTGGTGGCCAACCGCGGGGAGATCGCCGTCCGGGTGATCCGGACCCTGCGCGAGCTCGGCATCGAGTCGGTGGCGGTCTACTCCGACGCCGACGCGGGCGCGCGCCACGTGCGGGAGGCCGACGTGGCCGTGCGGATCGGGCCGGCGCCCGCCCGCGAGTCCTACCTGAACATCGCCGCGGTGGTCGCGGCCGCGGTCGCCACCGGGGCCCAGGCCGTCCATCCCGGCTACGGGTTCCTGTCGGAGAACGCGGCGTTCGCGGCGGCGTGCGCCGAGGCGGGCATCGTCTTCGTCGGGCCACCGGTCCGCGCCGTCGAGGTGATGGGCGACAAGATCACCGCCCGGCGCGCGGTCGCCGCCGCGGGGGTGCCCGTGGTGCCCGGCCGCGACGACCCGGCGATGACGGATGCCGACCTGGTCGACGCCGCCGCGCAGATCGGCTACCCGGTGCTGCTCAAGCCGTCCGCGGGCGGCGGGGGCAAGGGCATGCGGGTCGCCGCGGACGCCGCACAGCTGCAGGCGGAGATCGCCGGCGCCCGCCGCGAGGCCGCCGCGGCGTTCGGCGACGACACCCTGTTCGTCGAGCGGTTCGTGGATCGTCCCCGCCACATCGAGGTGCAGGTCCTCGCCGACGCGCACGGCACGACCGTCCACCTCGGGGAGCGGGAGTGCAGCCTGCAGCGGCGCCATCAGAAGGTCGTCGAGGAGGCGCCGTCGGTCCTGCTGTCCCCGCAGACGCGGGAGCGGATCGGGGCGGCGGCCGTCGCCACGGCCGCCTCGGTCGGCTACGCCGGGGCGGGCACGGTCGAGTTCCTCGTCGCCGCGGCGAACCCGGAGGAGTTCTTCTTCCTGGAGATGAACACCCGCCTGCAGGTCGAACATCCGGTCACCGAGCTGGTGACCGGGATCGACCTCGTCGCCGAACAGCTCCGCCTCGCCGCCGGGGAACCGCTGGGCTACACCCAGGCCGACATCCGGCTGACCGGTCACGCGGTGGAGGCCCGGGTGTACGCGGAGGACCCCGCGCGCGGCTTCCTGCCGACCGGCGGGCGGGTCCTGCGGCTGGACGAGCCGTCCGGGCAGGCTGTCCGGGTCGACTCGGGGCTGCGGCTCGGCACCACCGTCGGGTCCACCTACGACCCGATGCTCGCCAAGATCATCGCCTACGGGCCGGACCGGGACACCGCGCTGGACCGGCTCGACCGGGCGCTGGCCCGGACCTGCGTGCTCGGCGTGACCACCAACATCGGTTTCCTGCGGGCCCTGCTCGACCATCCGGACACCCGCGCCGGCCGGCTCGACACCGGCCTGATCGAGCGGGACCTCGACGACCTGGTCGCCGCCGCCCCGGGTACAGCCGACCTGCCGGCCGTGTACGCGCTGGCCCGCCTGCTGGAGCTGACGCCGGACACCCCCTTCGTCGACCCCTGGGACGTCCCCAGCGGATGGCGGCCCGGCGAGCACTCGTCGCTGCACTGGACGATCACGGCCGCGGGCCTCGCCGGACCGGTCGAGGTCGGCGTCCGCGGCACCCCCGCGGATGCGCTGGTCGCCGTCGACGGCGGCGAGCCGATCCCGGCGGCCGTGGAGTGGGCCGGGACGACGGCCGCGGGCGAGCCGGGGAGCCGGCTGTCGGCCGGCGGCGAGCTGGTGGTGACCCTGGCCGGCCGCACTCGCCGGTGGCGGGTCGTCGCCGACGGTGCCACGCTCTGGCTGGGCGCCGACGGGGCCGCGTGGCCCGTGTCCGAACACCGCCGCCGCTCGGCCACGGCCACCGTCGAGGCCGGCGGCGAGGCCCGCAGCCCCATGCCCGGCACCGTCATCGCGGTGCATGCCGCCGCCGGCGACGAGGTGGCCGCCGGCGCGCCGCTGGTCGTCGTGGAGGCGATGAAGATGGAACACACCGTCGGCGCCCCGGTCGCCGGCGTGGTCAAGGACGTCCTCGTCGGCATCGGCGAGCAGGTCATCCTCGACGCGGTGCTCGCCGTCGTCGACCCGGCCCCGGCCGAGTCCTGAAGCCGGATCCCCGAGCCGAATCCCGAAGGAGGACATCATGCCCGACACCCGGCTGAGCGAGGACCAGGAGTCGCTGCGCAAGCTCGTTGAACAGTTCGCCCGCGAGGTCGTGGCGCCGGCGGCGGCGGCCCACGACGAGGCGAAGACCTTCCCCTACGAGGTCGTCGCGCAGATGGCGGAGATGGGGCTGTTCGGCCTGCCGTTCCCGGAGTCCGTCGGCGGGCAGGGCGCGGACTACTTCACCCTGTGCCTGGCGATCGAGGAGCTCGCGCGGGCGGACTCGTCGGTGGCGATCACCCTGGAGGCCGGCGTCGGGCTGGGCGCGATGCCGGTCTACCGGTTCGGTTCCGACGCGCAGAAGGAACAGTGGCTGCCGTTGCTGACGTCGGGACGGGCGCTGGGTGCGTTCGGGCTCACCGAACCCGGCGCCGGCAGCGACGCGGGCGGCACCCGCACCACCGCCGGCCTCGACGGCGACGAGTGGGTCATCAACGGGTCGAAGGCGTTCATCACCAACTCGGGCACGGACATCACCCGGCTGGTGACGGTGACCGCGGTGACCGGGCAGACCGCCGCCGGGCGCAAGGAGATCTCCGCGATCCTGGTGCCGGTGCCGACCGCGGGCTTCACCGCGCAGCCCGCCTACTCGAAGGTCGGCTGGCACGCCTCCGACACCCACCCGTTGACGTTCGACGACGTGCGGGTGCCGGCGGAGAACCTGCTCGGCGAGCGGGGCCGGGGGTACGCGAACTTCCTGAGCATCCTCGACGAGGGGCGCATCGCCATCTCGGCGCTGTCGGTGGGTCTCGCCCAGGCGTGCGTCGACGAGAGCGTGCGCTACGCCAAGGAGCGGGAGGCGTTCGGCGCGCCGATCGGGCGCAACCAGGCCATCGCCTTCAAGATCGCCGAGATGGAGACCCGGACGTACGTCGCGCGGGCCGCCTACTACGACGCCGCGTCCCGGATGCTCGCCGGCCAGCCGTTCAAGAAGCAGGCCGCGATGGCGAAACTGTTCTCCTCGGAGGCGGCCGTCACCAACGCGCGGGAGGCCACCCAGATCTTCGGCGGCTACGGGTTCATGAACGAGTACCCGGTGGCCCGGCACTGGCGGGACTCCAAGATCCTCGAGATCGGCGAGGGCACCAGCGAGGTGCAGAAGATGCTCATCGCCCGCGACCTCGGCCTGTAGGCGGCGCGGCCGGACCCGACCGCGAGTCAGGTCCGGTCGGTGCCGCCGAAGACGGCCCGGGCGGCGGCGATCCGCAGCTCGTCGAGCTCCTGCGCCTGCCTGCGGGCACGCTCGAGCAGCACGTCGAGTCGGTCCTGGTCGAGCCGGTCGTAGCGGTCGGCCACGGCACTCAGGGTGCGCCAGGCGGCCGCCTTGCCCGCCACCCCGATCCGCAGCGTCTCGAGCTCGATCACCGTGCTCAGCTCGGAGCGGCGCACGATCCGACCGTTGGACTTCAGCCGGCCCGCCGCCTCGGCGACCCAGCCGGCGGCGATCTTGTACTTCCGTTCGGGGACGCGGAGCGCGCGCATCAGCTCGAGCAGCGCGTCACGGTCCTCGGCGATCTCCGAGGCCACCCGGGCCAGCGCGGTACCGAAGGGCGTTGCGCGGTGGGCCGTCGCCGTGCGGCGGGCGAGTCGCAGCCCGGCGGTGGAGCCGGCCAGGTGGTCGTTCAAATAGATGCCGAGCGGATCCGGGCCGGCCTGCGCCCCGGCCCCATGACCGCCGGTGATGGTCTCGGTCCTGGCGTCACTCATGCCGCGCCTCCCTCGCTCGGGCTCACCGCCACGGGTCGGTCCTGCCGGTAGGTGTCTCCCGTCACGGCCGGGATAACCGGCGCGGGAGATCCCAGGGGCGCTGCCAGCGGGACGGGCACGGACCGGTGGGGCAGCGGCGGCCTGCTGGTGCGCACCGCTGCTGCCCCACTGGCTCTAGCGCCAGGCGGCGGTGATGGTGGTGGAGGGCACCACGAAGGCGATGTTGCGCATGGTGTAGCGCACGACGTGCTCGGCGTACTCGTACGGGTCGCCCGCGATGCAGTCCGGCGGGACGACGACCTTGTAGCCGAGGTTCATCGCCTCGATCGCGGTGCCGAGGACGGCGATGTTCAACGAGACGCCGGTGACGATCAGGGTGGTGACCTTCGTGTTGCGCAGGTACTGGTCGAGGCCGGTGGCGAAGAAGCCGGTGAGGCCCTGCTCCCGGCGGAACACGACATCCTCCGGGCGCGGCGCGATCTGGGGCATCACCGGACCCTGCCCGCCGGTGGTACCGGCCTCCGAGGACGACCGCAGACTCACGAACGTGTTGTGCGCGAAGCCGAAGCCGTCGGGGCGCCGTTCGTCGGTGCAGTAGTAGATCCGCACGCCCACCTTGCGGCCCGCGTCGAAAAGCGCGGACAGGTTGTCGAGCAGTCCGGTGCGCCGGGCGGACTCGGCGAGGCCGGGCAGTAACGGTCGATCGCCCAGCAGGTTTTCCTGGCATTCCATGTTCACGATGGCGGTGGTGGCCGGGTCCAGGTGCGGCGTCACGTCGAGAGGCATGGTCGGCACGCTACCCGGCACCGCCCGCCCCGGTCGTGGTTCGTTGCTCGGCGTCGGTGACGAGCGACGAACCACGATCCTGCGGGGCGGACGCGCCTGGCTCAGGCCTTGGCCTGCGCGTCTGACCGGGCGGGGTTGGCCTGCCGCGCGGCCTTCGGGTCGGTCAGGTGCTGCTTGGCCCGCACGCCCGCCTCGATCCGGCCGCCGAGATCCTTGTCGACATTGCGCCAGTACTCGAAGGCACGCTCGAGGATCGGCTCGCTGACGCCGTTGAGCAGGTGTCCGACGATGTTGTCGACCAGCCGGGCCCGGCCGGCGTCGTCGAGGACCTCGCGGACCAGCGTGCCGGCCTGACCCCAGTCGTCGTCGTCGGGACGCAGGGTGTAGGCGGTGCGCACCATCTCACCGTCGGCGTGCCAGCGGCCGCCGTCGTCGGTCAGCTCCGGCTGGGCCGCCGGGCCGCCGTAGGAGTTGGGCGCATAGACCGGGTCGCTGACGTTCTGCACCCGCATCGCGCCGTCCTTGGAGTAGCTGTGGACGGGGACCTTCGGCGAGTTCACCGGGATCTGCTTGTAGTTCACCCCGAGCCGGGCGCGGTGGGCGTCGGAGTAGCTGAACCCGCGGGCCAGCAGCATCTTGTCGGGGGACAGGCCGGTGCCGGCGACGAGGTTGTTCGGCTCGAACGCGGCCTGCTCGATCTCGGTGTGGTAGTCGCTGACGTTGCGGTTGAGGGTGAGGCGGCCGACCTCGTGCAGCGGGTAGTCGCCGTGCGGCCAGACCTTGGTCAGGTCGAACGGGTTGATCCGATAGGTCTTCGCGTCCTCGAACGGCATGATCTGCATCTTCAGCGTCCAGCTCGGGAACTCCCCGTCCCGGAGGTGCTCGTACAGGTCACGCTGGTGGTAGTCGGTGTCGATCGCCGCCATCTGGTCGGCCTCGTCCTGGGTGAAGAACTCGACGCCCTGGTCGGTCTTGAAGTGGTACTTCACCCAGAACTGCTCGCCTGCCGCGTTGATCCACATGTAGGTGTGACTCGAGTAGCCGTTCATGTGCCGCCACGTGCGCGGGATGCCGCGGTCGCCCATCAGCCAGGTGACCTGGTGGGCGGATTCCGGGGACAGCGTCCAGAAATCCCACTGCATGTCGTGGTCGCGCAGGTTGTTGTCGGCGCGTCGCTTCTGCGACCGAATGAAGTGCTGGAACTTCAGCGGGTCCCGGATGAAGAACACCGGCGTGTTGTTGCCGACGAGGTCGAGGTTTCCCTCGCTGGTGTAGAACTTCACCGCGAAGCCGCGCGGGTCGCGCCAGGTGTCGGGGGAGCCCCGCTCGCCCGCCACGGTCGAGAACCGGATGAGGACGTCCGTCTCGGCGCCGGGCTGGAACACCGCCGCCCGGGTGAAGGCACTGACGTCGTGGGTCACCTGGAAGGTGCCGAACGCGCCGCCGCCCTTGGCGTGCGGCTGGCGCTCCGGGATGCGCTCCCGGTTGAAGTTCGCCATCTGCTCCAGCAGATAGTGATCTTGCAGTAGTAGTGGGCCGTCCGGCCCGACGGTCAACGAGTGTTCGTCGCTGGCGACGGGCACTCCGGCGTCGGTCGTCGTCGGACGGGTCTCGTATGCGGTCACAATGTCCTCCTCGCCTTACCGTGCAGGGACACCATCCGATCTGCAGCTACGGCACACGCCCCAGAACACGACTTCGGCTTCTTCGATCACGAACCCGGCGTCATCACTCGGCTCCAGACAGGGGCGGGCGCCGGTCACGCAGTCCACATCGGCTACCCGCCCGCAGACACGACAAACCAGATGGTGATGGTTGTCGGCCGTGCGGGTCTCGAAGCGGGCCGGCGAGCCCGCGGGCTCGATCCTGCGGACGAGGCCGGCGGTGACGAACACCGCCAGCACGTCGTAGATGGCCTGCTTCGAGACCGTGCCGAGCCTGGCGCGAACCTGCTCGGCCACCGCGTCGGCCGTGGCGTGCGGATGCTCGGCGAGCACGTCCAGCACCGCGAGACGCGGCCCTGTCACGCGCAGGCCGGCCCCGCGCAACGCGGCTTCCCTGTCGGTGGGCATGCCCAGAACGATGCCACCTATTCTGGAAGAAGTCAATTTAACGACCACGCCGTTTTAACGACTCGTTCGCCGCACCCGGGTCGGGGCGGTCCACTCAGCCGGCCTGGGCCTCGAGCAGGGCCAGGGTGTCGAGGTCGGCGGTCGCGACGGAGAAACGCCCGATCATCGTGTGGTTGTCCTGCCCCCAGTGGTCCTTGGTACCCATCCAGGCCTGCAACCCGTACATGGCCCACCGCCGGTACTGCTCCCAGATCGCGTCCGCGGCCGGCACGTCACGCGCGCCCGTGGCCAGCAGCGCCTCCCGGTAGCGGGCCAGCAGCTCGCGTTCGTGGGCGCGGCGCTCCTCCACGGTGAGCGCGCCGACCATGAAGTAGCTGACGTCGCGCCAGGCGTGGCCCTTGCGGACCATCTGCCAGTCCAACCAGATGCGGTGACCGTCCGGGCGCAGGTAGGTGTTGCCGAGGTAGGCGTCGCCGTGCACGATCGTGCGCGGCCCGGTCTGCTCGCGAGCGTACTGGTTGAGCAGGTCGTAGGCGCGCAGGAAACGCTGCGGGTCGGCGACCATCCAGGCTGGCAGCCGGGAGATGTAGACATCGCGGCCCAGGTTCTCCTCGACCAGCCACCACATGATGCGGGCCTGGTCGCAGTCGCCGCGGGTGTCCATCGAGGTGGGCAGCCAGCTCGCCGCGTCGAGCCGGGGGCTCGCCCAGTAGCTGCCGTGCAGGACCGCCATGTCGTCGAGCGCCCGGCCGACCGCGTCGACCCCGATGTGCTGGAAGCTGCTGCCGAACTCGCCGCCGAGCTCGATGAGGTCCTCGAGGACCGCCAGCCCCTGGCCGCTGCCGTCGGGATCCCAGTCGGCGTAGTAGAACCGCGGCGCCGGGATCCGGCTGCCCTCGACCAGCTCGTGGTAGAAACGCGCCTCCACCTGGCAGATGTCCATGGGGTTCGCGCGGCCGGTGAAGTTCGCCTTGAGACACAGGTGCGCGGGCAGGCCCGCCCGCCGGCCGACCTCGTTGTAGGTGACGGCGACCCGCCCCTTCGTGGTGTGCGTGTTGCGCAGCTCCACGGTCCGCAGGTCGGTCACCTCGATGCCCGGGTAGCGGTTGGCCAGCATCGCACTTAACCAGGGCGCGGTGATCTGCTCCCAGTGCATCGGCATCGGCGCCGGGCGGGAGTACGGGCCGTAGCTGGCCAGCTCCGTGACGTCGGGCCGCCAGGGCTGGGCGGAGGGCAGGCTCGGGCTGTTCGACACGCGGCGACTCCTGTCATTCACACTCGGCTACGGCGCTCGCCTCTTGCAGGCATTGGCGCCGGTGGCAGATTGTGTCAGTCTCGCCCGCGACACGCCCGTTCACCAGGGATACCTGGCCGCCCCACCCCCGCCGAGTCGGATCTCGGACCGGGGCCCGGGAGAACCGGGCCTTCCTGCGGCGGGTGACGCGGATGGACGGCGTGTTGCGGCGGTCGGAGGTTTCCCTGCTGACCGCCCGGCTGGTGGCTGCGCGCGGAGGCCGGCTTCAGGTCGTCGTCATCGAAGGCGAATCGGGGGTCGGGAAGACAACCCTGGTGCGTCAGTTTCTCGACGGGCTGGACAAGGTGTCCGTCCTGGCGGCCACCGGTGACGAGACCGAACAGATGGTGCCGTTCGCCTCCATCGCCCAACTGCTGATCCGGGCCCGATCCCGGGATCGCTCGAGGTCGGCTCCGGCCTGGTGGCGTTGGCCAGCCGGCTCCACGGGTCCGACCGGACCGCTGTCACACCGCGCCGCGGATCCCTTCAGGGCGGAGAGGATGTCAAACCTTCCAGAGCTTCCACGGGAGTCGGCTGCGTCCGCCGGTGCCGGGCGCCAGATGAGCGAGAACCGGGACCAGAACCCTGCGTCGGGTGGCTCGACCTGCTGAGCCTGCTGGAGCGGCTCGTCCGGCCGGACGAGCCGCCCGGAGCGGCCAGCCCCTGTCCGCCGGACTGACGGGAAAACGTCCATGCGCCGACGGCGACCAGCCCGGCGATGCCCGGCGCGCGGGATCGCCGGTGGCGCCCGCCTCGCCGAGCGTTGCGGGGGCCTCGGTGCTCACCGCACAACCTGTGTGCAAGCTGAGAGCGATCGAAAACGCGTAGCCCGGCGTGTCCTTCCTGCCTGCCCGCAAGGCAACGCCCTACTCCGGGCGCCTTCCATCCCTGGGCCATTTCGCCTGGGAAGGCCGTGCCCGCCGATGCCATCATTTTCCCTCGCCGCCGTGGTCGACGAGCTTGCCGCGCGGATCCCCGACCTGACCGACACCCTGATCACCGTCGATGCGATGCACGCGCAGACCGCGCACGCCGACTACCTCCACGGCCGGGGAGCGCACCTGCTGGTCACCGTGAAACGCAACCAGCCCACCGTCCGCACCCGGTTGACAACGCTGCCGTGGACCGACGTCCCGGTCGGGCACACCCCCACCGGCCGTGGCCGCGGCCGGATCGAGACACGCACTCTGAAGGCCGTCACCGTTCCGGCCGGGCTCGGGTTCCCCCACGCCGCCCAGGCCCTCCAGATCACCCGCACCTCCCACCAGATCACC
>NZ_JANEZT010000263.1 GCF_025403405.1 Frankia tisae
GCCCGTCCGGGCGCGGGTTGTCGAGCCGTTGGCGACCGCCACGACGACCTGGTCACCGGCCACGAGACCGGAGGTGATCTGGGTCTGCGCCCCCGAGGTGACGCCGGTGGTGACGGTCGTGGAAACCTGATGGCCACCGCGCATCTGGTGGACGACGGTCCGCGCCCCCGAGGTGTGCAACGCCTGGCTGGGGACGGTGAGGACGTCGGAGAGCTGCCGCACGATGATCGAGATGTTCGCGCCGGCACCGGGGTGCAACCCACTTGGGCTGCCCGTGACGTTGATCGTCACCGGGTAGCTGGCAACGCCGGAGGTGCTGGTGGCGATGAGGCCGATCGTGCCCACGGTGCCGTAGATCGTCGCTGAGCCACCGGTCCCCGACAGGCCCGCGCCCGCACCCGCTCCGCCCGAGGCACCCGCTCCGCCCGAGGCACCCGCCCGGGCGGCGACGTTCGTCGAGCCGGAGGATCCGGTCGGGGTGATGACGGCCTGGTCGCCGGCCTTGAGCTGGCCGATCGTCGTGTCGTCGACCATCGCGTTGACCAGGTAGGAGTCCGTGCCGACCACGACGATCTGGGCGCCGGACGCCGAGGACGACGAGGACGTCAGCGAGGACGACGCCCCCGACCTGGACCCGCCGCCGTTCTCACTCAGGCCACCAGAACCCGAGCCGCCACCAGAACCCGAGCCGCCACCAGAGCCGCCCGAGCCCGAGCCGCCGGCTGAGCTGGCGGATCCGCTGCTCGACCCGCCGGCGAGCTGTTGACCGACGGTGAGGTTGACCGCGGCGACCGTCCCGACGATCGGTGACGTCATCGCGCTTGCGGCGAGGTTGCGCTGCGCGGTGGCCGCCGCGTCCTGCGCCGAGGTCAGCGTGGCCTCGTCGGCTGTCAGTTGCGTTCCTGTCACCCCCGACGTCTGGTCGGAGGTGACCTTCGCCTGGTCGTTCACGACCGTCGCCTGAGCCTGGGCAGCGGCAGTGGCGAGTGCCGCGGAGTCGATGGCGGCGAGGGTCTGCCCGGCCTGGACCTTGTCGCCGACAGCGACCTTGACCGCGGTGACCTCGCCGGACACGGCGAAGGAGAGGTTGGCCTGCTGCGTCGGTTCGACGGTGCCGGTCGCACTCACGGTCTGGCGGATCTGCCCGACGCCCGCCGCGACCAGCCTGGCCGAGACCGACGTGTCCGAATCGCCACTCAGGGCCCAACCGAGCAGCCCGCCACCGACGGCGACGACGACCACGACGGCAATCAGGACGACCCGCGTGCGGCCCCTGGGAACTCGTGTGCGGTGTCCGGCGGACGGCGGCCGGCGGGAAGCCCGACGGGTTTTGCGAAGCAACAATTCCGGCTGCTCGGCGATCTGCTGCGTCGCCGTTTCGTCTGCCGACAAGGACCGCCCCCTCCAGGATGACCCGCGATCCGGGGGAAGTCGCCGGAAGGCATGCAGAGGTCGAATTTCCGTTGTCTTGTTGGGCTACCAGCGGGTTGCGGCCGCGAGCTCCGCTGGGGCCGGTCCGTACTCTGACGGAAGATCTTAAAGGTTCGCTGGTGGGATCCTGTGGAAATTCTTAGCGAATCATTGGTTTTTGGGTCGTGGCTGCGCTGAACGGTGGAGCTGTGAATAACCTGTGAGTTTTGGCGCCGGTTGTGCAGATTCCTGGCTCGCGGCCTCCGGTCCGCTTCCCGAGCCCCGCCTCCCGCCTCCCGGCTGTGTCGGCCGTGTCGGCCGTGTCCGATCGGCCCACGATCGCGGCGTCCGCCGGTGGCACCCGGTGGCACCCGGTGGACCGGGAACTGGGCCGCTAGGCGGCCGGGCGGCTAGGGCCTGGCTGGTCGGCCAGAGAATCGGCCGAGCAGATGACCAATATCGCCGCCGTTCGGGTCGTTCCGTCGAGCGGTGGCGACGGCAGGCGGCGACGAATCTTTGGCTAACACCTTTCCAGGCCCCGGCGAACGCGCTTCCAAAGGCGAACCCCCACTTTTGGTTTCCCGCGAGCGGTTCTACCGGAACAGTTGGATAGTCCGCGTTGCCAGGTTTCATCCGAGGTGCAGTGTGGGGCGTCGAATCTCCGGGGGATAGGACGTGACCGGGGCTGATGAATCGTTGCCCTAACGTCTTTTCCTGCTATCGAAAGTTACTTTGATTGATACGTTTTAGTGACGCATGGTAGTGGTATCGGATGGGGTAAAGGAATGCAGGTCGAAGAAAAGGTGGACGAGGCGGTCCCCCCGCCGGGGGCGCGTCTCGGTCGCAGCGAAGGACGGGCCGGTCCGCGACGCAGCCGGCATGGGCGGCATCCCCGGCGGCGCGCGCTGTTCGCCCGGCTGTGTGGCCGGTCGACCTGTGCGGCACTGGGTCTCATCGTGGCCGTGGCAACCGTGGCGACCCTGGCGACACCGGCGAGTGCCGCCACCATAGCCATCGAGGACACAGCAATCGGCACCGGGAACAACCAGGTCTCCTACTCCGGAACCTGGACCCAGTGTGCCGGGTGTGTACCCAGCACACCCAACAACAGTTACCGGTACTCCACCAACTACGGTTCCATCGCCACGGTCCGGTTCACCGGCACCCAGATCAACGTCTTCGGCATCAAGGGGCCGACGGGCGGCCAGTCCGCTTTCAGTATCGACGGCGGCGTACCGGTGGCCGTGGACACTTTCGCCCTGCCGCTGGCCGTGAGCCTGATCTACAGCTCGGGAGCGCTGACACCGGGCGCCCACGTGCTGCAGATCACGAACCTGCACATGCGGAACGCGGCTTCCACCGGCTTCAACGTCGGCTTCGACCGCGCCGAGGTCGTCACCGATCCGGTGCCGCCGCTGCCGCCACCACCGGTGCAGACGGCGCTCACCGTCGAGGACACCACCATTGGCACCGGCAACAACCAGGTCTCGTACACCGCGGGCTGGATGCCGTGCACGGGTTGCGTGCTATCACCCAACAACAGCCTTTACTACACCAGCCGTGCCGGTGCCGTCGCCGCAGTCCGTTTCAATGGAACCCAGATCAACGTCTACGGGCTCAAGGGCCCGGCCAACGGGTTCGGGACATTCCGCGTCGATGGTGCCCAACCGGTGACCATTGACGCATACGCTCCCGCGTCTTTGGTCACCCTGCTGTACTCGTCGCCCATCCTGCCGGTGGGCGCGCACACCCTGACGTTCACGAACGAGGGCCGTCGAAACGTCATGTCCACAGGGAACAACATCGGCTTCGACCGCGCCGAGGTCACCACCGGGCTGAACCCGCCGTCGGCGCCACCGCTGTGGTCGGGCCTGCGCTCGGGCAAGGGATGGGAATCCGGCACCTACCCCGACCCGGCCATGAACCAGGTCAACCTCGAAGCATTCTGCACCTGGCGCGGCACCCCCTGCGACTTCACTCTGCTCTACGTGACGCGCAACAGCTGGACGAACGTCACCCAGCCGACAAGTCTGCTGCAGACCTTCGCCACCTGGCCGGGCCGGCTGATCATTGCCGTCCCGCCCTACCCGGAGAACATCGGCGCGAGCAACGCGACCTGCGCCACTGGCGCCTACGACTCCTACTGGCGGAACTTCGGCCGGATGCTGAACACCTACGGTCGCCAGGACTCCATCATCCGCATCGCATGGGAGGGAAACGGTGACTGGTACCAGTGGTCGGCCATCAACCCCACCGACTACATCAATTGCTGGCGGCACGTCGCGGACTCCATCAATGCCACAGCGGAGCCGGACCCTACCCTGTCCTGGGGCCTGAACGCCCACTACTCACAGAACCCACCGAGCCACAACGCGATGGACATGTACCCGGGTGACGCCTGGGTGGATTCCGTCGGTCTCGACGCCTATGATGCCTATCCACCCTCTCCGACCAGGGCGGCGTTCGACGCCCAGTCGAACGCGGTGGGCGGGCTGGACTACTGGTACAACTTCGCCCAGTCGCGCAACAAGCTTTTCGGAGTCGGTGAATGGGGGGTGGCCAGCGGCGATGGCAGCAGCGGCGGTGGCGACAGTGCGAACTACATCCAGTGGATGTACGACTGGTTCCAATCTCATTCCGGAAAGGGATTCGCCTACGAATTCTACTTCAACAACTGCGATCCGGGCAACGTCGGTTCCAATCTTTACCGCCCGCGTTCCAGTAGCTGTGTCTATCTGAATTCTAACGCCGGGGCGCGTTATAAACAGTTGTACTCGGCGAACTAGGCTCACGCGACACGATTACCACCGGGTCGGCCCGCAGTAGTAGGTCCGCGGGTCGACCCGGCCGGCGTCCATTCCAGCACGGGCCGTGAAGATGCCGAACGAGGAAGATGTCGCGGCGAGGTCACGTCACCTTTACCGGCAAAGCCGTTGCGGATTAGGGGAAGAGGGGTGCCGGCGTGACCGGCTGGCGCCGCCCAGGGAGGCTCACCCAGGCATGAACGGTTGGGCGGAGGAGAGGCGCGGCTATGGCGGCAGGCGAACAAAAATCTCGCAAGATCATCATTGATCGGTCGGAGGGGTTCGGCGAGCGGCTGCTGGGCGTGCTGCTGGACCGCGCGCACGAGATGCCACCGCAGCTGATCGCCCCACTGGTGGCGGAGGAGGTGCGTAGGATCGGTGGGCGGAACGTCTCGATTCTTCTACAGGACTACGAGCAGCTGGTGCTGACGCCGCTGCCGGGCCGTAATCTCACGGTCGGGGAGCCCGAGCCGATTGATGACTCGCCGGCCGGCACGGCCTTCCTCAGCGCGAAAGCCGTCGAACAGCCGCAGGCCGACGGCATCCGGATGTTCCTGCCGCTGCTGGACGGCAGCGATCAGGTGGGGGTGCTGGCCCTCACCCTCGACACCGTCGATGATGACGACCGACGGTTGCTGCGGCGACTCGCCGGCCTCGTCGCCGACATGCTGGTCACCAAGAGCAACTACACCGACCAGTTCTTCCAGGCCAGGCGCCGCGAGTCGATGAGCGTGGCCGCGGAGATCCAATGGTCCCTGCTGCCCCCGCTGACCATGCTCACCCCGCAGGTCGCGGTGGCCGGCATCCTCGAACCCGCCTACAACATCGCGGGCGACAGTTTCGACTACGCCCTCAACGACGACATCCTGCACGTCGCCATCATCGACGCGATGGGTCACAGCCTGGATGCCGCCGTCCTGGCGACGGTGGCGATCGGCGCCTACCGGCATGCCAGACGTGCCGATATCGGGCTCGCCGAGCTGTACATGTTCATGGACGATGCCATTCACCGGCAGTTCGGACCGGACCATTTCGTCACGGCGCAGATGATGCGGCTGGATATCGGCACAGGTCACCTGCAGTGGGTCAACGCGGGTCACCCGGCGGCGCTGCTGATCCGCGGTCGCCGGGTCATCCAGGCGTTGACGGGTCCGGGCACCCTGCCGGTCGGCTTCGGCGGTTACATACCGCAGGTCAGCGGGCAGTGGCTCCAGCGTGGTGACCGGGTGCTGTTCTTCACCGATGGTCTCGTCGAGGAGCATGAAGTCGGCGGGGAGCAGTTCGGCGAGGCACGTCTGATCAGAATTGTGGAGCGTGCCCAGGGAAACAGTGTGCGGGAGATGGTGCGAGATCTGTCCCACACGCTGATGCGGGAACGCCGCGGGGTCACGACCGACGACGCGACTCTTTTCCTGGTCGAGTGGAGCGGGGGCAGCGCCGACCACCTCGCCAGCCTGGATCTGTAGGACGGTCTGCGAAACTTGCGCCGTCAGCTCCAGGTGACCACGGTGTGGTCGTCGATGAAGCCCATCATGGCGGCGAGCGTGGTGCGGGTGCGGGTGCGGGTGTTGTCGGTGTTCGGTTCCACAGCGTGGACGTGGGCGCCGTTGAAGACGTAGATGTCGCCGGTGTTGACCTCGATGTACTTCGTTTCGTGGTCGACGAGAGATGCCGGAGGATAGGGCGAGCCGGTGACAGAAAGACCCAGCCGGCTCTTGCTCCCGGCGTCGGGCTGGATATTCCAGTAGGCCAGGCGTCCGCCCAGGTCGTTCTCGAGGCAGATGTTCAGCGCCACCACGGATCGTTGGAGTACGCCGCGGCGCTCGAAGTCGGCCATCTGGGGATCAGCGCACTGCGAGTAGTCGTCGTGCGGGTTCAACGCGAATTCGCCACCGCCGTGCCAGGAACGGAGCAGCGCCCGGCTGGCGACACGGCCGTCCTGCTCGGCCGGACGAACGATGGCGCCCTCCCTCGCCAGCGCGGTGGAGAGCCCCGCGTAGAAGACCTTCATCGGATCGCCCTCGACGTCGAGCAGGTCGTCGAGGATCGGGTTCACCTGTTCGGACTCGTCCAGGTACTGGGCGGTCGGCTTGTGCCAGGTGTAGGCACCGAGGTAGTAGCCGGGCGCCTCGGTGCCGCGGGTCAGCCGGTGCGGGCTGTCCCAGAACCGGGCGGCGATCTCCGCGCACACCTCGACCGGGACGGCGTCCCGGAACACCACGCCCGCGACGTGCCCGTGGAGCACGTCGAGAACCGGCTCCGGTGCGAAGTGGTCGTACTCGCGGAACACGAAGTAATCCTGGTCGCCGATCCACCCGGTGACGGGTGCGATGTCCGGATGGTCAATCACCTGGGGTTCTCTCTCGTTGGCGTGGGCGGAAGGACGACAAAATCTCCACCCGCGATCGTCGGCGCACAGGTGAGGAACTGCCGGCTACCGGAAGTGGCGCGCCACCGAGTCGACGAAACCGAACAGCTCGGTGTGCATGGTGCTTCTGGCGGGATCCGGAAATGTGATGTTGAACAGCCGGTAGCGGTGGTAGGCGAGGATCAACGCCGCCTCGGTGATTCTCGCCGGTAGTGCAGAAATGGATGGCTCGTCGAGAGTGCCGATCTCCTGGTAGCCAGCGAGAAGTGATTCCATGCGGGCCGGTGCCAGCAGACCCGCGCCGTCCTGGGCGAGCCCGACGATCGCTATGCCGAGGTCGAGAAGCGGGTCGTCCCTCGAGATTGTCTCCCAGTCCAGCGCGGACAGGGTACTGTCATGGTGCACGATGAGATTGTCGGCGAAGAAATCGCCGTGAATGACTGTCCGGGTGGGCCGGCGGCGGCCCACGGGGTCGCGCACGCGCGCCAGCCGATCGGTGAGCCAGGCCGCGAACTCCCGGTCGGGGAACCGGCCCAGCTCGGCCTCGTCCCGGGCGGAGAGGCGGCGGGTTCCAACGGGCAGGGTCAGCAGCGCGGGGGAGTTCACCGGTAGTCCGTGAATATTGGCAAGAAGCCTTCCGGCGGCCGGAAGGTGAAGGTGCGGCAGCGGGTCGAGCATCGCCCCGGAGATCCATCTTTTGAGGATCCCAGGGCGGCCATCCAGGGCGATGGAAAGCTGGCCGTCGAGGCTGGGAATTATTTCCGGTGCCGGGACTCCCAGGCGGAAAACGCCCTGCATGTGTGCGGCGAGTCTGGCCGCGCCCGGCGCGTCCTGGCTGTCCAGAATGGTGAGGACGAACTCGCCGCCCGCGCCGGCCAGGTGGAAACTGGAGTTCACCGCGCCGCCCGCGAGCGATATCAGCCGCGGCTCACGAAGGCCGTAGTGCCCCGCGATGACAGCTGGATCGATCTGGTCGACCGTCGTGTAGGTCGCCAACAGGGCCGCTCCTTTCCCCCTTCCACGGCGCCTAACCTCGGCCGTTGCCGATGGTTGCCGGTCGTGGATGGACGGCTTCTGTGCCGCCCATCCACTCTGCCACACGCAGACCACGCGAAGGTTCGCTATGTGGCAGAGCAGGTGAATGGCGACAGATGGCCGAACTCCGCACCCCGCGCGGGGCGCGGCTTCCACACAGGTCGGCCGGTGGCGGAGGTCAGAAGCCGGGGAACGCCGCGCGGAGCGTGTCGAGGTCGACGCCGTCGGCCTCGAGGGGCGGGGTGTGGGCGGGGTCGAGGCGGCCGTAGACCAGGCGGAGGAACGCCTCGGCCGGCAGCCGAAGCCGGGCGGGCCGTGCCTCGCCGTCCCAGGGGCCCAGGCTCACGGCGTCGCCGAGGTCGAGGGCGATCTCGCGGTCCGGGGCGGTGGTGGTGACGTGGATCCGGGCCGGGCTGGTGGGCTTCCCGGCGAAGCCGGCGATCATTGCGAGGCCGTCGATGAGCAGGTCGACGGCGGCCGCGTCCACGGTGGCGGCGGGGTCGAGCACGACCGCGACGTCCCAGGTGTGCACGGCGTGCTCGCTCAGCCGGAGCCGGACCACCCCGGCGGCGTCGAGGCTCATCGGCCCGAGCGCGACCCGCAGACCCGCGAGCTGGGCGTCGTCAAGGGCCTCGTAGGCCTCGACGAGGGCCAGGTCCGCGGGCAGCACGTCGGCGGCCTGCGCGTCCGGGGTCTTGGCGTTCCACGTGTCCCAGACGGCGACGAACTGCTCCTGGCCGGGGGCGTCCTGCCCGGCGACGGCGGCGTCGAGGACGAGCCGGCTGATCACGGCGCCGGAGCCCAGGTGGGACAGCACCTGCGCGATCGTCCACTCGTCGTCGTAGGAGGGCCCGCGCACCGCCTCGGCATCAAGCGGTTCGACGAGGGCACGCAGCCGCTCATGCGAGCGGCGAAGGCTGGCGATGGCGGTGCGGGCGTCGGTCAAGGGAGTGGCTCCTTCTGGGCTGAGGCTTCGGCGGCGGGCCCTGGAAATCGGCCGCGACGGCCGCCCGCCGACGCGGCATCATCCTCCCAGGTGGCGACGGGCAGTGCCGCCCCGCCCCGGCGCCGACGGCCGTCCGCCCGTCGCCTGCCGCGGGGAGTGGATCGCGGCAGGCGACGGGCGGTGGTGCCGTCAGGTCAGGCGCACTGACCGGATCGCGGCCCGATCACGGTGTTGCCCGTCTGCGCCAGGGTCGGCTGGTTGCCGGTGCAGCTCAGCGGGCCGGTGACGTGGTTGTCGCGGAACTCGGGCACCGCGTCGTCGGGCAGCGGGCCACTGCCGCTGTTGCCGACGATCCGCACCGGACCGGTGATCGTGTTCGTGGAGGCCTCGAGACCGCCGGTGTTCGCGTCCACGGTCAGCGGGCCGCGCAGCGTGTTGCCGGCGCAGGGCGTCACATCGGCGGCGTCGGCGCCGAGCAGGACGTAGCCGCCGGTGGCGTGGACCGTCACCGGGCCGGTGATCGTCGACTGGCAGGCGGTGAGGGCCAGCGCGCCCTCGGCGGTCACCGGGCCGGTGACCGTGGCGCCGGTCAGCGCGAGCGCCCCGCCGGAACGCACGGTCACCGGGCCGACCTGCCGACCGCCCGGGCCGACGCACAGCGACTGGCCGGCGGAGACCGTCAGGGGACCGGTGCGCGTCGTCGTGACGCACGGCTGGCTGAACCCGACGGTGACCTCGGTGGATCCGGCGGTGGTCCCCGGTGCGAAGGCCGGGTCGCCGCCGTAGCTGGCCGTGATCGCGTGCGTGCCGGGTTGGAGACCGCTGATGCTGACGCCGGCCTGGCCGCCGCTCAGCGGCGCCGTTGCCAGCGTCGTGGCCCCGTCCAGGAAGGTGACCGTCCCGCCGGGGGCGCCGGCGGCCGGGTCCGCTGCGGTGACGGACGCGGTGAGGGTGACGGTCTGGCCGAACAGCGGCGTGGTGGTGCCGGCGGCGAGCGCCACCGAGGCGCCGTACCGGAACGACACCGTCGCGCGGCCGTCGCCGTGGTTGACACCCGCGATGAGCGCGGCGTCGGTCACCGTGGGTGCCGCAAAGCCGCTGCCGCCGCCACCGCCCGCCCCGTAGAAGTTGCCCGGG
>NZ_JANEZT010000264.1 GCF_025403405.1 Frankia tisae
GTCATCGACGGCGGGGTGGACGCCGACCATCCCAAGCTGCAGGGCCAGGTCCTACCCGGCGCCGGCGTCGGGCCGGACGCGGCCCCCGACGGGCGTCGCGACGACGATCCCGACGGCCACGGCACCGCGATGGCGGGCCTGATCGCGGGGCGCAACGACAACGGCCGGCCGGAGGTGCGCGGCATCGCTCCGGGCGCCCGGATCCTGCCCGTCTCGACCGGTGCCGAGGCGGACTCGGCGGAGGTCGCCCGCGGCATCCACCGGGCCGTCGACCTCGGCGCCACCGTCATCAACCTCTCCCTCGGCGCGGGCGGGGCCGCGACCCCCGACGAGCGCGAGGCGGTCGCCTACGCCTTCGCGCACGACGTGGTCGTGGTCGCCTCCGCCGGCAACGTGGAGACCGGCGACCACGAGATCAACTCACCGGCGAACATCCCCGGCGTCGTCTCGGTGACCGGCTCGACCGCGCGGGGCGACTTCTGGCAGGGCTCGTCCCTGGGCTCGCAGGCCGTCATCGCCGCCCCGGCCCCGGGCATCCGGGCGCCCGTGCCGACCCGGGTCTCCCCGGACGGCCTGGACACCGGCTCCGGCACCTCGAACTCGGCCGCGATCGTCTCGGGTGTGGTCGCGCTCATCCGGTCGGCCCGGCCCGACCTGGACGCGCCCAATGTCATCGAGCGGCTCATCTACACCGCGCGGGACGCCGGGCCGCCGGGCCGTGACGTCGAGTTCGGCTTCGGCATCGTCGATCCCGCCGCGGCGCTGACCCGGCCGGTTCCGGTCGTCGGCGCCAACCCTCTGCTGGCCGCCCCGACCCGCTGGGGCCTGGCCGGCCAGCCACCCGCCGACGCGGACCGCGCCGCCACGCCCCCGGACGCGGCCGCCAGCGCGGCCGCCGGCCCCGACCCCGACCGCGGGCGAGCCGCGGGCACCGGGCCGGGCCAGGACCGCGACAGCACCGCCGCGGTGGCCGCCGGTGGCGACGGCCCGGCGACCGGGAGCGCCGCCGGCCACGGATCGGGGGGCCATCGCGGCGTCGCCCGCGCCACGCTGGCCTGGGTCGGTGGGCTGGCCCTTGCCGTCTGGCTGGGCGGCCTGTTCGGCGTCGGCGCGCATCTGCTGTCCGCCCGGCGAACCACGACGGGCCGAGGGCCGCGCGGCCACTCCTAACATGGCCACATGACACACGCGCTCCTGGACGAGCTGTCCTGGCGTGGACTCATCCACGACAGCACCGATCCCGCCGAGCTACGGGAACACCTCGACGGTGGCAGGCGGCGCTGCTACATCGGTTTCGACCCGACCGCCCCGTCGCTGACCATCGGCAACCTGCTGCCCATCACGCTGCTGATCCGGGCCGCCCGGACCGGGCTCGGTGCCGTCACCCTGTTCGGGGGCGGCACCGGCCTGATCGGCGACCCGTCCGGCAAGTCCGCCGAGCGCACCCTGCTCACCGTCGAGGACGTGCGGGCCAACGTGACGCGGCACCGCGAGATCATGGAGACGATCTTCGGGCGGGCGTTGGCCGCCGAGGAGATCCCCACCTTCGTCGACAACGGCGACTGGCTCGGCGGCCTCGGCATGATCGAGTTCCTGCGAGACGTCGGCAAGCACTTCCCCGTCACCGAGATGATCAGGCGGGACTCGGTCCGCCGCCGCCTCGACGACCCCGACGTCGGCCTGACCTACACCGAGTTCAGCTACTCACTGTTGCAGGCGTACGACTACCGCCGGCTGTGCGAGGACCATGGCGTCACGCTCCAGATGGGAGCGTCGGACCAGTGGGGCAACATCGTCGCCGGGATCGACTACGTGCGCCGCGTGCTGCGGACCCAGGTGCACGGGCTGACCTGCCCGCTGCTGCTGCGCGCGGACGGCACGAAGTTCGGCAAGTCGGAGAAGGGCGCGGTGTGGCTGACGGCCGACCGCACCTCGCCCTACACGCTGTACCAGTTTCTGATCAACCTGTCAGATGAGGAGGCGCGCCGGTTCGCGCTGTTCTTCTCGCTCACCGACCGCGAGCCGCTGGAGCGGCTGTTCGCCGAGCATGCCGAGGCGCCGGGCCGCCGCGCGCTGCAGCGCCATCTCGCCCGGGAGATGACCGCGCTCATGCACGGCCAGCCCGCCGTCGACGCTGCCGAGGCGGCGTCCGCGGCGCTGTTCAGCGGCGATGTGAAGGCGATCGGGGCGGACCTGATCTCGGACGTGTTCGCCGACGTGCCGACGGTCACCGAGCCGCTGGCCCGGCTCGCGGCCGACGGCGGCTGGCCCGTCGTCGACCTTCTGCTCGCCACCGGCCTGGCCAGCAGCCGTCGCGACGCCCGCGAGCACCTCGGCAACCGCGCCGTGCTGGTCAACGGCGACCGGGTTGACGCGGTGGCCACCGTGACCGAGAAGGACCTGCTGCACGGCTCGGTGATCCTCGTCCGCCGCGGGCGTCGCGAGTGGCGAGTCGCCCGTTTCACCTAGGGGGCGGGCGGCCCGACGAGCAGCCCCTTGATGTAGGCAGCGTGCTCGTCGGCCACCGCCTTCTTACCGCGGGCGCGGGAGAGCACCGTGCGCCCGGCGTACCCGGCCACGAGCATCGAGCGCATCACGTTCACCCGGGTCGGGGCATTGTGCTTGCGCAGGTAGCGGACCATGGACGCGCCGCGCATCTGGAGCATCCAGGTCTTGCCCGCGCCGCTGCCGCCGGCGCCGTGCGGCACCAGCAGGTCGGTGTGCAGCTTCTGGCGCAGGCCGGCCTCGCGGATCGCCCGGCCGAGCGCCATGTCCTCGTTGTAGACGTAGAACGTCTCGTCGAAGCCGCCCAGCTCGAGGAACGTGGAGCGGCGCACGGCCATGCAGGCGCCGGTCAGCCACTCGGGGTTCATCGGCCGGCCGGGGGTCGGGCGCGCGAACAGCGCCGAGGTCGGCGCCACCTTGTGCGCGCCGAGGACGTGCAGCAGCACGCGGCGCGGCGTCGGCTCCCAGCCGCCGTTGCCGAGTTCGGGCCGGTCGTCGTGGCCCTTCATCGTCGCGGCGCTGGTGACCAGCTCCGGGTCGGCGAGCAGGTCGTCGACGAGCACGTCGATGACGTCGACGGTGGGCCGGCTGTCCGGATTGCCGAGGACGATGTAGTCGTACCTCGACGATCGGATGCCCATGTTCGCGGCCTTCGCGAAGCCCTTGCCGCCGCCGGAGTCGAGATAGCGGGCGTTCGGCCGATCCACGAGCAGCTCGTCGACCCGGTCGACACCCTTGGCGTTGTCGATGACCACCACCGGCATGTCCAGCGGCAGCGTGGCGAACAGTTCCTCAAGTTGTTCCCGGCTGTGATAGCTGACCAGCACGAGCTCGTACTGCCACGTGGACCGCTTGGGTTGGTCGACCGACACGGCGGCACGCTCCTCACTACGTGTGTTCACGCGAGATTCCGATGCACCGTACGGCCCCGGCTGCCGACGGTACTTGCCTGCGGGCCTCGGTTCAGCTGCCAGCCGACGTCAGCGCACTGGACGAGGTGGCCGAGCCCGTCGAACCTGTCGAACCCGCCGAACCCGCCGGGTCGGCCCCGTCCGGCGCACCGGCGCCGGACGGCGGGGCAACCGGCTGGCGATCCGGCTTCGGCCACACGGCCGGGCGGTCCCGGGCGGCGAAGCGGCGCACCCCGCCGAGCGCGACGGCCTGCAGGAAGAAGACCTGCGCGACCAGCCGGCTGGGCCCCGGCGGTGTCCGCCCGGTCATCAGCGCGGCGGTGCTCGCCGCGCCGGCGGCGTTGCCGGCCAGGAACACCCGGGCGGCCCAGCTGTGGCGAGCAGCGGGGACGGCCATGGCGACGAGGACGACATGCGCCACCGGCCCGAACGACGAGCGGACCAGCCGGTGCCCCCACAGCTGCGGGGTGACCGGCAACGCTCCCGGCACCAGCGTCGCCCGGCGGCGCCAGAGCATGTCCAGGTTGCCGGCGACGATCCGGGTCCGCCGCTCCCACTCACCGGTGTAGTCGGGGGCCGCCGACTCGATCGAGTACGCCTCGGGCTCGTAGACGACCCGCAACCCGCCCTCGAGGATGTCGAGGGCGAGCCAGGCGTCGTCGACCGCCGTGTCGGCGGGCAGCGGCCGGAACGCCTGGCGGCGGAAGGCCAGCATCTCGCCGACGACGCCGATCGTCGCACCCGTCGCCGATTCGCAGCGCTTCAGCCACGACTCGAACTTCCAGTAGAAGCCCTGGGCGCCGTCCGGGTCGTCGACCTGCTTCTCACCCGCGACCGCGCCGACAGTCTCGTCGGTGAAGTGGCGGGCGGCGGCACGCAGCGCGCCGGGTGCGAGCACCGCGTTGGCGTCGGTGAGCACGACGATCTCGTGGGAGGCGGCGGCGACGCCGCGGTTGACCGCGCGGGCCTTGCCCAACCGCTCGCCGGAGGACAGCACCCGCACGCCGGTCCGGCGCGACGCCTCGGCCGTCTCCGGGTCGTCCGCGACGACGATGACCTCCATCGGCCCGGGATAGTCGGTGCCGGCAAGTTCATCCAGCTTCGTCCCGATGACCGCCGATTCCCGGTACGCGGAGACGACGACACTCAGTCCCGGCCAGATCTCGGGCTCCGGTGGTGTCGCCGGTTCCAGGCCACGGCTGCGCAGTCCGATATAAACCGGATACAGAACGTGACCGTAAACAGTTACGGCTCCGAGCGCCGCGACGGCGGCTCCTCGACCGATGGTCCGGGCACCTGTCATGACTGTAACCGTAGCGTTCCACCGGCATGCCACGGCGAACGGCTCCGGGCCCGTCGGAACACGCGATTGGCCCCATGACGCTGCGCGGCCGTGATGCGCGGCTCTGACCTGCACCGCCGTCCGATCCGCGGGGACCACTAACCGGGACACGACGGCCCGGTCGCCCCGGCGACGTTGTGCGGCCACAACCACGCATCGACATTCGGCGGCCATACGAAACCGCCCGGTTTATTCACGTGCATGCGATGTCATCGTGACCGTATGGCCACGCCTTGGATTCCATCACCGGGCGACCGGGCGGACCCTCCCCCATGTGGGTGAACCCGGGTCGTTAGAGTGGGACCGGTGAGCGACTCCACGCGCTGGATCGTCGTTGTCGAGGAACCGTTTCTCCCGGCGGACGCCGGCGGCCGGGTGGAGACATTCAGCTTCCTCACTGCGGCCTCCGCGGCCGGTATTCGGATGCAGATCCTGGTTCCCTCGCGCGAGGATCTGGACATCGCCGCCTACGAGGAGGCGGTTCCCGGCTCGGCGGTGATCCGGCTGCCTCGGGACGACAGCCCGCGCGCCCACCTGACGTCGAGGCCGTTCATGCACGCCTCCCGACCGGTCGGCCCGCTGCGGCGCGCCCTGGAGTCCACCCCCCCGCGGGCCGATGCGGTGATCAGTTACAGCTGCCGGTCGTCACATCTCGGCGAGGAGATCGCCCGAATCTGGAAGCTGCCGCACCTGGTGCGCGCGCACAACGTCGACTCGGAATTCTTCCGGGTGCTGGCCCGCAGCAGCTCCGGCCCCCGGGCCGTGGCCTACGAGCTCGAGTACCACAAGCTGCGCCTCGCCGAACTGGCGATGCACCACTCGCCCCTGGTCACCTGCATCGCCGACATCTCGCTGGAAGATCACGAGTGGCGGCGCACCCGGGCGAGCGTGCCCACGTTCCACCTGCCGCCGTTCCTGCCCGTGGGTGCGCTGCGGGCGACTGCCTCCGCCACACCGGCCACGGCGGCCGGCACCGCCGTCGACCAGCGGCTGATCTTCGTCGGTTCGCTGGACACCCCGACGAACATCGAGGCGCTGCGCTGGTTCCTCGGGGGATGCTGGCCGACGATCCGGGCCAACCATCCGAAGTCGACCTTCCAGGTGGTGGGGCGGCGCCCGGAGGACGGTCTGGCCGCGTGGCTCGGCGGCTTCGACGGCGTCGAGCTGCACACCGACGTGCCCAGCGTCGCCGGTTACCTCACCGCGGCGACGTTGTCGGTGAACCCGATGCGCTCCGGCTCCGGCGTGAACATCAAGGCCATCGAGGCGATGGCGACCGGTGTTCCGGTGGTGAGCACCCCGACCGGCAGCCGCGGGCTGGGCTGGACCCCCGGCGTCGATCTGCTGGTCGCCGACGAGCCGAGCGCCTTCGCCGCCGCCGCGTGCGAGCTGCTGGACAACCCGGGGCGAGCGGCCGAGATCGGCCTCGCCGGCCGGGCCTTCGTCCGCCGCGAGCTCGACCACGCGGCGCTGATCGGCCGCATCCAGGAGCACCTGACGCCGTCCTGAGTGGCGGGGCCCCCCGTCAGAGCAGGGCGTGGAAGCGGTTCTGCGTGGGCTCCAGGCCGTCGGTGATGAGCATTTCAGCCGCGTCGGCGGCATGCTCCAACAACAGTGGCAGCTCGCGCCGCTCTGCCGTGCCGAAGTCCCGCAGCACGAAGTCGGCCGCGTCCATTCGGCCCGGCGGGCGACCGATGCCGACCCGGACCCGCAGGTAATCGCGGGTACCGAGGGCAGAGGAGATCGACCGCAGCCCGTTGTGGCCGTTGTCCCCGCCGCCGCGCTTGAGCCGGATCGCCCCGAACGGGATGTCCAGCTCGTCATGCACGACGATGACCCGGGCCGGATCGACCTTGTAGAAGGTGCGCACCGCCGAAACGGGCCCACCGGAGAGGTTCATGAAGGACAGCGGGCGGGCAAGGACCGCACGCGCGCCGGCGAGGCGGACCTCGGCGACGTCCGCCCGGGAGCGGTGCGACTTCAGCCGCGACCCGGCCCGCTCGGCGAGCAGGTCGACGACCATGAAGCCGGCGTTGTGGCGGTTACCCGCGTAATCCGGGCCCGGATTACCCAGTCCGACGACGAGCCACGGCCCGTCGTCGGTCGGCACGTTCGTCATCGACAGCTCATCTGCAGATCATCGGCAGGTGACGGGAGACGAGGAGCTCGACAGGGAGAGCCGTCCGCCTCAGGCGGACGCGCTCGCCACGCCGGCCTCCTCGGTCGCCTCCGTGGTCTCGCCGAGCTCCGCGTCCTGCTGGGCGACGGTCCGCTTGGCCAGGCACTGCACGACGACCAGGTCGGGCTCGGCGTCGAGCTCGGCGCCCTCGGGCAGCGGGAGCTGGCGGGCGAACACGGCGGTGCCCGGCTCCAGACCGGTGATGTCCACCTCGATGGCGTTCGGCAGCTCCGACGCGTCGGCCTTCAACGCAATCGAAGTGACCTGCTGGTCGATCAGTGTGTCGGGGTGGGGCTCCCCGATGACCTGCACGGGGATGTCGGCAACGACCTTCTCGCCCCGGTTCACCAGAACCAGGTCGATGTGCTCGAAGCTGCCCCTGATCGGGTGCCGCTGGACGTCCTTCGCGAGCGCGAGCTCGGTGCCGTCGGCAAGCTCGAGCGTCAGCAGGACGTTCGTACCGGCGACGGTCTTGAAGGCGTGCATCAGGTCGTGTGCGGGCAGAGCGATGTGGCGCGGCGGCTTGCCGTGACCGTAGAGAACAGCGGGAACCTTGCCGGCGCGGCGGGTGCGACGAGCACCGCCCTTGCCAAACTCGGTGCGCGGCTCCGCGGCGATGCGGACCTCGGACATGGCGGCGCTCATCCTTTCCAGAACATGGGATTCCATCGCCGGAGGGCGGGAGAACCACCGCGGCGCGGTCCTTCACAGTACCGGACGCTTCGCGGAAGGCGGACGACCACCCCGGTCTGTCAAGCCCCTGCGCGGACGCGGGCCGTCACGGCGGCGCCGGTCCCGGCCGGGACCGCGGCGTCAGCGGACGTCGGGCCCGCGACGAACCCCGCCGACGGCCGTGACATTCACCTGAGCTGGCAGGTCGGGGCGCCCGAGCGCCCGCCGGGCCCGTTCCAGCACGGGGCCGCACACCTGGCCGAGCATGCCGGGCACATCGGTGCCCCGCGCCACCCGCACCGCGATCTCCAACGACGGTTCCTGCCGGCCCCGCAGCTCGACCCGCGCCCCCCTGACGCCCGTTATCCCGGCCACGTCGTCCTCGACGGCGTCGGTCAGCGCGGTCGCCGGCAGGTGCACGTCGCCGAGCTCATCGTGGGTCACATCAAGCCCGTGGGACCTGTCGGTGCGGAACTGCTGCGCCAACCAGACCAGCGCCAGCAGGGCGATCAGCCCACAGGCGACCCCGGCAACCAGCCAGAACCAGCCGTGGTCCGCGGCGAAATCACGGGCGTCCGGGTCGAGCACCGGTCGGTCCGCCCGGTCGTCTCCGAACACGCCGACCCCGACGAGCAGCGCGACCACGCCGACCGCGGTGAACAGCAGACCCAGCGCGGCGAGGACAACCTGGTTGCGCCGGTCGGTCGACGGCGTGCGCGGCCCGAGCCCGGTCACGCCTCCCCGCCTCCCCGCCTAGTCGCGGCACCCACTCTGGAGCCGACCGGACCACCGGGCTCGACCGGACCACCGGGCTCGACCGGACCACCGGGCTCGACCGGACCACCGGAGCCGACCAGACCACCGGGCTCGGTCCGACCGGCACCCTCGGAAGGCCCGGCGTACCCGCCCGGACCGCCCCGACCAGCCGGGCCATCATGCCTAGCCGGCCCGTCGCCACCAGCCAGTTCGTGCCGGCGACCGGCCGACGGCGTGGTGGCCCGGACGATCAGGTCAGGCGGCTCGGCCAACGAGAAGGCGTCGAGTTCCTCGCGCAGCACGGCGCCGACCCGTTGCGACGCACCGATCACGGTGCGGGGACGCAGGCGCAGCCGGACATCCGCGGCCCGCCGGTCCACCCGGACCCGGGCCCGCTCCACCCCATCGACGGCGAGTGCCGTGGCCCGCAGGTCCCGGGCCAGCCCGCGCCGGTTGACGAAGACCCCGACCCGCGGGCAGTCCCAGCGGGTACGCAGCCGAGCGGGCGTGCCGCGCCGGAACGCAGTCCCTATCAACAGCAACCCGACCAGCGCGACGAACCCGGCGGCCAGCAACACCGGCCCCGCCGACCAGGCGGTGTCACTCAGGTAGTCCGCCCAGCTTCGCTGGTCGATCAGGATGTACCCGCCGCCAGCGGCGGCAGCGACGATCTCGATGACGGCGATGACACCGGCAACCGCGACCAATGCGGCGAGCAGTCCCGAGACGATCCGGCGTCCCATCCGCACGATGTCCACCCCCCGTCACGTTAATCCCTGCCCACTACTCGTGCCCAGTTGCGTACGAACAGACACCGCTTCTTCCCGTCCCGTCTCTCCGCCTTGCCGGGAGGTGAAACGAGCTCGGAGGCGGCGGAAGGGGCCGATCCCGACACCGCGGACGAACCGTCGGGATCACCGCGGGTGCGTATCTGACCTCGATCAAGGGATGCCAGGGGGACCCGGACAGCGGGGCCCCTGCTGTTTGACGGCTGGGATCTCCTTCGGCTGAGTGCCGTCGACGACGAACGCTTCCGCCGGCGAACATCCCGGACGGGCAGCGTGGTCGCCGTCCTCGGAGTGTGTGCGGCCCTCCGGCCGCAACCCACGCCATCCTTCGACTCACTTCCGCGCCCCACTGCTCACATAAACCTCATACAGATCGGGTGATGCCGATCCTGGTCATATAGCGGTCAGCGGATGCTGGAGGTTAATCACGGTTCGCCGGCCCGTGACCGTCATCAGGCTCCAGCAATTCCCAGCGCAACCGGCTGGGGCGCACGGGAGGAGGGAGTTGGGGCGCCGGGTGCCGGGCGGGAGCCAGAC
>NZ_JANEZT010000265.1 GCF_025403405.1 Frankia tisae
GGGCAAGCGCCGCCGGCGACGGGAGACTGCCTACGCGATCTGCACCCTGCCCGCCCAGGACGCCCTCCCGGCCGAACTGGCCACCTGGATCCGGGGCCACTGGGCCATCGAGAACCGGCTGCACTGGGTCCGTGACGTCACACTGGGTGAAGACCTTCACCAGGCTCGTACCGGCAGCGGACCCCAGGTCATGGCCGCTCTCCGCAACCTGGTGATCATTCTGCCCCGGTTCGCCGGCTTCACCAACATCGCCCGAGCCCTACGCCACCACGCCCGCCACCCCGACCAGGCGATCACCCTCATGACCAGCACAAACACGACTTTGCAATGACCCTTCCACCGGGACCAGGCCAGGACGAAACCGTCGCGTCGGTGTCCCATACCTGACTGCGGATTGCGAGCGGCGGTGCACCCAGAGGATGATGGCGGGGTATTCTTGTGACCGAACCGTGACAATCAGGCCTTGTCTGCGGGTAGAGCGTGGGCCCGTCAATGACGGCAGGGTCCGGCGCACGCGGCGGGGTCGGCGAGGGGGCCGTGTGGCGCAGAGTCATATCGAGATCAACGTAGTTTGCCCGGTCGGCAGCGCCTGGTGCATGCGGCCACAAACAGTCAATCGTGCGAACCTGCCGCACTTGGTCGGCACCACTGCAATCCCGTAAAGGAAGCGCATGCCTCCTGGCACAGCGGGGCCCGCGTTAGCATGTTGCTGACACAGGCCTCAGGAGAATAGAAAAATGTCGTCTGTCGCAAACAAAGTACACCTGGCGGCGACGCATTTTGCGCGACGTCCATAGTCGTGGTTGTGGCAATCGGCACCGAAAACCACGCCCGGTTCCCCGAGCCTCGTGGAAGAGAAGAATCGTGGTAGAAGGCAAGCTGTCCGACGGATTTATGAGTTTCGCCGGAGAAAATTACCACATAGCGGAAAGAGTTGCGGCGGTACTCAAAGATGAAATGGCGAAACTGATTCATCTGCCCGAAAACGACAGTCTTGATCTGCACCTTTATCACCCGCCCGCAAACCGTTACGATCCCGATTGGACACCGACCTTCAGCGAGACCAACAGGCAGGTCTTCGAAGCGCTGAGCCAGTCCGCCTTCATGGTTGTCATCATGACGCCCGAATTCTTTGACCACCACAAAGACTTTTGTATAGCCGAAATCGAGTACTACTCAACGTACGTATGCAATGACAAGAGCGGCGGCATCTGCACGATTTTGCCCATACTGATCGGCTTCGACGATGAAAGGCACTATTCTAACTTTCACGGCGATGCAGTAAAGGTCTATAACAAACTAAAGGCATGGACGAAGAAAGAACCGCAGCAAGGGAAATGGCTGATAAGAGAGCAGGACATCGTTTGGCAAAAAGACACCCCCGAAGCGGAGTGGAGGAGGCAGCTCGAAGCCAAGCCATGGATAGCTGCGCTGGCCGCGCAGGCCGCCGTGGCGCTCAACAGTCTCCGCGAATCGAACTACAACGGTCACGGCAAGGCGTGGGATCAGCAAATGGAATGGGATGAGATCGCAAAACGATACCACATAGTATTGGACAATACCTCGCCGAACGCACCGCCGAGCCCCCCGCAGCGCCCGGCTACCCAACCGCAGCCGCCGACCTTCTATCCCCAGGCCCATCCTCAAATACCAATCGCCCAACCGCAGCCGCCGGCCTTCTATCCCCAGGCCCATCCTCAAATACCAATCGCCCAACCGCAGCCGCCGGCCTTCTATCCCCAGGCCCATCCTCAAATACCAATCGCCCAACCACTGGCCATCCGTCGCGCGCGACCGAGGCCCGCCATTGCGTTCGCCTGCGTCCTCGCCCTTTGCGCGGTGGTCGCTGGGGGAGTGCTACTGGGGCGCGGAAACTCCAAGACGGCTGCCGGGAGAACTCTCCAGTCGACCCAGGCTCCGACGACCTCCCAGGGCTCGACAGAGCCGAGCCCCACAGAGCCGAGCCCCACAGAGCCGAGCCCCACAGAGCCGAGCCCAGCCGGCCACCTCGGTTCCTTCAGCCCACTCACGGGACTCCTCCCGCCGTCTGTGCATGCGGAGATCTCGAGAAGTATCGCCGGACAAGATTACAACCTGGACATTCCGAACCCCGCGGGCGGCTCGATTCCGCTGGACACTCGGATACCAACGATAGACGGCCAGTCCGATACCACCTACGCGAGCGCGCTTCAGGTCGCCCGGCCCAACAACGGTGGATACAACAAAAATCAGATCTGGCATATCGGGGTTTGCGGCGATAGCGGGAGGGTATTCATTGGTTCCGTTGGCCAGAGCTTTACTGCTGCAGATGGGGGCGATACTGGATATGGATACCTTACCTTAGTCAGGGCATCGGACGGCTCCAACTATGCCTATATCGCGGAAAGCTCCGACAGTGATGCCTGCAATCTTCCCGGCAATCAAAAGTGGATCCTCACCCCGGAGGGCGACAGTTATGCGATCTGGAACGAGGAGACTCGCGGCTGTCTGACTGCAACCTCTGTTGGAACGAGTCTTCCGGTAGAGTCCTGCGGCCAGTCAGGTCAGCTGTGGAACCTGACTGGCTCGGCTAGCGACTCATGACCACGGCTTGGGATTGTCCGGTCGATGAAATCCATCACCTCTCTGGCGTGGCGGCACATACGTAGCTGTTCAGCTGAGGGCGCGGGCCCTTGGCGGTGCGGTCAGGCGGGTTGGGCTGCTGGGGGTGGCCAGGGACCGGTGGCGAACCGCAGGATCATGTTCTCGTAGCGGCGGAACCGGCGGATCAACGTCCGCGCGTCGGTGGCCAGGGGGCTGCGTGTGCCGTGGTTGTCGACCTCGCCGCGGGCGAGCGCGCCGAGGTAGTGGTTACGGATACGGGCGAGGATCTCGGGATCGAGGGCGGTCTGACCGGCGAGGCGGGCGGCGCACGCGGCGTGGTGGGCGTCGAGCAGGGTGGTGGCCATCGCGTCCGCCCAAGACCTGCCCGGCCGGGTCGGTGTCGTGGACCTGGCGCAGGTCGCGGAGCAGGTGGGCTCCGCACCAGGCGTGCAGCGCGCCGGTCAGGTGGGCGTAGCCGGTGTAGCCGTCGCGGGCCAGGGTGCCGGTGAACGTCGGCCAGACCCCGCCGGCGTCGATCGTGGCGGCGGTGCGGTCCCCGACGTGCATCACGGTGAGATAGTCGGTGCAGGCGACTGGAGGTAGCGCAGCGCGCTGTCGGCGCGGGCGGTGGTCTCATCGGCATGCGCGACCGGCACGGCGGCGATCAGCTCTTTCACCCGTGGCAGGAACGTCGTGGTGAGCAGGCGGGCGGCCCGGCCCCCCGGGGTCGTCTTCCCACAGCAGGGGCAGGTCCGCGCCACGACCCGGTATTCGGTCACGTGCGGCCGGGGTGGCGGAGGCGGAACATCGAGAGTAACCCGGCGAACTTCTCCGCCAGCACCGCCTTGATCCCCTCCACCACGACAGGCAGCCCACGACCCCAGGCGCAGATCAAGAACCGAAGTTATTTCCCGGCAGCTCCCTGGCGTTGCGGGGGCTTCGGTGCTCACCGCACAACCTGTGTGCAAGCTGAGAGCGATCGAAAACGCGTAGCCCGGCGCGTCCTGCCTGCCTGCCCGCAAGGCAACAGCCTACTCTGGGCGCCTTCCATCCGGTCCGGTGGAACAACATCGGCGTTGCCGGTCTTCACCCCGTTGCCGGTCTTCACCCCGGCGGAGAACTGCGCGTCGAATCTCCTGAGAATAGCGCATAACCATGTTGAACTGACCCTTGGATCTAACGTCTGTCCCGGTCGATGGAAATGACGTTCATCGACGACCGCAAGGTCATATATCCGCGACCCAGGACGGGACGAGAGAATGCAGGCGGAAGACATACCGGACGGGACTGGTTCCCGACCGGAGGAGAATTCCGGCGGCGGTGATGGAGGGGTCCACCTGCGCCGCCGGCCCGGCGTACGGATGGGCGGGATGGCCCGCCGTCGGCGCGGGCGGCCACCCAGATCTGGCCACACGCGGATCGAGCCGCGGCACCGGTCGGTGCGACGTCCACGCCGGCGCCGGACCACGACCAGGCTTCGCGGCCGGCTCGGCTGGGCGGCCGTGGCCCTGGCCAGCGTCATGGGGAGCAACTGGGCGCTGGCGATGCCGGCGAGCGCCGCCACAACCACGATCGAGGACACCGCCATCGGCACCGGAAACAACCAGGTCTCCTACTCGGGAACCTGGACCCAGTGCAGCGGATGCGCGCCCAGTGCCCTCAACAGCAGCTATCGGTATTCGACCAACTTCGGTGCCATCGCCACGGTTCGGTTCACCGGCTCCCAGGTCAACATCTTCGGCATCAAGGCGCCGGGAGGCGGGCACGCCGCCTTCAGCGTCGACGGCGACACGCCAACCGTCGTGGACACCTTCTCCACGACCGTTGCCGCCACCCTGGTGTTCAGCTCGGGACGGCTCTCGGGGGGCCCCCACGTCGTAAAGATCACGAACGTCCACGATCGGAACCCGGCGTCCAACGGCTACTACGTCGCCTTCGACCGCGCCGAGGTGGCCACCGACCCGGCGCCGCCACCGCCACCGCCACCGGCCCAGACGGCGACCACCGTCGAGGACACCGCGATCGGTACCGGAAACAACCAGGTCGCCTACTCGACCGGCTGGATGGCCTGCGTCGGCTGTGTTGCCTCACCCAACAACAGCCTGTACTACACCGGTGTCCCCGGCGCGGTCGTCACGATCCGGTTCACCGGCACCCAGATCAACGTCTATGGGGTCAAGGGTTGGGCCAACGGGTTCGGGACGTTCCGGATCGATGGCGCCCAACCGGCCGTCACCGACACGTACGCTCCTGATTCCACCGTGACCCTGCTGTACACCTCGAACGTGCTGACGGCCGGCGCGCACACCCTGACGTACACGAACGACGGGCACCGCAACGCCACGTCCACCGGGAACAACATCGGATTCGACCGCGCCGAGATCACCACCACGGCGCCGCCGACCGCGCCCCCGTCGTACGCCGGCCCCCGCTCGGGCAAGCCGTGGCTGAGCGGTACCTTCCCCGACCCGGTCATGAACCAGCAGAACCTCGAAGCGTTCTGCAACTGGCGGGGCGCCCCCTGTGACTTCGTCCTGCTCTATGTGACCCGGAACAACTGGACGAACGTTACCCAGCCGGCGGATCTGCTGCGGACGTTCGCCACCTGGCCGGGCCGACTGATCATCTCCATCCCGCCGTTCCCGGAGAACATCGGTGCCAGTAACGCCACCTGCGCGACCGGCGCCTACGACTCGTACTGGCGGACCTTCGGCACATTCCTGAACACCTATGGCCGGCAGAACTCCTTCCTCCGGCTCGGCTGGGAGAGTAACGGCGACTGGTACCAGTGGGCGGGCACCAACCCGACCGACTACGTCAACTGCTTCCGGCATGTCGCGGACGCCATCAACTCGACGGCCGAACCGGACCCCACCATCTGCTGGTGCCTCAACGCCCACTACTCACAGAACCCGCCGAGCCACAACCCGATGGAGCTCTACCCGGGTGACGCCTGGGCCGACGGGGTCGGTCTCGACGCCTACGACCACTACCCGCCGTCCACGACGAAGGCCGCGTTCGACGCCCAGGCCAACGCACCCGGAGGGCTGAACTACTGGTACAACTTCGCCCAGGCCCACAACAAACTGTTCGGTGTCGGGGAATGGGGGGTGGTCAGCGGCAGCGGCAGCAACGGCGGGGGCGACAGCGCCAACTATGTCCAGTGGATGTACGACTGGTTCGTGGCCCATGCCGGCAAGGGATTCGCGTACGAGTACTACTTCAACAACTGTGATCAGAACAACGTCGGGTCCAACCTGTATCGACCGATCGGCAACGGGTGCTTCTATCGGAACTCCAGCGCTGCGGCACGCTATAAACAGCTATATTCGGCCAAGCCGTAGTTAGCGCGGATTCGAGCGCCCTTGCCCGCGGACCCCGGTCCGCGGGCAAGGGCGCTCATCGCTTGAAGATCTGGAGGCTGTCGAGCGGTACAAGGGCCTGCACCCGGGTAGACACGCACGTGAGGGCGCCCTCAATTCGTCTGACAACGCACGCAGGTCCAGCTTTTGGTAGGTAATCTCGCCACCCGAGGGTCGATGACCCTGGCTCGGTGCCAGAAGGGGTGTTGCGGCGAGAGGGAAGGCAATGGCATGATTCGTACCGGTGACGTCATGTATGCCAAAGTCGGAGATCGACTCATCCAGAAGAAACTCCTCGGCCGCGGTGAACGCCACGGCGTGATCATTGAGCTCCGCGGGGACGGCGGAAAACCGCCGTACATCGTCCGCTGGGACGACGGCAGCCAGGCGTGGTATGTCCCCAACACGGACCTGCCGGTCGAAGTACGCCCCAGCCGCGACCGGAGGTAGAGCCGATCGGTGCGGGGCAACAGCGCCGCACCGCCGTCAGGCGACCAGTCCGGCGAACAGGTCGTCCTCCTTGCCTGACGCGGCGGCGGGGCCCACCTTCCCCCGCGCCAGCACGTAGTGCTCGGTGGCTCTCGTCGCCTGCCCGTCCCCGTTGACCAGAGCGAAGAAGAAGCCGTCGACGGTCATCTGGGTGCGGTGCGCCCGCATCGCCTCGACCTTCGCCGCGAAGAAGGCGGGGGCCTCGATCCTCGTGGTGACCTTGGCGTCGGGGATCGACAGCAGCATGTCCGAGGGCATGGTAATCCCCTCGGGCTCGGTCTTCGCGAGATCGGACCGCCAGATCTGATCGACGGCGGCATCGACGGCGGACCGGGGCAACGCCGTCTCGTACAGCTTCGAGACCCGCCATGGTTCGCCGGCCTCCGGCGCGAAATCCGGATCGGCGGCATCGTCGAACGCCCGTACGGTCACGTCGTGCGCGCGGATGTGATCCGGGTGCCCGTAGTCCCCGATCGCGTTGTAGGTCACCATCACCTGCGGGCGGACCTCCCGCACGATCCGTACCAGCGCCTCGGACGCCGCCGTCAGATCAGCCCGCCAGAAGCAGCGCGGATCCGCGTTCGAGGGGCTGTCCATCATCCCGCTGTCCCGCCAGCGGCCGGCGCCACCGAGGAAGCGGTGATCCGTGACCCCGAGGGCGGCGCAGGCCCGCTCCAGCTCCCCGATCCGGTACCCACCGAGCTGGTCCGCGTGGTCGGCCCGCAGATTGATCAGCTCGGGGAGCAGCACCTCTCCCATCTCCCCCAGCGTGCAGGTGACGAGGACGACCCGGGTATCACGATCGGCGGCGTAGTAGGCCATCGTCGCCCCGGTTGCGATCACCTCGTCGTCCGGGTGGGCATGCACGAACAGAACACAGCGTTCGGGCGCGGTGGCGGCACCAGGTTCGGCAGGCACGGGACCGACCCTATGAGCGGTGGTCGGGGTTCGCACCTCGATGTCCCGGCCGCGTACGCGAAGGCGAGGTGGACACATGTTCGGCACCCCGGGCAGACCCGACCGGCGGTGGATCGACGAGGCGATCCGCTGGGTCGAGGCCGACGCCAACCGGTCCGCCGACACCCATCTGATCCCGCTGCACCTGTGGCCGGCGGACCGGGGCGTCGACATCTACCTGAAGGACGAGTCCACCCATCCCACCGGCTCGCTGAAGCACCGGCTCGGGCGGTCGCTGTTCCTCTACGGGCTGTGTAACGGCTGGATCCGGGAGGGTACGACGATCGTCGAGGCGTCGTCGGGGTCCACCGCGGTCTCGGAGGCGTACTTCGCCCGCATGCTCGGGCTGCCCTTCATCGCGGTGATGCCGGCCCTGACGAGCAGCCAGAAGATCGCGCTGATCGAACGCGAGCAGGGGCGATGCCATCTCGTCGAGGATGCCGGGTCGGTCTATGCGGAGGCCAGGCGCCTCGCCGAGGCGACGGACGGTCACTACATGGACCAGTTCACCTACGCGGAACGGGTGACGGACTGGCGCGGCAACAACAACATCGCCGAGTCGATCTTCAGGCAGATGGCGTTCGAACGCCACCCGGTTCCCCGCTGGATCGTCGTCGGAGCCGGCACCGGTGGCACCAGCGCCACGATTGGGCGGTACCTCCGCTACCGCCGCCACGACACCACGCTGTGCGTCGTCGACCCGGAGAACTCCGTGTTCCACCGGTACTGGTCGACCGGGGACGGCCAGGGCCTCGTGGGCCCCGTGGGCACCTCGCGCATCGAGGGGATCGGTCGCCCCCGCGTGGAGCCGAGCTTCCTGCCCTCGATCATCGATCGGATGATCGCTGTCCCCGACGCGGCGTCCATCGCGGCCCTGCGGTTGCTGGAAACGCTGACCGGCCGCAAGGCAGGTGCGTCGACCGGGACGAACCTGTGGGGCACGGTGCTGCTGGCCTGCGAGCTGGTGTCCTCGGGCCGCCATGGCAGCGTGGTCACGCTGCTCTGCGACGGCGGGGAACGGTACGCCGACACCTGCTATTCCGACACGTGGCTCATGGCGGCCGGCCTCGACCCGCAGCCGTTCACCGAGATCCTCCAGCGCGCCACGGCCGCCGGCAGGTGGCCGGACTGACGGTGGCGCCCGGCACCGCCGGTTGGCGATGGTCGGGGACCGCTGCTACGGTCATCTTTGATTACAGTAAACTTATCTTCAATTACCGATTGTGGTGATTTGATGAGTAGCCTGTCGCAGGATCTCGCCCGAGATCTCCTGGGCGCGGCTTCGGACGCCATCATCGAAGTGCGGGACGATGGTTGGATAGTCCTGGCCAATGTGCAGGCGGAGCGCCTGTTCTGCTATCCGCGCGAAGATCTCATCGGTCAGCCCATCGAAATCCTGGTTCCGAGGAGCACCCGCGGGGTGCACTCGACGTACCGCATCGGATACTTCACCGCCACCGCCACCGCCACCGCCACCGTCGACGTCGACTACATAGCGGGGCGACCTGGTCTCGAAGCCGGCCGGCATGTGCGGCTCAGTGTCCAGGACAGCGGAGTCGGCATGTCCGCCGACACCCTGGCGCGGGTGTCCGAGCCGTTCTTCACCACCAAGCCCAAGGGGGCGGGTTCGGGGCTCGGCCTCGCGCCGATATACGGCATCATCGCGCAGGCCGGGGGGCACGCGGAGATCACATCGGAGATCGGGGTCAGGACGACCGTGAGCGGCACCATCCCGGCAACCGACGCCGTCCCGATCACCGCGGACGAGCAACCCCTGGATGCGGACCCCGCGCGCAGCGAAGCGACGATCCTCGTCGTCGAGGACGAGGACGCCCTGCGTGAGGTCACGCGCCGCATCCTCACCCGCAACGGCTACCAGGTCCTCACCGCCCCGTCCGCTCTGGAAGCATGCTCCATCGCTATCGAACACCACGGTGACATCCACCTGTTGCTCACCGACATCATCATGCCGCGGATGCAGGGCCGGGAGCTCGCCAACCGGATCCGGGCGGCGCGGCCCGCGATCCGGGTGCTGTACATGTCCGGCTACACCCATCCGATCCTCACCACTCAGGGAAAGCTGGACGCGGGCGTCTACCTGCTGGAGAAACCCTTCTCCAAGACGGTTCTTCTCGAGAAGGTGCGGGAGGCTCTCGACAGCCCCTGATGAGCCGGGACGGGGCTGCGCGTGGGCTCATGCGAGGTTCCGGCGGTGGAGTAAGGCATGATCCGCACCGCCGTCGAACCCCCTGCAAGCTGACCCGCCAGCGCGAACAACCCAAAACC
>NZ_JANEZT010000266.1 GCF_025403405.1 Frankia tisae
GACCGGGGGTGGCCGTGTCGGCGGCGTTGTCCACCGGGGAGTTGCTGCACTGCCCTGGGCTGCGCCCCGGTGAAAAGACCCGGCTGGTCCGGTTGCAGCGCCGCCTCGCCCGAGCGAGGCGGGGGTCGCAGCGGCGGGCCCGGCTGGTCGGGCAGATCGCCCGGGTGAAAGCCCGGGAAGTGGACCGGCGTAAGGACTGGGTGGAGAAGACCAGTACCGTGCTGGCCCGCCGGTACGATCTGATCCGCGTGGAGGCGTTGCTGGTTGGGGCGATGACCCGGTCGGCGAAGGGTACGGTCGCCGAGCCGGGGCGCAACGTGCGGCAGAAGGCCGGGCTGAACCGGAGCATTCTCTCCCACGGCTGGGGGCTGCTGGTCGCCTGGTTGGAACAGAAGGCTCCCAGCCGGGTCGAGAGGATCAGTCCTGCCTACACGTCGCAGACCTGTAACACCTGTGGGGTTCGGGATGGGGAGGCGCGCGAGAACCAAGCTGTCTTCGGTTGCCGGTCCTGCGGGCAGCAGGCGAACGCCGATGTGAACGCGGCATGCAACATCGCCCTGGGGCATCAGTGGGCAACCACGTGGGTGACTGCGCGGGGAGGCGACGCCAACAGGCGGCCTGGGAACCGCGAACCCCAACACTGCACACCTCCTCTCCCGGTGGACGTGTAGATGTTGGAATCCTCCGCGTTCACGCGGAGAAGGATGTCAAGTGGTTCCCGCCACGGTGAAGTCGTCGACGGTCCTACCGTCTGATCCAATTCTGATGGCCGAGCGGTACCTGACTGCCGGCGGGGGCATCGCGGCCGCGGCCGACCACATCGAGAAGCTGCATCCCTGAGTGCGCGCCCACCGGATCGTAGAGCCCCGCCCAAAGGTGGTATCGCGAGGGCTAATTGGGCTGAAAAGCGAATATTCTGCATGTTAGTGTCCAAATATTCGCCATTCGGTGGGATGCGGTCTCCGATCGGACGGGAGCGGAAGGAAGAACCTTTGCCCGATGACGGTGGCGTCTGCCTCGTCTACCTCATGGAACGTGCGGTCAGTGAGCTGCGCGCCCTGACCGGGGTGGATATCGCCTTCGCGGCGAGTGTCGATTCCGCTTCCGGACGGCTGATCGTGCGATGCCAGGAGGGAAACCGGACGGACAGTCCGCTCGGCCCCTCGGCGGCCCCCGGTCTCGGTCTCGGATGGCAGTTGATCGGACGCCGCCGCGATCAGTGCCGCCGCGATCGATGCCGCCAGCCGCGTCGCCGCACTCTTCGAGATGTACCTCGGGGAGCGACGGGCCGGCGGTGGCACCACCGGCCCGGGACTCACCTGGCTGTGCGCGCTGCGCGACTCCCTGCATGACATCGCCGAACTCAGTACCGAGCCGGTGGTCCAGAAGAGCATCGCCGACGTCGTCGCCCGACTGGGTCGTGACTATGTGCCGGCTGCGCCGAGGAAGCCCCCCATCCGTTTTCCTTACCTCTCGCGAGCTGGAGGTCCTCGGCCTGGGGGCCGTCGGGCTCTCGAGCGCGGAGGTGGCCCGCCGGTTGAATATCGAGGAGTCCACCACGAAGTCCCATCTCACCCGCATCATGCGTCGGCTACAGGCCCACAACCGCACCGCCGCGGTGCGCGCGGCCCGGGAACTCGGGCTCCTGCGATGATTCCCCAGGCTCCCGAGACCCCGGAAGGAGATGGCGCTGTGCACGATCGGTCACTGACGATTGGCGATCACGCCTTCCTGGCCTTCACCCGCCGTTTCCCCGGCGAGTTCCTCAACGTCGGCACGCTGTTGTATGTCGGCGGGCCACCACTGGATCTCTCCGCTCTGCGGGCGCATGTCGCCGACCGGCTCCGCGCGGCGCGACCTCTCACCGAACGACTCCACACCATCGCGACGCCTGCGGGGGACCACCGCGGTGGCGGCCCGCGGGCCGAGCGGAGCTCCCTGCGATGGGCCCCGCGCGGCGATGTCAACGTCGACGACCACGTGGTCGTCACCGCCGTGCGGGAGGGGCCGGGCGACGACGGGCTGCGTCGCACGCTCGACCGGCTCGCCTCCCAGCCCGTCGACCTCGGTCGACCGCCGTGGATGCTCCACCTCCTGCGCGGGCACTCCGCCGACGGCACCCTGGTGCTGTACCGGGCCAGTCATGCCCACCAGGACGGCGGCGCCCTCTACCGGGCGCTGTACCTGCTGTTCGGCGAGGGCGAGGAGACGGGCGTGGCCCTGCCGCAGGCGTTTCCCGCCCCTCGGCCGGGGGACTACCTGCGCCTCGCCGGTCGCAACCTGCAGGGACTGGCACCCACCCGCGCCCTGGCGGCCTGGGGGGGACCGGCCCGCGGACCGGCCCGCCACACCTGGGCGACGACGGACCTCGCCGCGCTCAGGCAGATCGCCCGCCGCCATGCGGTCACGGTCAACGATGTCTATCTCGCGGCCCTCGCTGGCGCGATCCGGCAGTGGTCGCTGCCGGAATGGCATCGACCTCACCGATCTCACCGACCTCATCGACCCATCCACGCGCTCATGCCCATCAGCATCCGGACCAGTGCCGAACAGGAGCTGCTGTCCAACTTCACCACCGGGGTCCGTATCGCCCTGCCCTGCGGCGAACCCGATCCCGGCCGGCGGCTCGCCCGCGTCGCCGCGCGCACGCGCCGGTTGAAGCGGGGCGGCGGCCTGGGCGTGGTCGAGCGCCATCACCTCGCCCTCGCCGAGCTGTCCCCCCGTGCCTCGCCGCGTTTCCTCGCCCACGCCGCCAGCTCGGGCTCCCGCACCCGCGAGGTCGCCCTCGTCGCCTCCAACCTGGGGCACCTGCGCTGCCGACTGGCCGTCGCGGGGCGGCCGGTGACCGGGCTGGCCGGGATGCCGCCGCTGTTCGTCGGCCGCCAGCACCTCTCCGTGGCCCTGTTCGGCTACGGCGAGCATGCCCACATCACGTTCACGGCGAGCGCCAGCGTCCCCGGCCATGAGGCCCTGGCGGACCTGTGGCTGGCCGAACTGGAGGTGCTCGCGGAGCTGGCGGGCCCCCGCCCGCGTTGACAACTCCGGCTCTCCGGCTCTCCGGGGTACGGGCGCTGAATCTCGTGAGGTTCAGCGCGCCGCGGGAAGGAGGTCGCTGACGTCCTCGCCGGTCATCATCTTCGCGGGCAGCGTCAAGTCCCAGTAGTCGGTCCACCGGATGATCCGACCGTCCCTGACGACGAAGGCGCCCATGACGGGGACACCCTGAATGCCGCCGGGGTCCGGATCATGTCGAGGCGTTCGGTCAGGACGACGTCACCGTCGGCCGCGAGGGTGAGGGCGAGGACGCGGTACTCGTAGGAGTCGGGGAACACCGCGAACTGGCCGGCGAGGTTCTCCACGATGGCGGCGGCGCCGATCGTCGCCGGCGTGCCGACGTTCTGGTAGACCGCATCGGCGGCGAGGAGCGGGCGGAGGCGACCCGCGAGGCTCTGATCGCCACCGCTCGGCGGCTGTTCGTCCACAAGGGCTACTTCGCCACCGGCACCGAGGAGATCGTCGCGGCGGCCGGAGTGGGCACCCGCGGAGCGCTCTACCACCACTTCGCCGACAAGCGGGCGCTGTTTCTCGCCGTCTTCGAACGGGTCGAGGAGGATCTGCTCGCCTCCGCCGGGGGCGCCGACACGACCGGGGATGCGCTCACGCTCCTGCGGGGCGGGCTGCTGGGTTTCCTCAACGCCTCGCTGACCCCGGAGGTCCAGCGCATCCTGCTGATCGACGGGCCCGCGGTCCTCGGGTGGCAGCAGTGGCGGGCCACCGAGAAGCGCTACGGGCTTGGTGCGATCCGCGCTCTGCTGGAACGCGCCGTCGCCGAAGGAAGCCTGTCCGCACAGCCGCTCGACGCGCTTGCGCACATCCTGCTGGCCGCGGTCGACGAAGCCGCTCTGTTCATCGCCAGCGCCGACGACCCGCCCGCCGCCAGGGAACAGGCCGTCACCGCCGTCGAACGTCTGCTCACCGGGTTGACAACGGGTTCGTAGCCCCTCTCGTCGCCTCCGGCCAGGCGCGGCTCGAGCCGGCACCGGACCATCTCGGCGAGGATAAGGCGCCCCGAAAACTGCCGTCAACACCGTTCACTGCGCGGCCGGAGAATGGTACGTTGCCGCCGTGATCACGGACCGGCACAGCTTGGCAGGCGGCGGATCGACCGGGTTGGACGTGGCCCTGACCGATCCCGCGTTGCGGGCGATCGAGCCCACGTTCGGCGCCGGCGTGCTCTGCCCGGCTGTCCACGCGGCGCTTCACCGCCTCGACCTCGGGCTCGACGACGTCGCGGTCGTGAACCTGGTGACGCGCAGCGCGCCGCTGGGGCCGGCGCCGGCCGACGTGGTGGTCGCGACCTTCTACAACGTCAATCCCCGGCTGGTCGACAGTGTCATTCCCGCCGTGTGGCGCAAGGCGTCACCCGAGGCGATCCTCGCGGCGCAGCAGGCGGCGTTCGCGCCGGTGCTCGCCGCGGCGCTCGCGCCGATCGACCCGGTGGAACTCGGCGAGCTGGCCGAGCTCGCGCGTGCGGCCGGCGAGGCCGCCGCGGCGAACCGGGAGGGCCGTCCCCTGCTCGCCGGCCTCGCGTCGCTGCCCTGGCCGCGCGGGGATCATCTGGTGATCTGGCATGCCGCGAAGGTGCTGCGCGAACACCGGGGCGACGGGCACATCGGCGGGCTCGTCATCGAAGGGCTGCGCGGGATCGACGCGCTCGTCGTCCACGCCGCCTACGAGGGGTGGCCCGGGGAGCTGCTGCGCGACTCGCGACGCTGGGACCCGCCGGCCTGGAACGCCTCGGTCGCGAGCCTGCGCCGCCGGGGTTGGCTGACCGAGGCCGCGACGCCGGAGCTGACGGTGGAGGGTCGCCGCCGGCGGCGCTGGATCGAGGATCGCACCGACGAACTCGCGGCGCTGGCCTACGAACCGATCGGCGACGCGGGCATGAACCGCATGATCACCCTCGGCGCCAAGGTCGTGGCCGCGCTCGGCGACGCCGGCCTCGCCACCAGGCTGCGCCGCCCCGTCGCCGGGTAGCGGCCGGCGTGGAGCCCTGAGACCGTGCCCGCGCATCGGGATTCGACCAGGATGGATCCCGGCGCCTCGCCGAGGCGTTCCTGGAAGGGAGAGCCATGAGTCAGGATGAGCGGGTTCGGGCCTGGTTGGAGCGGGAGCTCGACGGCACCGTCGTGGCCTTCGAGCGGCAGGAGCGGTGGCGCGCGGCCTGGTTCGCCGATCTGGCGAGCCAGGGGGAGTTACGCAGGTACTACGTGCGCGGCCACCGCGGTGGCAACTTCCGGGAAATGATCACTCTTGAGCAGGAAGCCGATGTCAACCGGGTGCTCCACCGGTACGGCGTGCCCGTCCCACGCGTCCACGGGATGATCGACGACCCGCCCGCGATCGTCATGGACCGGCTGCCCGGCCGGGTCAACCTCGCCACCGCGCTCGACGACGGCGAACGCGACGCCGTGCTGGACCAGTACGTCGACGCCATGTGCCGCATGCACGCGATCGACGTGGGGGAGTTCGGGGCCCTCGGGCTGCCCGTCGCGGCCGACAACCGGGCCGCGGCGCTGAGCATGTACGCCACCGGCGAGCGCAACTACCGCCGGGCCAAGACCGCGCCCAGCCCGATGATCGAGTTCATGTGGCGGTGGCTGTGCCGCAACGTCCCGCCCGGGCGCACGCAGCGGGGGCTCATCCAGGGCGACTCGGCGCAGTTCCTGTTCGAGCAGGGCAGGATGACCGGTCTGATCGACTTCGAGGCCGCCTACATCGGCGACCCGATCGCCGAGTTCGCCGCGATGCGCAGCCGTGACTGCGAGGAACCCCTCGGCGACATCGCCCGGATCGCCCGTCGCTACGAGGCCGTCACCGGTGAGCGGGTCGACCGCGACGCCGTGGAGTTCCACACCGCCGGCTGGTCGCTGATGACCCCCTTCCAGTGGGAGGACTCCGTGCGCAACCCCGCCCCCGGGGACAGCTGGCTGGAGTACTTCACCTGGCTCGTCGGCTGCGGCCGCTGGGCGCTGGAGGCCATCGCCGCGGTCGCGGGCGCGCCGCTGCCCACCGTCGAACCGCCCGCGCAGCGCCCGTCGTCCTACTCCAGCGCCGCCTACACCAACCTGATGGCGCTGCTCGACGAATGGCCCACAGCCAGCGCCTACGAGGGCTTCCGCGCGGACAGCGCCCGGGCCGTGACCCGGTTCGCCGAGCACGTTCACGCCTTCGGCGCCGACCTGGAACGCGCTGACGTCGAGGAGATCTCCGAGCTGCTCGGCACCCGCCAGCCGGATCTCGCCACCGCCGAGGCGGCGCTGGAGCAGTTCGTGCTGCGCGCCTCCCCGGACCTCGACGCCCCGCTGGTGCAGTACTTCCACCGCTGGACGCAGCGCCAGCAGTTCCTCATCGCCGGCACGGGTGCCCGGCACGAGAAGCTCATCCATCTGAGTCTGCAACCGCTCACCGGCGACGCCTGGCGGGCCGGTGCCAGCTTCGGGAGGCACGCATGACCTTGCACGTTGACGGCGACGGGCCGTTACTGCTGGCGGAGCTGGCCGCGGTGATGCCCGCCGCGCCGGCGCTCGTGGACCGCCTCGTCACCGAGTTCGCGCCCACGGCGGCCACCCTGGCGACCCCGCAGGCGTACTGGGTCGGGTTCAACGGCTGGCTGACCGACCGGCTGTCCGGCCCGATCATGCAGGGCACCGTCGCCGTCGACGACGTCGGCGAGCAGGCCTGGGCGATCCTCGCCTCCAGCTACTGGGGCGGCATGGAGCTGCGCGAGCACTGGGGGATGCCGTCGGTCATCGAAAGGCTCGGCATCGCCCTGTCGCCGCCGTTCGCGGAGGTCGAGCAGGGCATTGTCGCGCAGATGGCGCAGCGCCTGGCGGCGTTACGCGGCGGCGGTGAACGCTGCCTGGAGATCCTGCCCGCGATCCTGCGGGAGGACGCCCCCTCCGGCCCCGTCCACGGCATCGCCTACAACGCCGGGGTTCAGGTGGTGAAGACCGAGGACCCGCCGATCGGCCAGCGCCGCCCGCACCGGACGCCCAGGCCCTCGGCGGTGCGCATCAACGCACGCCATTTCCTGCGGGTCGACTACGACCTGCCGACCCCGGACTATCTGAAGGTCTGGCGCTCGGCGTTCGAGCGGGCCGTCGCCGCGAACCCGGACGCCTACGAGAAGGTGATCCTCGGCGAGGAAACCCAGGCCGACCTGCGCGACATCTGGGCCCGCGCGGTGGCCTTCGGGAACACCACCTGGGGCGGGGACGCGCAGGATGTCTGGACCGATGCCTACTTCGACGAGACCATCCGCTGGAGCTCGATCCTGACGTTCGGGATGGAGGCGGCGGGCCTGGCCGCGTTCGTCGCGCTGATCAACCAGGACCCCGCGGCGGCCACGATTGCGGTCCTGTGCAACACGCTCTACCTGGGCGCCACGCCGGGCTGGCTGATCGGCCTGCTCGACACCGGCGCCGCCCTGCCCCGGATTGCCGGGGGACAGGACGCCAGAACCCGCGACGAGTAACCGCGCCACCCGTCCGAACCCTGAGTCGAAGGTGATCTGGCGGATTTTCTCGACAAAGGCGGTCCCAGATCCGGATCGTCCGATCCCCGACACTGACGATCTCCGAGCCGGCCGGGGTGACCGCCACCGCGTTGACCGGGCCGGGATGGCCCGGAGGTGGCCGGACGGGGCGCGTTGCGTCGCATGCGGCCACAACTGTCAGGTGAGTAGGTCGGGCTGCTCTTCGATGATGATTTCGTAGAGGGCGTCGAAGGCCCAGCGGTCCGAGTCGCCGCTGCGGCCCTGGCCGGCGGTGAAGCTGGCAATTTCGTGGTCCAGCAGTCGCAGTGGCCCGGCTGCTGCGGCGATGAGCTGGGTCCTCGCGGCCCGTTCGGCGGCGATGTACCGGTAGGCGGCCGCTTCCACGCTGGGGCCGACGGTGAGTAGGCCGTGGTTGCGGAGGATCGCCAGTTTGTGGGGGCCGAGTGTGGTGGCGATTTTCCGGCCTTCTTCCTCGCTCAGCACGACCCCGTTGTACTCGTTGAAGATGACGTGGTGCTGGTAGAAGGTGCAGGCGTCCTGGGAGATCGGGTGCAGGGGTTCTCCGAGTGCGGCCAGGGCCCGGCCGTAGGGCGAGTGGGTGTGCGCGGCGCCGACGACGTCCGGGCGGGCGGCGTGGATCTGCGAGTGGATCGCGAACGCCGCGGTGTTCAGTGGTGGTTGCCCTGCCACGATGTCGCCTTTTGCGTTGACCAGGAGCAGGTTGGACACGGTGATGCGGCTGAAGTCGAGGCCGGCTCGGTTCACCCAGAAATGGTCGGTCCACTCGGGGTCGCGGGCGGTGATGTGGCCGGCCAGGCCCTCGGCGAGGCTGAGCTTGGCGAAGATCCGGTATGCCGCTGCGAGTTTGCGCTTGCGGTGTAGTCGCTCTTCGGGGACTGTGCGGACCGGTACCGGACGGGGCCATTCGCCGCCCTCGGCGGGGGAGACCAGCCCGGCCCAGGGGCTTGCCCGCCGGCCGTCGGGCGCCGCACTGTGGGGCACCGTGGCGTCGGACGTCCCGGCCACCGAGTTCGTCGAGTTCGCCGGGGCCGTCAGGGCAGGGTCATGGGTGGAGAGCGTCATATCGGTTTGGTCCTTCCTTCTCGATGACTGGCGGGAACCGGCCTGGCGCGGGCTCACCAGGTCATCGCCGGCGCCCGGAGTGAAGGCGCGTCGCGAAAAGCCCTCCCGGCCGGAAGGGCTTACAAAGAGGCATTCCCGGGGCGCACGATGCCCACCGGACGAGGTGGAGGTGGATCGGACTCGACGACGGCGCGGGTGGGTGGGGACGGTGGCTGTCGAGGTAGACCTGCACCAGGCGCGGGTATCGGCGGTTCGCCGCCGGAGCATGTGCGCGCCGCAACTGTGCGGCAGGGTCGAATCCATTGTCAAGCTTCCCGGGGGGAACAGTGCAGCACCTCGGTGAGCTGGGAACCCACACCCGGACCACGGTCCGGCGTCATCGACGGACCTATTGTAATGTGATTTGTGTCACTCCATTTTCCCACTTGACCGATCGACAATGCGGGGTCATGTTGGGGACGTGTTGACGATCGCCTCTCTGGCCAGGCGCGAGCACATCGACCTGTTGCGAGTCACCTCCGCGAGCTGTCCGGCTCGTCGCGGCTGACGCCGACACCCAACGCCCGGTCAGTTCCCGACCAACCCGTAGCCGACGGCCGTCCCGACGGATCCTGCGCGCCGGGGAGGCTCCGCCTGCGCTGGAAGCAGGGGCGGGTCACCTCGCCCTGGCCAGCTCGCCGCGTCCGCCCGAGGTTCCCCAGCACCCGCCCGCGGCGCGATGCCGCCCGCCGCGTCCCGCGGACGGCCCTCGCCGCGACCCCGGGACCAATCCGGCCTCGCCTGCGCATCCGGCCCCCCATCCGCATCCGGCTTCCGACCAGACGAACCGACAGGGAGCCGGCAGTACCCGACCGCTATCACCCTGACCTGAATCACCCCGATCGAAGGGACAGACAGTGACTACTGTCGTCGAGGTACCCGTTCAATCGTCGTTGGCTGTGCGGCCGTTGCAGCCCACCATCGGCGCGGAGATCGACGGTGTCGATCTGAGCCGGCCGT
>NZ_JANEZT010000267.1 GCF_025403405.1 Frankia tisae
GTCGGGCCCGTCGCGGCGGGCGGCGGGGGTTGCTGTTCTGCGGCGGTGATGGTGATTTCGGCGGTGGCCGCGGCGGTCCGGCCGTCGGCGAGCGTGGCGTTCACGGTGACGACGAAGCGGCCCGGGTTTGTCCAGGCGTGGGTCGCCCGGGCCCCGGAGGCGGTGCCGCCGTCGTCGAAGGTCCAGGTCGCGGTGCTCACCTCGGGGCCGTCGGTGGCCGCGCGGAACGTGACGGTCGCGCCGGTGGCCGCGGTGGCCGCGCTCGTCTCGATCGTCAGCGGGTTCGCGGCGGCGGGCGGTGGTGTGCCGGTGCCGGTGCCGGTTGCCGTGGCCGGCGGGGTCGAGCCGTTGCCCGGGGGCGGATTCTCGGTGGCCGGCCCGGAGACGCCGCCGGGCTGGCCGAGTGAGTCTCCCGTGGCGGCCGGCGGCACGGCACGCGGTGGACTGGATGACCGGGCCGGGCCTGGGGTGGCCGCAGAGCCGCCGCCGGTGCCCGGCGCGGCCGGGGCAGCGGGCGCGGCTGGGACGGCGGGCGCGGCTGGGACGGCGGGCGCGGCTGGGACGGCGGGCGTCGGCGTCGGTCGTGGCGCCGGTCGTGGCGTCGGCGTCGGTCGTGGCGTCGGCGTGGGGATCGCGCCGGTCGGGCTGGTGGCCGGGCCGTTGCCGGCGTCGCCACCCGACCCCGCGCCGCCGGAGCCGGTGTCGCTCGCCGTTCCGTTGGCTCCGACGGTGGCATCGGCACCGTACTTGTGTGCCGCCGTTACGGATCCGTCGACGCGGATGACCCCGGCCGCGCTGCTGGCCGGGTCGTTGTAGAACACGAAGCCGCCCTGCGGCTGCAGGTCGAAGCGGCGGTGTGCTGGGAGCACGCGGGGAGTGGCCAGCACCCGGCCGGCGGCCAGGTCCACAACGTGCACGGCGCCGGAGGTGAAGTCGGGGACGAAGACCCGGTCTGCGACCTCGACCGGCGCGCCCAGCTCGTGGCCGGCTGCGGCGAGATCGACTACGGACTGGCAGCGATGCTCGGCGAGATCCGCGACCATCAGCACCCCGCGGGTGCCGACCGCCGCATACACGCGGGGTGTGTCCGGCGCGCCCGTGACCTGGGTGCTGGCGTCGCCGGGCGCGATGTCCAGGCAGGTCGGCCGTTCCAGCCGGCCGCCGGCGGAGATGGGGGTGATCCGCCGCTCGGCCAAATCGACCAGGGCCGGGTGCCCGTCGGCGAGCACGAGCCGGGTCCGCGCCGGGTCGGTGCCGGCCCGCTGGTCGTGGCGGGTGGTGCCGTCGAGCCAGACGAGGTTGCCGGTGACCGCGTCGATGAGCCAGAGCCGGCCGTCGGCGTCGACGACCCCGCCGTCGGTACCGACCCGGGCCGCCAGGGACTGCCGCCCCCGCACGGCGAGGCTCGCCGGGTCGGCGGTGGTGACCACGCCGGAGCGCCCGTCGACGAGGTAGAGCGAGCCGGAGCCGACGAACAGCTCGCCCGCGCGTCCCGTTGCGGCCAGCCCGGGCCGCCGGTTCCAGGTGTAGGACGCGCCGCTGATCCGGCCGACGACGCCGGCCGAGCCGTCCACCACGTAGGCGTCGAGGTCGGACTGGGTCGCCTGGAGGGAGCCCGCTGGCAGGCCAGGACGACCGACCGCCACCTGGGTCACCACCTTCGCCGACGCACCGTCGACAAGCGCGACCTGCCCGACGGCGTCGGAGACAAGCCAGGCCGCACCGGCGCGGAAGTCGATCCGGCGCTGGTGGGTACCGGTGGCGGAGCCGGCGACGACCAGCCCGGCCAGCAGCACGACTGCCGCGATCACGCATTCCACCCAGCGTGCGGTGGCCACGCGCCGCCAGCCGCGGCGGCTCGGGACGCCGCTAGCCACCGGAGCTCCCCGCCGCGGCCCGCAGGCGACCGCCCGGCGTGCGGTCCGCCCCGCCCGGACCGCGCGCCGCGCTGCTCGCCGCACCGCTCGCCGCACCGCCGCGGGTGGCGCGGGCGCCGAGCAGTGCGCGTGGGTCCAGCGCAGCGCGCAGCCGCCGCAGCCACGAGCCCTGTTCGCGCAGCCGGCGCCGTAGCAGGTCGCCCAGCTCCCAGGCCCGCGCCGCGTCGGCTTCGGCCGCGTCCTGCCGGCCGTACAGGGCGCGGGACAGCAGCGGTTCGAGTAGGCCCAGGGGCTCGATGACCTGGGGGCCCAGCACGGTCGCGTCGCCGACGACCTCGCTCGCCGAGCGGGAGCGCACCGGGGGCACGCCCCACTCCGACAGCCGGTCTCGCGCCTCCTGCCAGGCCGCGGCGACGCGCTGCCCCGGCGGCCCGGCCCGGCGTCGCCGCCGACGCCGCCGGGCCTTCTCGCCGACGACGGCGAGCGGGACGATCGCGAGCAGGGCCGCGAGGGCGACGAGCACTGCGACCGCGAGCTGGCGGGCCTGGTGGCCGGCGCCGGAGTGCGGCTGGTCGAGCCGGGGGATCGCCGACAGCTTCGGTGGCGACGGCGGGCTCGGCGGCGTGGGCGTGGGCGCGTTTGCCATCCCGCCGGCCGCCGTGCTCGCCGTGTCGGGCGGCTCCTCGTGGGACAGCCGGCTGGTGTCCGTCGGTTCGAAGGGGGTCCAGCCGATGCCGGCCAGGTACACCTCCGGCCAGGCGTGCGCCCGCGCCTGGCTGAGGGTGAACACGCCGCGGCCGCCGGCTGTGTCGGGACCCAGCAGATAGCCGACGGCGATCCGGGAGGGGAAGCCCTTGACCCGGGCGAGCAGCGCGAACGCGGCGGCGTGTTGCTCGGCGTAGCTGTGCCGCTCCCGTGGATCGTCGCTGGTCAGCAGGCGGCTCAGCGAACCGTAGGAGTGCCCCGGGCGACCGGCGAGGTCGTACGGGAACGCCGCCGGGTCGCGCAGGAACCGTTGCAGCGCGGTCAGCTCGGCGTAGGCGGTGCGGGCCCCGGCCGTCGCCCGGGCGGCGACCTGGACCAGAGCGGGCGGTAGCCCCGGCGGGATGGTCCGGTAGCGGGCGAGGTCCGGACCGGAGCCGGGGACCGCGTCGGCGAGTCGCCCGGCCCCGGGCGTGGGGATGGTCGCGGTGAGCTGGTACTGGTAGCTGCTCGCCGCCGCGGTGTGCACCAGCGTGCCGGTCCACGGGTCGAACGCCGCCGGCACGCCGGACAGCCGGATCGGCCGGCCGACCACGGGCAGCAGCGGCGTGTCCAGGCGATCGATCGTCACGTGCGCGTGCACCGTCACCGTCGGCCCGTCGGCGGCCAGGCCGCCGTCGGCGTCGGCGTCGCGTGGCAGCGTCGTGCCGGCCGACAGGTAGGCGTCGTGGTTACGCCAGCTTGCTCCGTCGAAATCGCCCAGCACGGCGGTCGTGACCCGGTCGACGGGCAGCCGACCCGTGGATGACGCGAGTGTCACGGTGCCCAACCGGCGCGGTGGGGACGCGGTGAGCTGACCGCGGACCTGTGCCAAAGGGTCGAGCTCGGCCACCGAGGTAACGGGTCGCGGGCGCAGCGTGCGGGGGTCGGCTCGGTCGTCGCTCGGCAGGGCCGCGGCGACAGCGGCGCCAACCAGTACGGCGACGAGAACGACCGGCAGGCCCAGCCCGAACGAACCCGCCGGGGACGCGCCGACCCCGCCACGCCGGTGCGCCCGCGCCAGAGCGAAGCCGAGTGACGCCAGTGCCAACACAGCGCCGGCGGCCGTCGCCCGGCGTTCGGCCCCGCCGAGCAACGCGACGGCGACGGCGAACGCAGCCCCAAGCGGCAGCAACGGCGCCAGCATCGCGCCGCCGAGCGCCGCCAGCGCCACCGCGGCCGCCGTCGCCAGCCACAGAACGAGGACTGGGACGACCAGCAACGTCGCCGTCGGATCACCCGGCAACCCAGCGGTGAGCAGGTTCGACCAGCCGCGGCGTAGACCGTTGACGGTGTTGGGCAGGCTGCCCACGGCCCGACCGTCGGCCCACCCGAACACGACGACGACCAGATAGCCGGCGAGTCCCGTGAGCATGACGCTGGCCAGCAGGTCCAGCCGCCGGGTTAGCCGCCCGGCCGCCGCGGTCAGCCCGGCCGGGACCAGCACGGCCCCCGCCAGCGGCGCCCACGCGCCGTGCCCGACGAACAGCCCGCCGAACGCCCAGCCGACGGCCAGCGCCGCGACCAGCAGCGACACCGCCTCGGCCAGCCGGTCCCAGGACGGCCGCCGCGCGCCGAGGCGGCCCAGAGCCCAGGCCCGGGCCGGTGCTGGGGCCGATGCTGGGGTCGATGCCGGGGGGAGACCGGACGTGGCCACGCCGCCGGCAGTCATCGCGCCGTCCGGTTCCAGGCCGCGGCAAACTCGTCGCTCGTCGCCGCGGCCACCGTGAAGGCACCGGGCACGACCGGCGCGGGCCCGCCCCGCCGCTCGCCGATCAGGGCGAGGCTGACCGTCGCGAACCGGCGTAGCGCCGGGCCGACGGCGTCGAGCATGGCCTGGCCCGGGGTGCCGGTGACGATGCCGAGCGCGGCGCCGTCGCCGTCCTGGCCGAGCCCGAGGAGCCCGGCCAGGCCCGGATCGCGCTCGGTGCGGACCGCCTCGGTGAACAGGTCCAGCAGCTCGCCGCGGGCGGACACGCCCCGCTCTGCCGCTGCCCGGGCGCCGCCGGTCGTGCGAACCTCGACGGGATGGCCGCCGTCGAACGCGGCGACGGCGAGCGAGGCGGCGACCCGGATCGCCGCCTCGAAGGAGGCGTCGGTGTAGGGGGCGGCGCTGGTGTCGAGCAGGACGAGCATCCGCGGCTCGTGCGGGACGACGTGGTGCCGGATCATGATCGTGCCGGTCCGCGCGGTCGACGGCCAGTGGATCAGCCGCAGGTCGTCACCGCGCTCGTACTCGCGCAGGCTGTGGAAGGCCACCCCGCCACTGGGCGCCAGTGCCGACGTGCGGCCGTCGACCTCGCGGGACCGCCCGGTCGGCAGCGGCACCAGCGGATGCAGCCGCGGGTACACCCACAGTCGCGCGTGCGACGGGTAGGACCGCCCGGCCCGGAACAGCCCGAGCGGGTCGCTGTGCCCGACGGTCAGCGGACCCACCGGGTGGACGCCGCGCCGGTGCGTCGGCAGTGGATAGTCGACGTCGCGGGCGGCGCCCGCGGCCAGGCTCGGCAGCGTCACCGCCACCCGCTCGTCCCCCACGGACTCGACGGCGACGAACGGCGGGCAGCGCCGGCGCCCGACGTTGGTCACCGACAGAACACCGCGGGCGTCGCCGTCCTCGACCACCCGGGCGGGTTCGATCCGCCGCACCACCCGGACCTGCGGCCGGGCGACCATCCACAGCGCGGCACCGGCGAGCACCACCAGGCCGGTGGCGCCGAGCCCGGCGAGCTCCGGGTAACGCAGCAGCGGCCAGCTCGCGAGCAGGACGACCGTGCCGATCAGCGCACCCCAGCCCGATCTTGTGATCATCTCCGGGCGGAGTAGCGGTCCGGCACCGGGACCGACGCAGTGATCCGAGCGAGGACGTCGGCGCCGGTCAGGCCGTCGAGTAGTGCCTCGGGCCGCATGATGATCCGGTGCCCGAGCACCGACGGGGCCAGCGCCTTCACATCGTCCGGGGTGACGAATGGCCGACCCGTGGCGGCGGCGCGGGCCTGCGCCGCGCGGGCGAGGGACAGCCCGCCGCGAGGGCTGACTCCAAGCCGAATCTGGTCCGCCCGGCGGCGCGTGTCGGCCACGATCAGGACGATGTAGTCGTACACCTCCGCGGACAGGTGGACGCCGCGGACGAGCTCGGTCATCCGCATCAGATCGGCGTTCGTGACGACCGGTTGGAGATCCTCCGGGCTCATCCCCCGGGTGCCGGCGGTGAGGATCTCGACCTCCGCCGCGTGGTCCGGGTAGCCGACCGCCGAGCGGATCATGAACCGGTCGATCTGGGCCTCCGGCAGCTCGTAGGTGCCGCCGTGCTCCACCGGGTTCTGCGTGGCGATCACTATGAAGGGCCGTGGCACCTGGTAGGTCGTCGAGTCGACCGTGACGCGGCGCTCCTCCATGACCTCCAGCAGCGCCGACTGGGTCTTCGGCGACGCCCGGTTGATCTCGTCGATGAGCACGATGTTCGCGAAGACCGGGCCCTCATGGAACTCGAAGGAGCGTGCCCCGGCGTCCCAGATCTGCACGCCGGTGACGTCGGAGGGGAGCAGGTCGGGGGTGAACTGCACCCGCCGGACCGTCCCGCTCACCGACTGGGCGACCGCCTTGGCCAGCGACGTCTTACCGACGCCGGGAACGTCGTCGATAAGTAGATGGCCCTCGGCATACATGCATAGCAGAGCACGCTCGACAACTTGAGGATTGCCCCGGAAGAATCCGGAGATGTTGGCGGCGAGTCGCTGATGCTGCCGCGAAAACCAATCGGCGTCCGCCGCGGAAGTCTCCACTATTCCCCCTGCTGCGCTACCTCCCCGGATTGCGCCATGTCAGGCTAACACGCGACAGGTGGCGGTCGGCGCTCGCCGGCTGGTACCGCTCTCCGGTGGCGAACCGGAGAATCGGCGCGTAGCGGGTGTCCCGAGCCCGGCACCGCCGTGCTCGACGCCCAGATCGTCACGTGCCCGGGCGTGTGGAGCGCGAGGTTGTCGTTGTCCTGCACCTTCAGCACGGTGCTGGGGCCGGGCGTCCCGCTCGCCCAGACGGTCCGGCGCATACACCACCAGGCTCCCGGCGTCCTGAAGCGGACCAGATCACCGTTGTCGTGCATCCGTCAGGGCCCGGCGCCTGTCCGGCGAGTGGATGCTCTCTGCGGGGTGGAACGTTTCCCCCACGCGAAGGGTCGTCCGCCGGTCCTCGGCATTAACGGTGGGTGCCGTCGGCAGTACTGCCGTTCCCGCGGGCGCCGCATCTAACAAAATCCCAGCGCAAGAATTTTGCGTGCAGCAGCGCAAGGAGGCTCAGCGAGCCGCCCACGGGCCGACGCCGCCGACGCGGTCGATCGAGTAGCGCAGGATGAAACCGTCGCCCTTCGGGGCCGGGAATTCGGCGTCCGGGCTTATGTAGACCTTCGCCAGGCCGTTCAGCAGGTCCCAGGTACCGCTGCTGGCCGTGACGGTGGCCGTCGCGTGCAGGACCGCGTACTCGGCGAGGAAGGCTCCCGGCACCCGCGGCGCGTCGAAGGAGAGCACCACGCGGGGATCGCGCTCCACATTGCGCACCTTCACATGGCGGCCCATATGACCGCTGACGACGTCGTCGCCGTCCAGGCCGATCCAGATGACGCTCACCTGGGGGCTGCCGTCAGCATTGATCGTCGACAGGTGCGCGAGCGGACCGCTGGAGATCAGGTCGCGGAGCTCCGGCGTCAGTAGCGTCATCCGTCCGATGCTCCCATCGACGTCGATCAGTGAAGATCAGCCTAGCATCGGCCGGTTGGATTCCCCAGTGCATGACGCCGAAGCATGCGGCGGTCGGTCGGTGTCGCTCAGCGGGTGTCGCTCAGCCGGCCTCGGCGCCGGTGGCGACGGGACGGCCGGGCAGGTTCGACCACTGGGACCAGGAGCCCGGGTAGAGCGCCGCGGGGTGGCCGGCGATGGCCAGCGCCGCGACCTCGTGGGCGGCGGTCACACCCGAGCCGCAGTACACCCCGACGGGCCGTTCGCCGCCGACGCCGAGCGCCGCGAACCGGCGGGCGAGCTCGGCGGGGGAGCGGAACGTCCCGTCGGCGCCCAGGTTGTCCCCGGTCGGGGCGCTGTGCGCGCCGGGGATGTGGCCGGCGACCGGGTCGATCGGCTCAACCTCGCCGCGGTAGCGTTCGCCGGCCCGGGCGTCCAGCACGATCCCGTCGCGGGCCAGCGCGGCGACCCCGTCGGCGTCGAGCGTCGGCAGCGCGCCGGGGACGAGGGTGATGTCGCCGGGCTGCGGACGCACCGGCGCGGTCTGGACCGCCCCGCCCGCGGCCGTCCAGGCGGCGAGCCCGCCGTCGAGGATCAGTACCGGCTCGACCGACGCCCAGCGCAGCAGCCACCAGGCCCGCGCCGCCGACATCGCGCCCGAGTCGTCGTAGACGACCACGGTGTCCCCGGCGGACAGCCCCCAGCCGCGGGCGGCCCGCTGCAGCGCGGCCACATCCGGCAGCGGATGGCGGCCCTGCTCGGGCACGGGCGGCGCGGCGAGCTCGGTCTCCAGGTCGACGAAGACGGCGCCGGGGATGTGCCCGGCCAGGTAGCCCTCCCGCCCGGGCGGGCCACCGAGCTGCCAGCGGGCGTCGAGCACCCGCGGGGGCCGCGCGGAGTCGAGGAGCCGGGCCAGGCCCGTCGCGGAGATCAGCACATCGCTCATGCCCCGGACGCTACCGGCCTGGGCGGTGCGTCGCCGCCGGCCTGCCAGGACGGTCGGCGGTGCGCAGGGCCGGCGGTGGGCAGAAAGTCGGGATCACCAGCTCTCGCCAGGGCGTGAACGGCATGCGGTGATTTGTCGCCCAGGTCGGATCCGTGCGAGGCTCGGCGCGATGGCGATCGGGGTCGACGGGGTGCGGGTCGGGCACTGGACCGACCCGGTGGGCGTGACCGGATGCACGGTGGTGGAGCTGCCGGCGGGCACGGTCGCCTCCGCGGAGGTGCGGGGCGGCGCGCCGGCCTCGCGCGAGCTTGACGCCCTGGCACCGCAGATGGCACTTGCCAGCATCGACGCCGTGGTGCTGACCGGCGGTTCGGCGTTCGGGCTGGCCGCCGCCGACGGGGCGATGCGCTACTACGCCGAGCGCGGCCGGGGCGTGCCCACGAGCGGCGGCCCGGTGCCGGTCGTCCCGGCGCTGGCCCTGTTCGACCTCGCCGTCGGCGATCCCACCGCCCGGCCGACCGCCGACGCCGGCTATCTCGCCGCGCGGGCCACCCAGGGGGAGCAGGTGCTGTGCGGCCGGGTCGGTGCCGGCACGGGGGCGTATGCGAGCCAGTGGCGTGGGCCCGAGCACCGCCGTGCCGGGGGGCTCGGGCATGCAGAACGGTGCCGCGGCGAGGTCACCGTTGCCGCGTTGTGCGTGGTCAACGCGTTCGGGGATGTCGACCACGGTGGCGACCCCGTCCCGCTCGACGCCGCGGAGTCGCAGTGGCGACCGTTCGACCTCGCCGCCGGACGCACCCACACCACGATCGGGGTCGTCGTCACCAATGCCCGCCTGGACAAGATGAACTGCCTGCTGGTCGCGCAGGGTGCCCACGACGGGTTGGCACGAGCGATCACACCCCCGCACACCCGGCTCGACGGGGACGCCTTCGTCGCAGCGGCGACCGGCCGGGTCGAGGCCGATGTCGATCTCGTCCGCCTGCTCGCTCTGGCCGCGGTCACCGCCGCCATTCGCTCCGTCGACCGCATGCCCTGACGCGGCCCCATCGCCGAGACAAAGGCTGGGGTGTCGACGGGAGACGAGCAGGTGCAGGTTCATCTGCGCAAGCTTGAGCGGGTACCGAACGGTCAGCCCGCCGAAATCGGCGGGCGCCTCGCCAAGATGCAGACCCGGCTTCAGTCCGTGGAGCGGATCCTCAAGGACGCCAGGTGAGGACTTTTCTCGCCACCGTGCAGGGCGTGCGTGGCCCTACTGCGTCGACGGTCAGCGCGTGGGCCGACGGTCAGCGCGTGGGTCGACGGGGCCGGCGGGTGTGCCGCACGGGGGCCGCTACGGGC
>NZ_JANEZT010000268.1 GCF_025403405.1 Frankia tisae
GGCGTGCGCCGTCCCCGCCCGACTCGTTGCCCCTGACCCCCGTCCCGCTGCGCCAGGCCCAGCCCAGGGTGCCCCTGGCACGCCCGCCCGAGGTGCTGTTCGTGTGCGTGCACAACGCGGGGCGCTCCCAGATGGGTGCCGCACTGCTCGACCAGCACGGCGGCGGCCGGGTGCAGGCCCGATCAGCCGGTACGGCGCCCGCGGCGACCCTGCATCTCCCGGTCGTCGCCGCGATGGCCGAGGTCGGCATCGACCTGTCCGGTGCCTGCCCGACCCGGCTCACCGACGACGCCGTGCGCACCGCCTCGGTCGTCATCAGCATGGGCTGCGCCGGCACTGTCCCGATCTACCCGCACACCCGGTACCTCACCTGGGAGCTCGACGACCCGGCGGAAAAGCCGCTCGAGGACGTCCGGCCGATCCGGGACGAGATCGACTCCCGGGTGCGCTCGCTGCTCTACAGCCTCGGGGTCGCGGCTCGGGTCGGCCTGCTGCGCGACCAGCCCGACCACGACGAACCCGATCACGACCAGCCCGATCACGACCAGCCCGACCAACCCGTGCCGCCCGCCGCCTCGCCGCGGCCCCGCCTGTACCAGGGCCGCCCGCCGCGGCCGGCCAGCCATGACCACCCGGCCCTGACGGCACGGGACCGGATGGTCAGCCGGCCGGCGTCACGACGACCCGGGCCAGGTTCTCCAGCGACTTCTCCAGGGACGCCACCGGGACCACCGGCCAGGTGATCCGGGCCTTCCACCGCTCGGGCGACCCGCTCCAGTCGCAGTAGGACGTCACGTCGGTGGTGGTCGCGTCGACGGGGTCGAGCAGGTAGCCGTAGACGTGGCCGACGTTCGGCATGCCGACCCCCGCGACGCCCCATTCGAGCTGCGCGTCCCGGCTGAACCTGGTGACCGTGTTGATCACCTTGTAGCGACCGAGGGGAACGTCGCCGAGCGGTTCGCGATCCATGTCCATCTCGAAGGTGTCACCGACCTGCTCGAGGCGCTTCGCGCCGACCGGGGCGACGAGCATCCCGGAGCCGTCGATGCGCACATGGCCGTGCGGGTCCGTGATGAGCGCGAAGATCTCGCTCGCGGCGGCCGGCACCCGCCGCACGACGGACACGCGCTCGGAGTCGGACATCGGCATCCTCCATGGATCACCCGGGCCAGGGACTGCTCACTGCTGGCGCTGTCGAAGCGCCGTTCCCTGTGTATGCCGCCACGTCGGGCGGAGACAAGCGATTGCCGGCCGCCGGGCACCGGCCCCGAGCACCGACGAGCTGCGCCGCCGCGGGCCTGTCCGGCCACTATTCGGCGGCGATCCGCCCGACATGGGCGACGGTGCAGGTCAGCTTGGTGTCGCTGGGGACGTCCGCGCCCACCGGGTGGATGCTGAACGTCTTACCGGCGCCCGAGTCCACCTTGAACAGGGAGGCCAGCCCACTTTCGATCTTGCTGTCGTTGGCCTTCACGTCAACCTGGATCACGTAGTTCGACCGCTTGGACGAGCCGTTGTTCACCTCGCCCGTGACCACCGCCCGATGGTTGTCGGGGTCACGCACGCAGCCGGTGATCCGCACGTCCGCCGAGGCACCGGACCCGTCGGAGGAACAACCTGCGGCAACCGCCCCGAAGCCGACGGCAAGCCCAAGCATGAGCCCACCCGCGCGAACCCGACCGGCCGGCCCCGCAGGCCGCGCGGACCGCGGACGGCGAGACGGCCGAACGGTCCGTGATCTCAAAGCGCCGGAACCACGCGAAGACGACACCGCCTCAGCCTACGGTCTCACTCCGCAACGGACACGACGCTGTACGTTTCGATCTTGTCGCCTCCCCGACTGCCCGATACGGACTTCCCGGCACACTGACCGATCCGCACGGTTCAGGGCGGTTCAGGGCGGTTCAGGGCGGTTCGGGGCGTAGGCAACGCGACGACGGCGGCGCCGAGCTCGAGCGTGCCGCCGAGCACGACGTCCGCCCGCAGGCCGCCTCGCTCGACGAGCGCCCGCCAGACGCCCGGGCGGTCAAGCAGGCGCTCGAGGTACCCGCAGGGCGGGCACGGCCGCGCGCCGAACAGCACCACGTCCCCGATGCGGAATGCCCGGCCGATCAGGTCCGGCAGGTCGATCCCCTCGGTCACCAGGTTCCGCCGGGTCTCGTGCTCGGCGAGCTGGACCCGGCCCTCCTCGGCAACGGCACGGACCGCCTCTCGGGCGATCAGCGTCACCGCCCGCCCGGAGCCTGCGCGCGCGGAGTAGGTCCCGGTGCCCGCCGCGTACCGGTCACCGTCCAGGCCGCGCCCTTCGATCACGCGCGCCCGGGAATGGGCCCGCATCGGCGCGCCACGGCCGGCTGTCAGGTAGATGCCGACCAGGTGACCGCCACGGTCCATGCCGATGACGCTACTCCCCGACGCCCCGCCGCGGCCGCCTCTTTTCGCAGCCACCGGCGCAGGTGGGAAGGGTCGCGCCGCCGGCGGCGCTGGGAAATACTCCGTTGATGAGTGATGTTCTGATCGCCGAGACGCTCGGCACCACGCGCCTGATCACCATGAACCGGCCGCAGGCCCGCAACGCCCTCGGCGGCGGGCTCATCACCGAGCTGTATTCGGCGTTAGTCGCCGCGGACAAGGACCCGGGCGTGCACGTGGTCGTCCTCACCGGCGCGGACCCGGCGTTCTGCGCCGGCGTCGACCTCAAGGAGGCCGCGCGGGACGGCAAGAAGTACTTCGACCAGTTCGCGGACACCAACTGCGTCGGCCAGGTCGCGCGCATGCGGACTCCGATCATCGGCGCCGTCAACGGGGCGGCGTTCACCGGCGGCCTGGAGCTCGCCCTGGGCTGCGACTTCCTCATCGCCTCCGAGCGCGCCGTGTTCGCCGACACCCACGTCCGCGTCGGGGTGCTGCCCGGCGGCGGGATGACCGCGCACCTGCCGCTGTTCGTCGGTATCGGCAACGCCCGGCGGATGTCGCTGAGCGGCGCCATCGTCGACGCCGCCGAGGCGCTGCGGATGGGGCTGGTCACCGAGGTCGTGCCGCACGGGGAGCTGCGTGAGCGGGCGCTGGCGGTGGCCGCGGACGTGGGCGAGGTCGACCCGCGGATGACGCGCGGGTTGAAGAAGGTCTACGCCGAGGGCATCGCCACCTACACCACCCCGGCAAGCGCCGCGGAGACGCACGGCGCGGCCGAGACCCCGCCGGCGTTCGCCGAAATCGAGCAGCGCCGGGTCGAGGTGATGGCCGGCAACCGGGCGCGCCTGGGCACCGACCACGGCTGAGAACCGCCACGGCTGAGAACCGACCGCGGCTGAGGAGGCGTCAGCCGGCGTAGCGCTCGCGCAACCGGACGCGCTGCAGCTTGCCGGTGGGCAGCCGCGGCAGTTCCTCGACGAATTCAACCGTGCGCGGAACCTTGAAGCCGGCGAGCCGCTCGCGGCCGAACGCCTGCAGTTCGGCGGCGAGCTCCGGCCCGGCGACTGCCTCGGCGGCCGGTTGGACCACGGCGAGCAGCCGCTGCCCCATCTCGGCGTCCGGCACGCCGATCACCGCGACGTCGGCGACGGCGGGGTGCAGGATCAGCGCGTTCTCGATCTCCTGGGGGTAGATGTTGACCCCACCGGAGATGACCAGGTCGGTGCGGCGGTCGGCGAGGTAGAGGTAGCCGTCGGCGTCGAGGTGACCGAGGTCGCCGAGGGTGAGCCAGCCGCGGTCGTCGTAGGCGGCGGCGGTCCTCTCCGGGTCGTTGTGGTACTCCATGCGGGTCGGGCTCTCGAAGTAGACTCGCCCGATCTCGCCGACGGGCAACTCCGCACCGTCCTCGCCGACGATGTGTACGACGCCGATGACGGCCCGCCCCACCGAGCCGCGGTGGGTGAGCCACTCCTGGGAGGTCAGCGCGCACATGCCGCCGCCCTCACTGCCGGCGTAGTACTCGAACACGATCGGCCCGAGCCAGTCGATCACCTGCTGCTTGACCTCGGGCGGGCAGGGCGCCGCGGCGTGCACGACCAGGCGCAGGCTGGACAGGTCGAACGCGGTGCGCTGCGCGGCGGGCAGCTTCAGTAAGCGAACGAACATCGTCGGCACGACCTGGACGTGGGTGACCCGGTAGCGCTCGATCGCCCGCAGCGCCTCGCTCGGGTCGAAGCGCTCCATGAGGATGACCGTGCCGCCGAGGCGCTGGGTCGCGGTGCTCCAACCGGTGGGCGCCGCATGGTAGAGCGGCGCTGGGCACAGGTAGACGCTGTCGGGGCCGAAGCCGAACGATCCGACCATCGCCTGGTCGATGGCCAGCCCGGTGCCGTAGGGGTTGAGCGGCAGCGCCGGCTCGATGCCCTTGGGGCGGCCCGTCGTGCCCGACGAGTAGAACATGTAGATGCCCTCGGCCTGGTCCGCGGGCTCACTGTCCGGCTGGCCGGCGAGGGCGGCGCGGTAGTCGACGATGCCCTCGGCGATGTCCGCCGGCCCCGCATCGATCATGACGATGTGTTCCAACGCGGCGGCCGACTCCCGGACCCGCTTGACGATCGGAGCCAGCTCGGCGGAGGTGAACAGCACCCGCGCCCCGCAGTCGTCGACGATGTGGGCGGTCTCCTCGGCGGTGAGATGCCAGTTGACCGGTGTCCAGTACAGGCCGCTGCGCTGCGCGCCCCAGGCGGCTTCGAAGTACTCGGGCCGGTTCGGCAGCAGGATCGCCACGTGGTCGCCATGGCGCAGCCCGTAGCCGGCGAGCAGGTGGGCGACCTTGCGGCTGTGCCGTTCCAGCTCGCCGAAGGTGCGCTGCGCGCTGCCGTCGGCCATCACAACGGCCAGCCGGTCCGCCGGATGCCGGGACAGCTCGCCGAGCATCGCCGCGCCCGCGCCCTGTGGCATGTGACCCTCCCCGACGGGCCGTCTGGTCGGCGCCGAGCCCGCAATACGCCGTTTACGTTGCAAACGATGCTAGAGCGGTCCCGGACCAAGTCAAGACTGCCTACTTCCGCGACAAAACGTGAGGTAGCAGCACCGATTGCCCGCGCTCCGGCAGTTCGGTGCCGGGCAGGACGGTGACGGGGGCAGGGGCGGGGGCGGCGCGCAGCCGGCGGGTGATTTCACCGGGCGGCAGCGGCCGCGCGAACAGGTAGCCCTGGGCACTGTCGCAGTCGACCTGGCACAGCCGCTCGGCCTGGTCGGCGGTCTCGACGCCCTCGGCCGTCACCGTCAGGCGTAGCGAGTGGGCGAGCTCGACGAGCATCCGAACGATCTTCTCGCCGTCGGGGTCGTGCCGGCGAGCCGAACCGAAGTCATCGACGAACGGCCCGGCGAGCTTCAGGGTGTGCACCGGCAGCCGGCGCAGGTAGGCGAGGTTGGAGTAACCGGTGCCGAAATCATCGATGGCGATCCGCACCCCCATCGCGGCCAGGCCGTCCAGAGCCCGCATCGGCTCGTCGGCCGTGCTCATCATCTCGCTCTCGGTGAGTTCGAGCTGGAGCATCTGCGCCGGCAGCCCCGTCTCGTCGAGGATCCGCGCGACCTGGTCGACCAGGTCGGCCTCGCGGGTCTGGCGGGCGGTGAGGTTCACGCTCACGTAGGGCGCGCCCGCGCCGTCCGGGCGCAGCTCGCGCCACTCGGCCGCCTGTCGGCAGGCCAGCTCGAGCACCCGGCGGCCCAGTGGAACGATCTGGCCGGTCTCCTCCGCCAGGCCGATGAACGCCTCCGGCGTGAGCACCCCGAACCGGGGATGCCGCCAGCGGACCAGCGCCTCCACCCCGACCATCGCCCCGCCCGGCCAGCCGGCGCCGGAGCGCCCCCCGAGGGTGACGATCGGCTGGTAGACGACGGTGAACTGGTCCTGCTCGACGGCGCCGGGCAGCATCGTCGACAGGGTGTGCCGGGTCACCTGGCGGGCGTTGCGCTCCGCGTCGAAGACGGCCCACCGCCCCCGGCCTGCGTCCTTGGCCTGGTAGAGGGTGATGTCCGCGGCGCGCAGCAGGTCCGCGAGGTCGCCGTCGGCCACGGGCCGCTCGACGAGGCCCATGCTGGCGCCGATCGACAGCGCCTGGTCGCCGACCCGGACGGGTTCGGCCAGCGCCGCGAGCACGGCGCGGGCGGTGGCGGTGACGTCGTCGATGCCGGTCGTGCCGGCGAGCAGGATGACGAACTCGTCCCCGCCCATCCGGACCAGTAGCTGCCCCGCATCCAGCGCACCGGTGAGCCGCCCGGCGACCGCGATGAGCACCCGGTCGCCGACGTCGTGCCCGAGGCTGTCGTTGACCGCCTTGAACCCGTCGAGGTCGATGAAGCACAGCCCGAGGCGCCGGTCCGGCTCCGCTGCCATCAGCTCGGTGACCCGTTCGACGAGCACCGTCCGGTTGGGCAGCCCGGTCAGCGGGTCCTGCCGGGCCTGGCGGCGGAGCTGGCTCTGCAGCCGGTGGCGCTCGGTGACGTCCAGGATCATCGAAAGCTGGACCTCGCCGTGCCCGTCGGCCCGGCGCAGGCAGGACGTGGTCAGCTCGGCCCGCACCGTGACGCCGGCGGGCCCGGCGAGGCGCAGCTCCGTGCGCAGATGCACCGGTCCGGCGACGCGCTGGGCGTTGTGGGCGTCGCGCAGGCCGGCGGCATCCTCGGGATGGGCGAACTCGTGCAGCGCCCGGCCGTGCACCCGGTGCGGGGCGAGACCGAGCATCCGTAAGAAGGCGTCGTTGGCGTCGAAAATTCGCCCGGAGGCGTCGGCGAACACGATCCCGATCGCGGCCCCACCGAAGATCATCTGGAACCGGGCGTCGGTGGCCTGGTGGGCGGCGCGGTGGATCGAGTCCTGGCCGGCGAGGATCCGCTCGCGCAGGGCGCGGGTGTAGCCCTGGGCCAGGGCTCCCTGCAGGGCGGCGACGCGGCCGGTGAGCTCCTCGTTCGCGTCGAGACACAGCTCGGTGAGCAGCCGCGCACCGCAGACGCGGATCGTGGCGGCCAGCGCGTCCGCGGCGGCGAAGGTGTGCTCGGCGACGGCGGCCCCGACCGCGGCCGCCGGCTCCTCCGCGAACGCCTCGGCAAGCAGTGCGTCGACGAGCCGTTCGGTCAGGCCACCCAGCCGCTCCTCGACATCGACCAGGTCGGTCGCCGGGTAGCTCGCGCCGACGATGGCACGGGCCCAGACCTGCGCGAAGCGCGCCACCCCGCGCCTGCGGGCAGCCGGGGACAGGAACTTCTCCACGCCACTCCTCACGGAACCCCGCCGCGGCCGCGCGCAGCGCCCGGCGGTCCCGGTACCGACACCGATGGACTCCGGCGGGCGGACCTACCGGCGGCCCACCCCGGCCAGCGCCACCGCCCGGCTTGGGTCGGCGGCCAGCGGGTCGAGGCCGCCGTGTTCCTCGTCCGGCCGCCAGGAGGGCAGGTAGACCAGCCCCGGTTCGACCAGGTCGTAGCCGGCGAGCAGGCCGGCGATCACGGTCCGGGTTCGCGGGGTGACACCGGTCGACGTCGACTCGTAGACCTTGCCCGCGCCGTGCACCTGCTCGGCCCGCTCGTCGGCGGTGACGTGAGAAATCGCCAGGTAGCTGCCGGGCGCCGTGGCCGTCCGGAAGGCCTCGATGATCCCGGCCGGGTCGTCGCCGTCGGCGACGAAGTGCAGCACGGTGACCATCAGCACCGCGGTGGGCTGGGAGAGGTCGAGCAGCTCGGTGACCTCGCTCGACCTGAGGATGCACGCCGGCTCCCGGATGTCCGCCTGCAGCACTGCCGCCTGCGGGTTGTCGGCGAGCAGCATCCTGGAGTGGGCGACGGCCACCGGGTCGATGTCCACGTAGACGACCCGCGCCTGCGGGTTGATCCCCTGGGCGACCTCGTGCACGTTGCCTACGGTCGGCACGCCCGAGCCGAGGTCGAGGAACTGGGTGATCCCCGCCTCGGCGGCGAGGAAGCGAACCGCCCGGTGCAGGAACAGCCGGTTCGACCGCGCCACCAGCGGCCCGTCCGGGAAGGCCGCGATCACCGCCTGGGTCGCCTCCCGGTCGGCGGCGAAGTTGTGCGACCCACCGAGTGCGTAGTCGTACATCCGCGCAGCGCTCGGCCGGTCGACGTCGACGCCCGCGGCCCACCCAGGCACTTCATCCATGATCTACCCATCCCCTGCGCGGTCCGCTCGGCGACCTAACGTGAGCAGATTGTCCACCATCGAGACTTTCATCACCACATGGGGCACCAACAATTACGCAGAACGGACAGGGCAAGCCCCGAACCGACCTCCCCATCACCACACCCGCAGGTGCGCTCACCCGCATCCGTACCGACTCCACCCGGATGCACTCCGCGCCAGAGTGTATGCAACGGATCCTGTACGTACATGGATGATGCCGGAGGGCGGTCGACGTGCAGTCGGACGTTGACCAGGCACACGCCTGTGCGATGCACGTGTCGGCGATCCGGCGAGCTTCACGGACCCGACCGAAATCGGGAGTTCGGCTTCGGTCAGGCGGATTGCCCGGAGAAGATCGACGGGGTCGGCCATCCGCTCCCCACCTGACGCGCATGCTCACGGTCGGGGACCATGACGACGCGGCCGGTGACCTCGCCCGCGCGCAGCCGGTCGTAGGCGGCCGGCATGCCGGCCAGCGAGACGGTCTCGACGTGGGCGCGGATCAGGCCGGCGCGGGCAAGGTCGAGGACCTCGAACAGCTCACCGCGGGTGCCCCAGTACGGCAGCGAGACATCGACGTCGAACGGCACCGCCCCGAGCCGGAACGGCAGCGCCCCGCCCGCCAGGCCCACGACGGTGAGCCGCCCCTCGACGCCGACGGCGGCCGCGGCGGTGGCCATCGTCGAGGCGCTGCCGACCATGTCGAACACGGCCTGCGCGCCCCGTCCGCCGGCGGTCTCCGCACGGATCGCGGCGGCCGTATCCTCATCCTCGCCTGCCGGCACCGTCGCGTGCGCGCCGAGGGCCAGCGCCTGGGACAGCTTGGCCGGGGCGACGTCGACGGCGACGACGCGAGCCGAGGTGATCGCCCGCAGGATCTGGATGCCGAGGTGGCCGAGTCCGCCGGCCCCGATGACCACCGCGGTCGAACCCGGCCCGAGCAGCGGCAGCGCCTTGCGGATCGCGTGGTACGGCGTGAGCCCGGCGTCGGTGAGCGGCGCCGCGGCCACCGGGTCGAGGTCGCCGAGGGGGACGAGGTGACGCGCATCGTCGACAAGCAGGTACTCGGCCATGCCGCCGTCCCCGCCGAGGCCGGGGCCGCCCGCTCCGTGGGTGACCTCGCAGTACTGCTCGGCGCCGCGGGCGCACGGCCGGCAGCGCCCGCAGCCCCAGGGCCCATAGACGGCGCAGGCATCGCCCACCCGGACCGCGCTGACCCCGGGGCCGACCGCGTCGACCCAGCCGGCGCACTCGTGGCCGAGGGTGAACGGCAGGCGCAGGCCCTGACGGGTCAGCTGCTCCGGCGGCATCTCCATCAGGTGCAGGTCGCTGTGGCAGGCCCCGGCGGCGGCCACCCGCAGCCGCACCTGACCTGGCCCGGGGACCGGATCGGGCACCTCGACGAGCTCGGGAGCCGACTGGTGGCGGGTGATCCGAAGCGCGCGCACGAGCTCTCCCCTCGCCCTGGCCCGCGACCATCGCGTGCACCACGCCCATCCTCGTCCCCAC
>NZ_JANEZT010000269.1 GCF_025403405.1 Frankia tisae
CTCCTGCAACTGCGGTGACCCCACGGCCGGGCCGATCGGGACCGAGGCGGCAGGACGCGGTGCGTGGCCTCTCCTGGTCCGCGCGGGTCAGGCCCAGGGCCTGACAGAGTGTGATGTCAGGCGGCACCCGCCTCGCTGCCGGGCGGCCCACCGGCACCGCCACACCGCCCCGCGAGGAGGGGGTGTGCGTGGGAACGGGGCTGTCTGTGTCCTCCTTGGCCCTTGGTAGGACAAAGACGAATCGGACGCCGAACCCACCATGAGGACCTAGGGAGACGCTCTCCCACGCATCCGCCATCGACGCACGAGCCCTCGCCCGGTCCGCGACCAGCCTCAGCCGCACCGTCGGACGTCACGACAAGTGACAGCAGGACGGGAAGGGGGCTTCTGGGGCGGCTCCACCAGCTAGCTGGTGGAGTCAGCTCTCGCGGGTGGCTTCGAGTGCCGCATCCACGGCTTCGGGTACCGCGTCCACGGCGGGTTCGGGCACAGCGCCGGCGAGGGCCGTCGCGGCCGGCTCGGCGAGAGGGGCACCCGCCTCGGCGGGGGCTGTGGCGGCCGGCTCGGCGAGAGCGCCCTTGGCCGGGCGTCGGCGGCGGACCGGGGGTGTGACCCCGTCGGCGAGGCGGCGCGCGGTGACGAGGAAGCCGGTGTGGCCGACCATGCGGTGGCCGGGGCGGACCGCGAGGCCCTCGACATGCCAGTCCCGCATCATCGTCTCCCAGGCGGCGGGCTCGGCGAACGTGCCGTGCCCCCGCAGGGTCTCCACGACCCGGGAGAGCTGCGTGGTGGTGGCGACGTAGGCGCAGACCACCCCGCCGGGAACGAGCGCCGCGCTGACGGCGTCCACGACGTCCCAGGGCGCGAGCATGTCGAGGATGACCCGGTCGACGTCCCGCTCGGTCGTCTCGGCCAGGTCGCCGACGATGATCGTGTGCGCGGGATGCGGCCCGCCGAAGAACGTCTCGATGTTGCGCGCGGCGATGGCGGCGAAGTCCTCCCGCCGCTCGTAGGAGATCAACCGGCCGGCGTCCCCGATGGTGCGTAGCAGGGAGCAGGACAGCGCGCCCGAGCCGACGCCGGCCTCCAGCACCCGGGCACCCGGGAAGATGTCCGCGTAGGTGACGATCTGGCCCGCGTCCTTGGGGTACACGACGGTCGCCCCGCGGGGCATCGACAGCACGAAGTCCACGAGCAGAGGGCGCAGTGCCAGGTAATCGGTGCCGCCGGTACTGGTGACGACGATGCCCTCGGGCTGGCCAAGCAGCGCGTCATGCTCGACAGCGCCGCGGTGGGTGTGGAACTGCTTACCCGGCTCCAGAACGACGGTGTGCTTGCGCCCCTTGGGATCGGTGAGCTGGACTCGGTCGCCCTTGGTGAACAGACCGCGACGATGAGCCGCGCCGGTGGGGCCGGGGCGAAGATCGGAATTGGTCACCGGTGCGCCACCATGCGCGCGGCGGCGGCCGGGTCGAGGCGGGCGACCAGGTCGACCATGGCAAGCACGCCCACCGGCCGACCGCTCTGCAGCACCAGGTACTCCGAGGCGGGCATGCGCTGCACGGCAGCGAGCAGATCCTCGCCCTCCAGATCGGCGTCGAGCACCATTCCGGGCGCGATCTCCCGGCTCACCTCGTCCACGGACATCCACGGCCTCCGATGCTCGGGCAGCGCGTCGACCGCCGAGCCATTCATGATCTTGATGGGGTTTCCGTCCCGGTCGATCACCGCGACGGCGGTGGCGCCGACCTCCTGAGCCCGCCGCAACGCCTCGGCCAGTGGCACGGCACCCTCGACGGGCAGCGTCCGGCGCACCAGCCGGCCGGCGGACAGTCCCGGCAGCCGACCGCGCAGCTGGGCCGACCGCAACGACTGGAAGGCCGCGAACGCCAGGAACGCCGCCAGAGCATACGTGTAGAACAGGCCGAAGCTGTCGCCAGAGATCGTCGTCCCCCAGACGACCATGCCCGCGGCCACCACGAAGCCGCCGTAGGCGCCGGCCCGCAGCCCGCGCAGCTTGTCCCCGGTCACCGCCCACACGGCGGCGATGACCACCCGCCCACCGTCCAACGGCACGCCGGGGGCCAGGTTGAACACGAACAGCGCCAGGTTGATGACGCCGAGATCGCGCAGCACCACCCCGACGTGGGTGTCGTCGCCGATGCTGAGCAGGCCAAGGAAGCACAGCCCGGCGAGCAGGCCGTTGAGCGCCGGACCGGCGAAGGCGATGAGGAACTCACGGCCGGGGCTGCGAGGTTCGGGCTCGAACTCGGTGAACCCGGCGAACCCGTGCAGCGTCACCGAGCGGACGGTGTGTCCGAAGGCGAGCGCGGTCAGGCAGTGACCGATCTCGTGGACGAGCAGGGAAGCCAGAAAGCCGAGGGAGATCACCGTGGCCATCGCGAGGACCTGGCCGTCCGACGCCGTCGGCAGCCGGTCCCGGATGGAGCCGGAGAGCAGGTAGGCCACCAACAGGGCGAAGACCAGCGCGAGCGGCGACACCATGATCGGGACACCTCGGATGCGCCCGATCATCACCCCGGACGGGCGCTCGCCTGGGTGCCGCGACGCACCACCCGTGCCACCGTGGGCATCCGAGCCGGCGCCACCGCGCTGATCCGTCATGGAACCGATGCTACGGACCGGATCCGGCCGCGTCTGCCGGCCCTGTCCACGCCTGTGACCAGCGGGGGTGGGGCGAGGCCGTGGCGTCGCCCCGGCACGGCGCACCGGTGTCCACTCGGATGCCCCGCGACCGGGGCACGCGAGGCGCCGCCGCCGCCGGTCGGGGCCGACCCACGGGAGTGTCGGAGGCGGGTTCTAGGGTCGGGACATGACCACGACGCCGCCGCCCGGTTCCGCGGCATCCAGCGGTTTCTCGGTGCCGCCCGCCGCGTCGGCCGGCCCGCGCAGCGCCGACCGACCACTGATCGGTTCGCTGTCGCCGTCGCGGGCGGCCGACTTCGTCAACTGCCCGCTGCGCTACCGCTTCCGCGTCGTCGACCGGCTGCCCGAACCGCCGAGCGAGGCGGCCAGCCGCGGGACTGTCGTGCACTCGGTGCTGGAGAACCTGTTCGACCTGCCCCCGGCCGGGCGAACCCTCGAGGCGGCCCGCACGCTGGTCGAGCCGGCCTGGCAGGCACTGCGCGAACGGGAGCCGGCGGTCGAGGCGCTCTTCGACGGCCCGGACGCGCTGGCCGCCTGGCTGGATTCGGCGCGCGAGCTGCTCGCCGGGTACTTCGCGCTGGAGGATCCAGCCCGGCTCGCCCCGTCGGCCCGCGAGCTCTACGTGGAACACGTGCTCGACTCCGGGCTGCGGTTGCGCGGCTACGTGGATCGGCTCGACGAGGCGTCGACCGCGCAGGGCCTGGCTCTGCGGGTGGTCGACTACAAGACCGGCCGCTCGCCGGGCCCGGCGTTCGAGGGCTCGGCCATGTTCCAGATGCGGTTCTACGCCCTGTTGCTGTGGCGGAGCCGCGGTGTGGTCCCCCGGGAGCTGCGCCTGTACTACCTCGGCGATCGCACCTGGCTGCGGGCCGCCCCGGACGAGGCGGACCTGCGGGCCACCGAACGGCGGATCGAGGCGCTGTGGGCAGCGATCGACCGCGCCCACCGCACCGGAGACTGGCGGGCCACCCCGAACCGCCTGTGCTCCTGGTGCCACCACCAGGCGCTGTGCCCGGCGTTCGGCGGCACGCCGCCGCCGCTGCCCCAGCAGGCGCCCGCGGTCCCTCTCGACGAGGCGGCCCCGGCGGTCTGCGAGGCCGAGGGCTGAGCCCCCGCCGGGGGACAGCGCCGGCGGCGGCGAACAAGGAGTAACGATAAGAGGAATGCGGCGGTGTCACGGGATTCCGGATCGATCCCGAGATGCCGATCATCCTTGGCTCGTTGAGAACTCCGACGGCAAGATCAGGGGGATTCGGACCGAGCGGCCGAGGGCCGGATCCCGCCGAGCGCGGCAGTCCGCGTGCCGAAACATCTACAGAGGACGATGGGACGGTCCCGCCCCCAGCGGCGGGCAGGGCCATCGCCAGACGCGCCGAGCGCATGAGGAGAGGACGTCACGATGGCCCGACGGACCGAATCATCCCCAGGTGGGAGGCAGGACGCGGGCAAGGGCGCCCCGCGCGGTCGCCCACCGCGGGTGGCGCGGACCGCCGAGCGCGGGGACGACCGCCGCGAGCAGGCCGCCGCGGGCAGCACCGGCGGCGCAGTCCCGGCGGCGCGGGCCGATCGGCTGACGAAGGTCTACGGCACCGGGGACACCACCGTCACGGCGCTGCGCGGAATCGATCTGGCCTTCCCCCGCGGCCGCTTCACGGCGATCATGGGGCCGTCTGGCTCCGGGAAGTCCACGCTCATGCACTGCCTGGCCGGCCTGGACACGGTGACCCGCGGGCGGGCGTTCATCGGCGACGTCGACCTGTCCCGGCTGTCGGACAAGGAGCTCACCCGGCTGCGCCGAGACCGGATCGGTTTCATCTTCCAACAGTTCAACCTGCTGCCGACGCTGACCGCGGCGGAGAACATCACGCTGCCGCTGAGCATCGCGGGCCGCGCCCCGGACCAGGCCTGGATGCGCACCGTCGTCGACGCGGTCGGCCTCGCCCCCCGGCTGGGGCACCGGCCGAGCGAGCTGTCCGGTGGTCAGCAGCAACGGGTCGCCTGCGCCCGCGCCCTCGTCACCCGGCCCGAGATCATCTTCGCCGATGAGCCGACCGGAAACCTGGACTCGCGCTCGGGCGCCGAGGTGCTGTCGTTCCTGCGGGACTCGGTCACCGAGCTCGGGCAGACGATCGTCATGGTGACGCACGACGCCACGGCCGCCTCCTACTCGGACGAGGTGATCTTCCTCGCGGACGGCCTGCTCGTCGACGCGGTCGAACAGCCGACCGCGGACGAGGTGCTCGACCGGATGAAGCACCTCGACGCCGCCCAGCGCGGGTTGCTCCCCGATGACGCCAACACACCCCAGGAACCTGACGACTACGACGACCCTCACCACGACGACCACCACCGCCATGACGACCGGGGCCGCCGGGACGACCGACATGGGTGGGGCCCACGCGATCGTCCGGCCGACCGCGGCCGCGGCGTGGTGACCGGCCCGCGAGGCTACCCGGCGGCCGACGACCGGCCCGGCGACTACGACTACGACTACCCCGATCAGCGCTACGGCAACGGCAGCCGGCCAGCGCCCTATGACGGCCGCTACGCCGAGCCGTTCACCGGGGAGCTCGACTCCGTGCCGGGGTCTGAGAACGGGCCGCTGGACGAGACCGGGCCGCTGGACGAGCAGGAGCCGAACGGCGGGCGCTACGGCGGACCGGCGGGCGACCCACGGCGGCGCCGGCCGATACCGCGACCCCTCGGCCCGCGCGACGCCGACGACACCGGCTACGGTGCCCCGGGCGGCTACCGGGCGGACGGGCCGGGGTCGGCGGGCTGGGCCTGAGCCGATGCTGCGCGCCACCCTCAAAAGCCTGCTGGCCCGCAAGATCCGGCTGGTCCTGTCCATGCTGGCGGTCGTTGTCGGTGTGAGCTTCGTCACGGGAACCCTGGTCCTGACGGACACGCTAAACCGGACATTCGACTCCCTGTTCGCCGATATCAACAAGAACGTCAGCGTCGCGGTCCGGGTCGTCAACCAGATCGACCCGACGAGCGACTCCGGCCGACCACCGCTACCCGCGTCGGTCCTCGACACCGTCGCCAAGGTCGACGGGGTGCGGGCGGCCGTCGGGTCGGTCGACGGCCAGGCCATGCTCGTCAACCCGCGCACCGGCAAGCCGGCGAAGGAGGGCGGGGCGCCGGGGCTGGGCACCAACTGGACCGGCGGCCAGCCGACCGCATCCGAGCAGCTCGCCGAGGGCCGCGCCCCGGGTCCCGGGGAAATCGTGGTGGATCGGGCGACCGCGCGGGATCTGCACCTGGCCCTCGGTACGCGGATCTCCGTGCAGACCAAGGGGGTGCCCGCGACCTACACGCTGGTCGGCACGTTCCGAGTGGCCGGACAGGACAGCCTCGGCGGCGCCGCCCTGACCGCGTTCGACACCGCCACCGCCCAGCGGGTGCTGCTGGCCCCCGGCCAGTTCAGCTCCGTCCATCTGGCAGCCGTCCCCGGCCTCGGCCAGCAGGAGCTGCGCGCGCGGGTCGCCGCCGTGCTCCCCGCCGGCGACGAGGCGATCACCGGCACGCAACTGGCGAAGGAGAGCGCCAGTGCGGTGCAGCAGGCGATCGGCGGCTTCTCGACCTTCCTGCTGATCTTCGCGGCGATCTCGGTGTTCGTCGGGGCTTTCATCATCTTCAACACGTTCACCATGCTGGTGGCGCAGCGGGTGCGGGAGCTGGCACTGCTGCGGGCGATCGGCGCAAGCCGGCGTCAGGTACAGGTGTCGCTGCAGGTGGAGGCGGCTCTGGTCGGTTTCGCCGGGGCGAGCGTGGGGCTGCTGTTCGGCGCAGGGCTCGCCGTGCTGCTCAGGGCCGCGGTCGGAGCGTTCGGCGTGGACCTGCCCAGCGGCCCGCTGGTCTTCGACGCGCGCACGATCATCGCCGCCTACGCCGTGGGAGTCCTGATCACCTCGGCCGCGGCCTTCGTGCCGGCGCGCAAGGCGGCCTCCGTTCCGCCGATCGCGGCCATGCGGGAGACCTACGTGCTGCCGACACGCTCGCTGCGTACCCGGGCCGTCGCCGGGACAGCCCTCACTGCGCTCGGGGTGCTGCTGCTGGTCCTCGGTACCGCGTCGGCAGGCAAGTCTGGAGCAACCTCCGTCGGGGTCGGCGCCGCGGGGATCTTCCTCGGCATCGCCACCCTGTCGCCCCTGCTGTCCGGCCCGATCATCCGGGTGCTCGGCGCGCCGTTCGTCGCACTGTTCGGCACCACCGGCCGGCTCGGCCGGGAGAACGCGATGCGCAATCCGCGGCGCACCGCCTCGACCGCCTCCGCCCTCATGATCGGCCTCGCCCTGGTCGGCGCCTTCTCGATCCTCGGTCAATCGATCAAAGAGTCGGTGCGGACGACCGTGCAGAACAGTCTCGGCGCCGACTTCTTCCTGACCGGCCAGGGCTTCGGCCAGGGCTTCAGCGGCCAGGTGGCGCGCGACCTGGCCGGCAAGCCCGGCATCGAGGTCGCGACCGGGCTGCGCGGCGGCCTGGTGAAGGCCGGCGGACGCGACGCCCAGGTGCTCGCCGGGGATCCGGCCGGCCTACCCCGGGTACTGGCGCTCAAGAAGGTGGCCGGGGACCTCCACGCCCTCAGCGACCGCACGATCCTTGTGGATGACACCACCGCCGCCGACCGCCACCTCACCGTCGGCCAGAAAATCCCCGTCACCTTCCCCGACGGCACCCAGGACCTCACCCTCGCCGGGACGTACAAGAAGAGCCAGGTGGCCGGCTCCTGGATCATCTCCACCGGCCAGCTCGCCCGCCACTCCACCGACGACCTTGACCTGTTCGTGCTGATCAAACGCGCCGACGGGGCCGACCCCGCGGCCGTACGCACCGAGATCGACAAGGTCGTCAAGCCGTACGCCACGGTCGAGGTGCGCGACCAGTCGGAGTTCGTCGCCCAGCAGGAGAAGCAGATCGACCAGCTGCTCGGCTTCATCTACGTCCTGCTGGCCCTGGCGGTGGTCATCGCTCTGTTCGGCATTGTGAACACGCTCGCCCTGTCCGTGATCGAACGGACCCGGGAGATCGGGCTGCTGCGCGCCGTGGGCATGAGCCGTGGGCAGATGCGGGCCATGGTCGTCATGGAGTCGACGATCATCTCGGTCTTCGGCGCCGTGCTCGGGGTCGCCGTCGGCAGCGTCTTCGGCTGGGCCCTGACCAAGGCGCTGGCCTCCCAGGGCATCAACACGTTCGCCTACCCGGTCCCGACGATCGTCCTCGTCATCATCGTCGGCATCGTGCTCGGCATCCTCGCCGCCGTCTTCCCCGCCCGCCGCGCCGCCAGAATGGACGTCCTCCGCGCCATCTCCACCAGCTAACCCATCGCCCGGCGGCGAGCGGCGGCGAGCGGCGGCGAGCGGCGGCGAGCGGCGGCGAGCGGCGGCGGCGATTGCTGGAGGTTGTTGGCGGTTCAACCGCAGCAGGAGGTCACCAACCTCCAGCAATCGGCCGCCGTTCCCGAGCAACCACCTCCGCAGCCCATCTTCGGAGTCACCCCACAAGTCCGCAGCCCCTGGGGGGTCTCAACCCGGAGTCGCGGCAAGCAGACGACTCACCGTCGCCACCACATAGGCGGAACGCATCACCACGTCCTCCCAGGTGAATCTCAGCACTCGCCAGCCGCGAGCGAGCAGGGCATTCTGCCGGATCCGATCACGGAACAGCGCGTCCGGCTGACTGTGCACGGCGGCCCCGTCTGCCTCGACCGCGACCCGGGCCTCGGGCCAGGCCAGATCCACGCGCGCCAGCAGACGCCCGCGCCGGAAAGCTGTTGGCCCAGATACGAGCGGCCCGGGAACGGGCGACCCAGATACGGGCGGCCCGGGAACGGGCGACCCAGATACGGGCGGCCCGGGAACGGGCGACCATGCGCCGGCCGCGGCGGTACGGCGACCCCGTTGCCCCGTTACCGACCCAGCCGACTCCGACGAAGACGAACCGGCCGATTCAGTCGATTCGGCCGGCCCAACCGGTCCCTCCGAGCCGTCCTCCGGACGCGGATGCGCCCCGTCCCCGTCCCACACGGGCCACTGGACCTCGGGAGGCGGCAGGTCGGCGTCCGCCAGCAACAGCCGGAGCCGGCTCTCGAGGGGCGACTCGGCCCGGCCGTCGACCAGGTCGAACCAGTCGCGTCGGAGGGCGATGCCCCAGCGGCCGGTGGCCATGGCTCGCAGCCCATCGAGGTCCGCCAGCCGTCGTCGGTGCAGTGCCGCGTCCAGGAGGCTGACCGCCGACTCACGATCGGCGGTCAGCACGAGGTCGAGCACAGTGCGTTCGACGGTCGTGATCGGGAACCCCTGACGGACGCAGCGCTCCGCCGGAACGCACTCGCCGAAGTGGAAGACGATCCCAGGCCTGCGGATGACGCCCGCCGCGCGGGGCAGCAACAGGTGTACCGGTTCCACCAGCGGGGCGGCCGGTTGCCGGGACGCTCGTCGGCCGGCCGGCTCCCCCATGCGTACGTGCTTCGCTCCCGCGGCGATCTCGGGCACGGCGTCTGGTGCGGCGGGGCGCGCCGCACCGGCATGAGGGAGAGCGTCGAGACCCCACAGCCGCCCAGCCGTCGGCCCGCAGATAACCCCGTCGGGACGCGCGCTCAGTGCGGCGCGCGCGGGTCCGCGCACCGGATGTGCGCCCGGGAGAAGGTAGGCACCGCGGCAGGGGCGCGTCCAACCATGGTCCCTGCACAACGACGTGAGCTGTCGCTGGGTGATTCCGAGCTCCCGGACCTGCAGCCAGGTGAGCATTCCGTCCTGCGCGGCTGCCAGTCGACCGGCCGCGTCCAGCAGTGAAGATCCGCGGAGCAGAGGCATGTGCTCCAGATTCACCCCGCGGCGGCGCTCCTGGCCGAGATTTCCCCTACCTGTGGACAACCCGCCGTCATCCACACCCCAGCAAGCCTGCCGAC
>NZ_JANEZT010000026.1 GCF_025403405.1 Frankia tisae
GAGCCTTCCCGGGGCGGTGGTGGACGGGAGGGCCAGGGGGGTGATCGCGGCGGGACGCAGGAGCCGCAACGCCATGCTTGGAGTGCGCACGGAGGCGACGATCGAGCCAGCGCCGCCCGCCTGATCACACTCGACGGCGCTGGTGCCGGGACCGGGAGCGACCGAACAGCTTCCATCGGCGGCGACCCGCACCGTCAGCACGGGTTCATCGGTGGCAGGGCCGGCAAGCAGGATGGCGCTGTCAGGAGCCGAGCCGACAGTGTGTTCGCCGACCGGCAGCGGATGAATGACGCCGGCGTCGGGGCCGGCGGTGACCATCAGATGGACCAGACCCGCGCCCGAGGCCCGGCGGGCTGGTGGCGCGTCGAGGAGCACGACAGCGCCCTCGATCAACGGCGACCGGGCAAGCGGCAGAGTCGGGCTGAGCGGCCGGCCGTGGCCGGCGAGAGTCAGCGAGGGCCGGGGGCTGGCCCGCGCCGAGGTCCCGTCCGGATGGGACGCGCGGACGGCGGTCGCCAGCGCGTCGGCGACGACGCCGAGGGGTGTGTCGGCACGGGCGCGCAGAAGCACGTCGACATTCGTTCCAGCGCGGAAATCGTGAACGGTGAATGCGATCTGCATGGGCCGAAGATACGACCTGAAACGCCCGCCGGCTACCTCGGACGACGCTGCGTATATGAACTTGGCGTTGTGGTCGCGAACCTGTCGGTCGGACGACCGGAAAGCCGAATTACTGACCGGAGCGGGATCGGCGGTCGCGGCTGGCCCGCAGCCTGGAACGGGCCCGGGTCACTTCCGCTCCGGCCCTTGCGACCAGAGCGTCTCCGTCCTCGCTCGGGGCACCAGCGGCCCCCCGAGTTCCCGGCTGACGCCCCTGTTCGCGCTGCTCAGGATGGTTGTCGCCGGAGTGGGATGGAGTCGTGCCCACGAGGGCGACCCCCACGCTGACCGACAGTCGGATTCGGTGGCCGTGCACGTCGAGCGGTTCGTCGAGGGCCGCTGCCAGCCGTTCGGCAAGGTCTGCGACATTCGGCGCATCCCCGGAGCCGGCAAGCACGACAAACTCGTCGCCGTCCCATCGCCCGATGATGTCGGTGGGGCCGAGTACGCTCGAAAAGCGTCGGGCGACGGCATGCAGAGCGGCATCACCGGTCAGATATCCGAAGGAGTTGTTGATTCGACGAAATGCATCCAGGTCCAGGAAGAGAACGGCGGTCCCGGCCCGTTCCGGGGAAGGAGGTGGCAGCGCGGATGAGGCTGCGTTCATGCCCCGTGCTCTGGTGGCGTCCGACGCGCCTGGTCCGCTGGGGGTGAGTCTGGCCGCGAGCAGGGTTCCCAACGCCGTCCGGTTCGCCAGCCCGGTGATCGGATCCGTCGAGGCCTGACGGCGGAGATCCTCTTCGCGATGGCGCCGTTCACTGACGTCATCGACGACGACGATCAGCCCGTCGCCGCGGATGAGGGTGCTCAGGCGGACGTCGAGCCAGCGGTGACCGCGCAGCGCCGGTTGCGGCAGCTCGATGCGGGCCCGGGTCCGCCGCCGGTCGATCAGCTGTCGCGAGAGGAACGCCAGCGTCCGGATCGGCGTGACCGGATCGAACACGGTGGCCCCGGTCTGGCCGGAGGGCGAGGAACGGGCCTGGTTCACCTCGGCCCCGGCCGACAGTGCTGCGGCCTGCGCCGCGTGGTCGCACGCCGCCAACCAGCTCATGCCGGGTCGGACGGGGAGCAGAGCCACCCCGGTCGCGGCGCTGCGGCGCCACGCCTCGTTGAGCCGGGTCACCGTCCCGTCCGGTCCGAGCACCGCGATGAGAGAGGGGAGGGAGTCGAACACGGCCGCCGCGACGTCGTCGGTGGGCACGGAGCTGGAATCCTTCCGGCTGCCGCACCGTGGCGTCGGTTTGGCGCAGGGCGCGTCCTCGACCCGCACGGCGCGGGAGATGTGCCGTGGGACCGCTCCGGCCGGGTCTCTCCCGTGCCGGGCAGGGCTGCCGCGGCGGTGCCTTTCCGATCCTCGGACGGTCACCGACGAGTGGATTCCGTTTTGTTGAACGGTGTGCCGTGAAAGGTGGTGGCGAGGGAATCGAGTGCGCAGGGGTAGTGAATGTACCGGCGTGTCGGCGCGCCCCGGCGCGGCGCAGGCTCGGCGGGAACCGGTTGGCCTCGGTGCGACGGGATGGTGGCCGCTGTCGCAGCCACCATCCCGTCCTTGCACAGGACCGGTCAGATCTTGGTGAGCAGGTCCTGCATACTGCTGATCTCGGCCGTCTGCGTGCGTCGAATGTTCTCGGCAAGCTGTTTTGCCGGCGTGTGGAGGCCGTCACGGATCTCGGTCTTCGCCATGGTGACGGCGCCCTGGTGATGTTCGATCATCATGGCGAGAAACATCTCGTCGAAGGCCGGTCCGGTCGCGTTCCTCAGGGCGGTCATGTCCGCACTGGACATCATTCCCTCCATCGAGGCGTGCGGTGCCACGGTTTCTGTTCCGTGATCGGCCATGCCGTCATCGCCCACACCGCCGTCGCCCATACCACCACTACCCATACCACCACTACCCATGCTGTGGTCAGCCGAGCCGTGGCCGGAAACATCCGTGTCGGCCGGGGGAGCGGTGGGCTGCCCCCAGTCGGTGAGCCAACCCGCCATGGTTGCGATTTCCGGCGCCTGTGCGGCTCGGATCTGCTGTGCGAGGGAACTGACCTGCGGGTTCTGAGCGCGGGACGGGGCCAGTTCGGCCATCTCGATGGCCTGTCGATGATGCGGGATCATCTTCTGGGCAAAAGTGATGTCGGCCGCGTTGTGGCTGTCTTTGGTGGTCGTGGCAGTGGTGGGTGTGGCGCTGCTGCCCCCGCTGCCGCAGGCGCTGACGGTGACCGCGGCGAAAAGCGCCGAGATAAGCAGGATGAGTCGTCTCATGCTGAAGTCCCTCGTCCTCCGGATGCGTGCGGATCCGCATGTCGGGCCGCCGGGCGGGAGTCGTCGAGGACGCACGCCGGCTGAGCCGGTCGGTCTACACGCGGAGCACGCAGAGGCGGGCGAGTGAGGGCGCACGGGGGCGAGGTAGCCCCCCGGGGGGTGACCGTCCGGGGCGGCAGGGCGCTGGGCGTGAACGGGTGCGTGCGCCGCCGGCCACCCGGACGGCGTGGGCAAGCAACAGGGCGGCGAGCAGGATGCCCACCACCCGAAGGAATGCCAGGCACAGCTGGCCGACGTGCCCGCCGTGACTCGCGGCCGGATCGGGAACCGGAGCCACAGGCGCGCCCTCGAGACCGGCCGGGTGCCCGGGGGCGGCCCGCTGGTGCGCTGCTCCGCCGTGCGGCGCACCCGGCGGGCTCCCCGCGGCGACCAGCGGCCTGTCAGAGCCACGGAGTTCGCCCGGGTGGCCGTTGCGGTCGACGTGGGCGGACAGGCCCCCATGCATGAGCAGAATGCCGAGGAGTACGGGCACGACGATTGCGAGGTACGGCCCGCGTCCGGTGATCTGTCCGCGGGCCCTGACACTCACCGTTGCATGATGCCTGAGGGGGCGTGTCTCAACGGGATCCGACGCCACCTCTGATCCGCACCACCCCTGGGTGGTGGAGGGCTGGGCTTGGCGGTCGGCGCCGAGAGCAAAGCCCTTGGCGCCCACGTCACCGCCCTCGCCGGGGCCCGCAATCTCGACTGGGTCAAAGAGCTCGGCGGGGACACATGATCGCACTCGCCTTCGACCCGGACCGCATCATCACGTCCATGACCAGCACCGGGCTGCGGGCCGCCGCCTCGCTCCGGCGAGTCACACTCTTCAGCAACAACCCGTCAGCCGACCGGATCGCCGAACTCGCCCAGTCCATCGAGGCGGGAAGCATCCGACCTGTGATCGACACAGCCTTCCCGATGACCGACATCGCGCAGGCTCACCGAAGACTCGAAGCCGGCGGCGTCCGCGGGAAGTACGTCATCGACATGGCAGCGTTCATAGCGCTCAGGGCCGATGTTCGGCCTTCTCCCTGGCGAGCTCGGCGCGCAGCAGCGCAGCGGCGGCCAGGATCGTCAGCCCGCACCACAACCTCCTGGTACGCCGCAACCGGCCGTCGACCTCCAGGAGCGTCGCCTCGAACTCCTCCGCGTATCGTTCCTGCTGCCCGTCGGACGCCGCGATCGCGGCCGCCAGCCCGACCAGGCCGTGCGCGAATGTACCCAGCTGCAGCCGGCGCACCAGGCGGACCACCTGCCTCGCCGGCAACGACGACCGGAGCGCGGTGCTCCCGGCTGATGGGGCGTACGACGGTCCCAGTCCGGCCGGCGCCCATGACCGCTCCGGCTGCTCCGCTGAGGACGAGCAGGACGGCCGGGGAGATACCGAACAGAATCGCCGGGACCGACGCCCCCGCGAAGACCCCCGCGAGCGCACCCAGCGTGCGCCGCCCCTGGCGCGGCCGTCGCGCTGTGAGGAGACCCGCCAGCAGGCCGAGCACGGCACCGGCGACCATGGTGGTGCAGTCGTGGAGGCTTATGCAGAACTCATGGAATAGAAATAGAGTGCTCGGATCGCGGAGAATGCTGTCGGGTAGGTGGAGAGGGGCGCCGGTAGTCGGTGTGTACTGCTCGCCAGATCTTGAAGTTGGCGATGGCCCTTTCGATGACGGACCGGAGGGAGTTGATTTCCTTGTTGAGGGTGGCCTGTTCTTTGGGGAGTCTGCCGCCGGGCGGCTTGCGGGATGGGACGGTGATCCCGGTGCCGGGGTAGCCCTTGTCGCCGAGGGTGTTGCCCGGGTCGGGGATGTCGAGGACGCCGGACTTTTCTACGGCGTTGCTGTCGTGGAGGGAGCCGGGCAGCGGATCGGAGACGTGGACCAGCCGGCCGGCCGCCGAGGGTGGAGACGAACTGGTGGTTGTGCCCGGTCGTGTGGTGCTTGCCCGAGCGCAGCTCCGGGCGGGATCTCCAGGACCAGCAGGGCAGCAGGGACCCGTCCACCACGGCGGTCGTCCCGTGGAGTGCCTCGTCGAGGGTGGGGACCCAGTCCGCGAGCACGTCGGTGATCACGGCCTCGATCCTGGCGATCGTGCGGGAGATGGTCGTCTGGTCGACGAACATCAGCTCTGCGATGACGTCTTCGGTCACGTTGTTCTTGAAGTAGATCAGGGTTGCCTTGACGGCCTGTTCGAGTGTGAGCGATTTCGGTCGTCCGATGGGTGCGTCCCACACAAGACGTTCGCCGATCATCGCGGCCAGATCGTCGAACTGGATGTCGTCCAGACCGGTGGTATGGTTGCGTTGCAACGGCCTCTCCCCCCGAAGATTGTTTTCGCAGATAATCTTCCAGTGTGGGGTAGGGGCTGTTGTCTTTCAACTTGGGCGCATCCCGTTTTATTCTGAAGTGAAACCAGACTTCCGCATAAGCCTCAAGGGCCCCGGCAAGTTTGCTGAGTAGCGACTCGTAGGCCGTGCCGGGGGTTTTTTCTGGGGACCGATTCGTACGCTACGTGACCGGATCACGTGTTAGCTTGTCGACCGCCTGGCCGAGGAAATTCAACGGGGAGCAAGCGATGGGCGGGCTGACAGTCAGTGCCTACCTACTCGACTGGCACGGCCGGAAGGACCGGCTTCGGCCGACGACCCGCAACTGCTATGAGCGGTTCATCCGGCTGCACCTCGTTCCCACGCTCGGGGAGATGCCGCTGGTCGCGCTGCGGGCCGAGCACATCGACGCGGCGCTGAAGCGGGCCGCGGTGAACGCCGCGGACCGCGAACGACCGATCGGGCCCGCGACGATCGCCGATGTCTACCAGATGCTGAAAACCGCGCTCGGCGATGCGCTCAAGCAACGGACGATCGAGTTCAACCTTGCGATCGGGGTGGAGCTGCCCGAGTACTCGGCGCCGGAAGTCGAGCCGTGGGAAGCCGAGGAGGTCGGCGCGTTCCTCGCTCGGCTCTTCATCCTGGCGCACAGGCTCCGCCAGGATGAAGAGCGTGCGACGGCCGGCCCCGGGTGGGACAAGGGGACCTTGCCCGACGAGCACGGAAAGCCGGTCCGACTCAAGGACCTGATGTTCACCCACCCGTCCGGCCGGCATCGTGATCCGCAGTACGTCACCCGGCGGATGCAGCGGATCGCCTGGCGGGCTGGTCTGTGCGCGGCGATCCGGGAGCCTGCGGCAGCCGGAGACGTCGAGGTGGTCGTAGGGGAGCGGGTACCCGGGAGCCGATCGGGACGTGGACGCGCTACGTGGACCGTGAGCCGGTTGGCGAGGTCACCGTCTCCTCGGTCACCGGGATGCGCGGGAAGCGGGCCCGACTGCACCTCGACAGACCGCTACCGGTTGATGTCGGCGTCGGCTGTGAGCTGGGCCGATCGCTGCTGTCGCGCCGGAGGCTGCATGACTTTCGCCACTCGTCGGCGTCGATCCAGCTAGCTGAAGGGGTCGACATCGTGATCGTGTTCAAGCGCCTTGGCCACTCCACGCCGTCGATCACTGGGGGCCTGTGCGCGCATCTGTTGCGTTCCTCGGGGCAGAAGGCGGCCGAAACGGATCCCGCACGCGGCCCGTTCTGGGGACCGTCTGAGTACCAGACCTGGCGAGGAGGCGAGGACAATCAAGAGGGCTGGTGTTCCTGCTGGCCGGCGGGCCAACCTGAAAGGCTGGCCGCGCGGACGAGGGGCGGAGGCTCCGGGATTTGAACCCGGGAGGGGGTTGAAGCCCCCAACCGCATTAGCAGTGCGGCGCCATAGACCGGACTAGGCGAAGCCTCCCAACGTGCTTGCCCATCATAGCGTCTCCCCTGAGCATGCCAACGGCCCGGGTACCGGACGGGGTGGGGGGATGGACCACAGCCCCGATGGGTGGGCTGCGGTTCAGATCGAGACGGGCGTGGCCGGCGTCGGCCCGGTCTGGCCGGTGGGCCCGGTCTGGCCGGGCAGATCCTCGGCCCCCAGCGCGGCGAGGACCGCGCCAGCGATCTCGCGGCGGCGGCCGTCATCGGCCACCGGCTGGCCGTCGGCCTCCTGGACGTAGAAGGCGTCGACCACATCGAGTCCGAGGGTGGCGACGATGGCGGTGGCGACGTCGAGCCCCAGCCCGGACAGGGCCCGCACGATCCGGAACAGCACGCCGGCCCGGTCGGGCGCGCGCACCTCGAGGACGGTGGTCGAGCCCAGGTCGTCGTCGAAGATGACCTGTGGTGGGCCCGGAGTGGTCCACTGCTTCGCGCCGGAGTAGTCACGTTCCCGGGCCGCGAGCCGCGCGGCGAGGTCGAGGGTGCCGGCGAGGGCGGCCCGCAGGTCCGCGAGCAGCTTCGCCTCCTCCGGCACCCGGCCGTGCGGGGCGGCGACCGCGGCCTGCAGCAGGGCGCGCCCGTCGGCGCTGCGGGCCGAGGCCCGCCGGATGTCGAGCCGGTTGAGCGCGAGGACACCGGCGGTGACGGCGAGCAGCCCGACCTGGTCGGCGCTCACCACGACGATCTCGTACATCCCCTCGTCGGGTAGCGGGTTGACCTGGACGATGTGCTCCCCCGGGAGGGCGAGCAGGCCGCGCTGGCGGTCGTCCAGCCGCGGCGGGCAGGGCATCCGCTCACCGCCGAGCAGCGCCCTGGACCGCTCGACCAGGTCGTTGATCAGACGCGCCTTCCAGGTGTTCCACGCGGTCGGCCCGGTGGCCCGGGAATCGGCCTCGGTCAGGCGGTGCAGCAGGGTGAGAATCCGGTCGCTGCCGGCGGCGGTGGCGACGGCCTGGATGGTCGCGAGATCGTCGATGTCGCGCCGGGTGGCCGTCTCGCCGAGCAGCAGATGGTGGCGGACCATCGCGACGAGCACGTCGACGTCCTCGGCGGGCAGGCCGAGGCGGGGGCCGATCAGCCGGATCTGTTCGATGCCGGCGTCGGTGTGGTCGCCGGGGAAGCCCTTGCCGATGTCGTGCAGCAGCGCGCCGAGCAGCAGCAGGTCGGGGCGGTCCACGTCGCGGGTGAACGCGGCGGCGTGGGCCGCGGCCTCCATGAGGTGCCGGTCGACGGTGTACCGGTGGTAGGGGTTGCGCTGCGGGCGGCTGCGCACGGCGGCCCACTCGGGCAGCAGCCGCACCAGCAGGCCGACCTGGTCGAGGGACTCGAGCACGCCGACGGCGGCCTTGCCGGTGGCGAGCAGGGCGACGAGCGCGTCGCGTGCGGCGGGCGGCCACGGCTGCGGCATCGGCGGCGCCTCTGCGGCGAGCCGGTCGACGGCGTAGCGGCCCAGCGGCAGCCCGGTGCGGGCGGCGGCCGCGGCGACGCGCAGGACGAGGACGGGGTCCTTCGCCGGTTCGACGTCGAGGGCGAGCTGGATCTCGCCGCCCTGGTCGATCACCCCCTCGTCCAGGGGACGGCGAACGGGACGCTGGCCGCGCCAGCGGGAGGTGTTGCGCAGCCCGGCGGCGGTGCGATACCAGGTCGCGTCCCAGGCCCAGGAGATCGTCCGGCCGGCGTCGGCGACGGCGTGGGCGAGGGCCATCGAGTCGGGGTAGCCGAGCGCGCTGGCCACCGCCGTGCCGTCCTGCAGCAGCAGCCGGTCCTGCGGGCGGCCGGCGGCCAGGCGGCGGATCTCGCCGCGGGCGTCGAGCAGCACCCCGGCGGCGGCCAGCACCCGGTCGGAGGGGACCTCCGCGACCCAGGCCGCGGCGAGGGCGTGCAGGGCGTGCACGTCGCGCAGCCCGCCGCGGGACTCCTTGAGGTCCGGTTCGAGCAGGAAGGCCACCTCGCCGAGGCGGGCGGCCCGCTCGGCCACGGCGGCGGCGAGGTCGGGCAGCCGTTTCGGGGCGCGGGTGCGCCAGCGGGTGCGGGCGCGGCGGGAGAGCTCGGCGGTCAGGGCCGTGTCGCCGGCGACATGGCGGGTGTCGAGCAGGCCGAGCGCGGCCTTCAGATCGTCGTCCGCCACGGTGATCGCCTCGTCGACGGTGCGCACACTGTGGTCGAGGCCGACGCCGGCGTCCCACAGCGGATACCAGATCGCGTCGGCGACGGTGACGATGTTCGGATGGGCTCCGTTGTGGAGAAGGACCAGGTCGAGGTCGCTGCCGAACGCCGGCTCCCCCCGGCCGTAGCCGCCGACGGCGACGAGGGCGAGGCCGGGGCCGGGATCGCTGAACAGGTCGGTGAGCGCCTCGTCGGCGAGGTCGGTGAGCAGGCGGCGCAGCTGCGGCCCGGTCGCCGGCGGCAGCTGCGCGGCGCGTCCCCTGAGGATCTCCAGACGGTCCTTCATGCCAGACGGTCCCTCATGCCAGCCGGTCTTTCATGGCTGTCCTCCTCTGGCTCTGGCCGCTTCGACGCCACCCGGCTCGCGTCGGCCGAGCCGGCACATGGCGCGGCACCGCGTCGATGATCGCGCGGTGCCGCCTCATGTGATCGGGGTGAGGAGAGGAACGCCCGGGCCGATGCCCGGAGCGTCCCCGACCCCGGTGTTACCTGCATGGTGCGGATTCCGGGTGATGTGCGAGCGGTGCCGGGCGCAGGAGTCGTGACTCGATCCTAGATCGCGTCGGCGCCCCGCTCGCCGGTGCGCACCCGGACCACGGAGTCGACCGGGACGACCCAGACCTTGCCGTCGCCGATCTTGCCGGTCTGGGCGGCCGTCGTGATCGCGGCGACCAGGTCGTCGGCGGTCTCGTCGGCCACGACGACCTCGATCTTGATCTTTGGGACGAAGTCGATCTTATACTCCGCGCCGCGATAGACCTCCGTGTGGCCCTTCTGCCGGCCGTAGCCCTGGACCTCGGAGATCGTCAGGCCATGCACGCCCAGGTTTTCCAGCGCCGCCTTCACGTCGTCGACCTTGAAGGGCTTGATGATGGCGGTGACCAGCTTGGTCATGCCTGGACCTCCTCAGGCACCTTGACGGGGGTGACGCTGGTGGTCCGCGAGCCGCCCCCACCGATGGACGTGAACCGGTAGGCCGTCTCGCCGTGCAGCGCCTCGTCCATGCCGGTGATCTGGTCCTCGTCGCTCATCCGCAGCCCGATCGTGTACTTGATCGCAAGCGCGATGATCGCCGTCACGACGCCCGAGTAGCCGAGCGTCGCGCCGACGGCCAGGGCCTGCTCACCGAGGACACTCCACGGACCGCCGTAGAAGATGCCGTCGTGGGCCGCCGAGTTGGTGTCCACGGTGGCGAAGAAGCCGGTGAGCAGGGCGCCGAGCACACCGCCGATGAGGTGGACCGCACCGACGTCGAGCGAGTCGTCGATGCCGACCTTGCCCTTGATGGAGGTGGCCAGGGCGCAGACGACGCCGGCGATCCCGCCGACTGCGATGGAACCCATCGGAGAGACGAAACCACAGGCCGGGGTGATGGCCACCAGACCGGCGACCGCACCGGACGCGGCACCCAGCGTGGTGGCCTTGCCATCCCGGAGCTTCTCGATGGCGAGCCAGCCGAGGATCGCGACGCCCGTCGCGATCTGGGTGTTGAGCAGCGCGTACCCGGCGACCTTGTTCGCGCCCAGCGCCGAGCCGGCGTTGAACCCGAACCAGCCGACCCACAGGATGCCGGTGCCGAGCAGGACGAACGGCACGTTGTGCGGACGAAAGTCCCCGCCCGGCCAACCGGCCCGCCTGCCGAGCACCAGGGCCAGCACGATGGCGGCGATACCGGCGTTGGCGTGGACGACCGTGCCACCCGCGAAGTCCATCGCGCCACGCTTGAACAGCCAGCCGTTGGTCGCCCACACCCAGTGCGCGATCGGCGAGTAGACGAGCACCGACCACAGCGGCACGAAGACCACGAAGGCACTGAACTTCATGCGGTCGGCAACGGAACCGGTGATGAGTGCGGGAGTGATGATCGCGAACATGAGCTGGAAGGCCACGAACACGACATACGGAATATTACCGTCACTACCGGACAGGTCCTGCAGTGCGAAGAAGTGGAATCCGCCCCAGAAGCCGTTGCCCGGACCGAAGGCGACGCTGAAGCCCACAACCGACCAGACCAGCGTGACGATGCCGATGCAGAAGAAGTTCTGCATGATCATGCCAAGGACATTCTTCGCCCGGACCATGCCGCCGTAGAAGAACGCCAGTCCGGGCGTCATAAACAGCACGATCGCGGAACTGATGAGCATCCATGCGGTATCGCCCGTATCCATTTTGACCATGTCTCTCCTGTCATCCCCCCGCGCGTTGCGCGGACTGCGCTCACCCGGTCCCCGGCCACGCTGCGCTCGTCCCGGTTCCTCGGGTCCGAAGAGTCGATAAGACCTGTTCCCGACCTGTGTCTTAGCTGTTTCTGACGTGTGAAATCGCTAAATTGGGCAGCAGGTGGCCCGTTTCGGTCGCCTAGCGGTGGGCGTGCGGAGACTCTCCGACCGATTCGGCGTGCTTCCGTGACTGTATAACTGCGTACAGTTACCGTCCGGCGGTGTGAGCAGTGTCCCCGCGGAGGGCTGGCATAGCGTCGGCGAACCGGACCCCGAGACCCGCCACCCCAGCGCTGTCGGCCGGCGCGTACCCATTGACAAGATTGGCCGTATTGACCTCGGCAGATTCGCCGAGCCCGTCCTGCCCATCCCCCGACAACGACCGGGGCTGCCGAACTCGTGCCCCGGCAGCCCGAAAGTCGCAGCAGGTACAGCAGCCCGCGCCAACGTCGCAGGTCCGAAAGTCACCGGCCTCATTGTCCTCGGCCTGGCTGGTATTCTTTTCGCCGGGCCGGCGACGGCCGCCGGCCCCGCCTGGGCGGCGCAGGCCCCGGCGGCGAGTCGGCCGGAGTCGCAGAGTCTCGTCGACGTTCAGGATGAGATCGGGCATACTCGTTCAAAGCTCGATGAATCGGCTCGCCGAGCGGCGAGCGCCGCCGAGGCTTTCAACGCCGGACGGATCCGGCTCGCCGAGGCCGAGCGGGCCGCGACCGCTGCCGCCGCCCGAGTCGACCGAGCGGACCAGGCGGTTCGCGAGGCCGCGGACCAGCACCGGGGCCTAGCCGTGTCGGCGGACCGCGCGGGTGGCTTCACGCAGCTGTCTGTGCTGCTGACCGGCGATCCGCGTCGTGCCCTCGACCGGGCGGGCGCAGTCGACGCCCTGGCCCGCCGGCAGCGGGTGGTGGGCACCGGCCTGCGGCTGGCTCGCCTCGACCTCACCGAGGCCCGGCGTAGCGCCGACGAGGCCCTCGTCGACAAGAAGAAGATCGTGGCGGATCTCGCCGCGCGCAAGCGGACCATCGAGGCGGCGGCCGACGAGCAGCGTGGCCTGTTGCAGCGGCTGGAGTCGCGCTACGCCGAGTTGGAACGGCAGGCCAGGGCACGGCAGATGGCCGCCCAGCGGGCCCGGCAGGCGGCGGCGGCAGCGGCGGCGGCCCAGACGGCCCGGCAGGCGGCGGCTGAGCAAGCCCGCTACCGGCAGGAGTCCGGGGTGGCGGCGGCAGCTGGCCGGGCCTTCGCCGCGGCTCCGGTCACCGCGGCTCCGGCCGCGGCGGTGAGCGGTGGTGGCGGTGCGGCGACCGCGGTGCGGGAGGCATACGCCCAGCTCGGAAAGCCCTACGTGTTGGGGGCGGAGGGGCCGGGAACCTTCGACTGCTCCGGGCTGACCCAGTGGGTCTGGGGAAAGGCGGGCGTCGCGCTCAGCCACTACACCGGATCACAGTGGGAGGAGGGGCGTCGAGTGGGCCGTGCCGCCCTGATCCCCGGGGATCTCGTGTTCTTTCACCCGGATCTCGATCACGTCGGGCTCTACGTGGGGAACGGGAAGATGATTAACGCTCCCCGCACCGGCGAGGTGGTCCGGGTGGAGAGCGTCTGGTGGTCGAGCTTCCAGGGAGGCATCCGGCCGGGAGCCTGACCGCCGGCCACCGACGGGGGATCGGTGGCCGGCGAGAGGAACCGCGAGGGCGCAGCGGGGTCAGTGGTCCACGTAGACGAGAGCCGCCGTGCTGCGACTGATCTCCGCGTCGCTCTGACCGTTAGGGGAGATGATGTGGATCAGATCGCCGCGGGAACCCGGCATGATCTGGGCGCCCGGCACGATCGCGGCGTCCTGCAGCCGGCGCATGGCGCTCTCGTCGGTCTGCAGCCGCTCGGAGATCCAGCTCACCGTCACCGGCTGGCCACCATCTGCGGCGGCCCGGTCGGCGGAGGCCAGCAGGCTCATGGGAGCGACGGTGGGCCGCGGCGCATCGCCGCGCTGGGCGGCTGGAATCTCGTTGCCGAACGGACAGCGCTTCGGATCGCCGAGCAGGACGGTGAGTCGGGCCTCGACCTCGTCGGAGATCACGTGCTCCCAGCGGCATGCCTCGTTGTGCACCAGGGCCCAGTCCAACCCGATGACCTTGGTGAGCAGCAGCTCGGCCAGCCGGTGCTTGCGCATGACAGCAGTAGCCCGCAGCAGGCCCTTCTCGGTGAACTGGACGGTCCGGTCGTCGGCGAGGGAGACCAGTCCCTCGTTGGCCATGCGAGCGGTCGACTCGCTGGCGGCAGGCGCGCTGACGTGCAACCGCTCCACCAGACGTGCACGTAGCGGTGGGATGCCCTCTTCCCTCAGTTCATACAGGGTGCGGAGGTACATCTCGGTACTGTCGATCAGTCCAGTCACCGGTCTCCTTCGTCCTGTTCAGAGTACGCCCTGTCCACAGGTCGCAAGGGCCATGCGTCCCATGTACGCCGTGTCCCCGGGCGGCCTCGCGCGCGGGCTTGCCCCGGCCGCATACCGCGCGAATGCCCCGCCGGCAGATCGATCCCGGACGGGGGCTCACCCCCCCGGGACACTGCCGACCGGCGCACTAGAATCAGCATCATGAGCACGACTCAGATCGCACCTGAGACGTCGGACACCCATACGGACGAGGGTGACGACCACTCCCACTACGCCCGCCGGGAGGAGATCGTCCGCGCGTCCATCGAGGGCGGTCGGGTCACCGCGCTTTGCGGCTACAAGTTCGAACCCGTCCGGGACCCCTCGCGCTTCCCGATCTGCCCGAAGTGCAAGGAGCTCGTCGAGATGGCCCAGCAGTTCGGTTGACGGGACGACTCTCGGCGGTCGGGATCAGGGATCGCGCCGGCCCGGCTTCGCCGCGGTGGCCGTAGACCGCCGATCGGTGTCGGTGACGGCGCAGTCGTGAAGGTGTCGCCATCCGTCGCCGTCCCGTCCAGCGGCCGTACGATCACCCCACGGGGTCATCCGAGGCCACTCCGCCCCAGTAGCTCAGTGGATAGAGCGACCGCCTCCTAAGCGGTAGGCCGTAGGTCCGATTCCTACCTGGGGCACAATTCCCTGCGGCGCAGGGGCTTTACTGCGAGACCACTGTGCGGTGGGCCCCCTTGGGGCGACCTACCTGGGTGATCAGATCGCCCTGACCAGCTCGGAGCGCGTGGCGCGGGCCCCGGTAGGCGGGCCCGCCCGGCCTGGCCGGCGGCCGGGACGTGCTCATACGGGTGGCGTGTCCGCCACCACTCGGGTCAGGATCGGAACGCCCGGTGGAAAAATCGACCAAGGGTCGGAAGTATGCGCAATCCGCTCTCTTCAGACCTCGGAGCTTCGCCGGATCGGCGGCGGCCCCAGCGATGGCGCGGCGTTTCCGCGTCGCCGGACCGGACCAGTCCCAGCGGCTCCGTCCCGGGTGCGACGATCATGGAGAGTGGCTCGTGACGAGGCGGGTACCGCGGCGCGACGATGGTCATGGCCGCGTCGGCGGGGCGGCGTGAACGCCCCAGGCCTGGGTGAACCCGGCGGGTCCGGGCAGGCGGCGGCGGCCAATCCGGCATACAGCGTCACCGTCCGGGTGCCGCGCGGGTCGCGCGCCGACATCGACGCGGTCATCGCCACCGGTCCCGGCACGATCACCTGTTATGCCGACGAGCCGGACCCGGTGGGCCGCCGGATCACGCTCGACGCGGACAGCGGCCCGACGCTGGCGTGGCTGCTGCAGGCCCTGCGCAGCCGCCTCGGCGCCGACCTGCTCCATACCGAGGACCCGGTCTTCGTCGTCGCGTCGACGGGCAAGCTCACCCAGTCCCTGTGCGCCTCGGTGACCACGGGGCACGATCTCGCCCTGCTCGACGCGGACGCGGACCGCCGCGTCATCCGCCATCTGGCCACCCACCCGACCCACACCGACCTGTTCACCGGGCGGCCCCGCCGGGTGGCGCTGCTCTCCGACGCCAGCGCCGTGCTCGACTTCGAGCCGCTCACCGCCGAGGCGGCCCTGCCGGCGGTGGAGTCCCAGGCGGTCCACCTGCACCGGGCGACGGGTCTCGACGTCATTCCGATGCCCATCGCTGCGCGCGACGCCGCCGAGCTCGGCCGGGCGATCGGCATGCTCGCGCCCGGGTTCGCCGCCATGGTGCTGGTCCACACGCACGTCAGCCACATCGACGCGGTCCGCGCAGTGCCCCGGCCCGGCGCCACGCCATTGCTCGACACCGTCAACGACGGCCTCGCCGTCGCAGCCACCGCCGCCGTCCTGAACCATCTGCGCGGCCGGGGGCTGCGGCCGCAGTCGGCCCGGGTCGCCGTCGTCGACCCGGGCCGGGGCGGTGACCTCGCCGGCCTGCTCCTCGCCGCCGGGATCCGGGATCTCACCCTCTACGACCCGCTCGAGTACGGAATTGCGCCGCTGCACCGGCTCGCGGCCCACCTGGATCTTCTCGTCGACCTCATCGGCCTGGCCTCGCCGCCGGAGCAGGTGCCCGTGCTGCGGACCAGACCGGAGATGCCCCCGCCGTTGGCGTCGGCCACCTCCGGACCGCGCCCGCTGCACGCCCTGCCCGGCCTGTTGCGCGCCGCGGTACGGACGCACCGGCCGATCAGCGTGGCGGCGCGGCTGGCCGCCATCCAGGCGCTGGTCGACCTGACCCCGCCCGGCGGGCTGCTGCCACCGGTTGACCATCCGCGCCTGGCCCCGGCCGTCGCCGACGCGGCCGTCCGGGCACTGGCCGCGGACTGACGGCTGATGCCCGGCCGTTCAGTCGGAGGCGGCGGGCACCAGATCGAGCAGTGCCTGGGCGGCGAGCTCGTACCCCAGCGGGCCGAGGCCGACGACGACCCCGCGGGCCAATGCCGAAAGAATCGACTCGTGCCTAAAGGATTCCCGCGCCCAGACGTTCGACAGGTGTACCTCGATCCACGGGTTCGGGTAGTTGGCGAGTGCGTCCCGCAGGCTCCATCCGTACATCATGAGCGCCCCGGGGTTGACGATTGCGCCGACCGAGTCGTAGTTATCCTGAATCGCGTGGATCAACTCGCCTTCGGATTCCCGTTGGACCGAGACCAGTTTCCAGCCGCGATCGGCGATCCGGGCGGTCACGGTGGATTCAATGTCGGCCAGCGTGGCCGTGCCGTACACCTCGGGCTGCCGCCGACCGAGTATGCCCAGGTTCGGACCGTTCACCAGAAGAAGCGTGCTCACCAGACCTCATCATCGCTCGTGCTGATACCTCGTGCCGACCGGCCCGACCGGCCGGTGTCTTGTGGACGATATCGCAGCTTTGGAGCGGTCTAGCTGGGTCGTATGGGCTCGCGAATGGTCCGACAGAGTGCTTGGATAGTGTTAAAATAGTGTATTGATTGTTCGAGTGTTGTCTGTTGCGTAGTCCAATCGCGGGGGACAGCGGGCGACTCGGGGCGTTGAGGTACCGTCCGTCGCGCACCTCTCGCATAGATTCTTCAGGCAGCTCGCGGTAATGAACCGTCGACGGGCCGGGATCCTTGCGCGAACCTTATCGTCACGTAAGAATAGGGTGGGGACCATGAACGGTGTAGTGCGACGCGCACCGGAGTTGCCGGCTTGGCCGCAGTACTCCGACGAGGAGCGCAACGGACTGATCCGGGCCTTGGAGCAGGGCCAGTGGTGGCGCATGGGCGGCAGTGAGGTCGACAGCTTCGAGCGGGAATTCGGCGACTATCACGGTGCGGACTACACACTCGCCGTCACCAATGGAACGCACGCCCTCGAGCTTGCCCTGCAGGTGCTGGGCGTGGGTCCGGGTACCGAGGTCATCGTCCCGGCCTTCACGTTCATCTCCTCCTCTCAGGCTGCGCAGCGCCTCGGCGCGGTCGCGGTGCCGGTCGACGTCGACCTGGACACGTACTGCATCGATCCCGCGGCGGCGGCCGCCGCGGTCACCTCCCGCACCAAGGCGATCATGCCGGTGCACATGGCCGGTCAGGTATCTGACATGGACGCCCTGGCGAAGCTGTCCGCCGACACCGGCGTCCCGCTAATCCAGGACGCCGCGCACGCGCACGGTGCCCAGTGGGAGGGGCGAAAGGTCGGCGAGCTCGGCTCGGTGGCGGCGTTCAGCTTCCAGAACGGCAAGCTGATGACCGCGGGCGAGGGCGGTGCGGTCACCTTCCCGGACTCGGAGCTGTACGAGGCCGCGTTTTTGCGGCACAGCTGCGGGCGGCCCCGGACCGACCGCCGATACTTCCACCAGACCTCCGGGTCGAACTTCCGGCTCAACGAGTTCTCAGCTTCCGTGCTGCGCGCCCAGCTCGGCCGCCTGGCCGGTCAGATCGACACCCGCGAACAGCGGTGGCCGGTGCTCGCCGACGCGCTCGCGGCCATTCCCGGCGTGGTGCCGCAGGGCCGCGACGAACGTTGCGACCGCAATCCGCACTACATGGCGATGTTCCGCCTGCCCGGATTCGGCGAACAGCGGCGCAACGCGTTCGTGGACGCTCTCGCGGAACGAGGCCTGCCCGCCTTCGCGGCGTTCCGGGCGATCTACCGATCCAACGGGTTCTGGGAGACCGGCGCCCCGGACGAGTCCGTGGACGACATCGCGAAGCGGTGCCCCAACACCGAGGCGCTGAGCGCCGACGGCGTCTGGTTGCAGCACCGGACGCTGCTGGGTACCGAGGAGCAGATGCACGAGGTTGCGGCGGTCGTGGCCGACACCCTGGCGGCGCAGTGACGCCGGCTGCGCCGGTGCGGGTCGCCGTCGTCGGACTGGGCTGGGCCGGCCGGTCCATCTGGCTGCCGCGGCTGCGCGAGCACCCCCGGTTCGCGGTGGCCGCGGCGGTCGATCCGGATCCCGCCACCCGCGCCACGGTGGCCGCCGAGTACCCGGAACTGGAGCTGCTGGCCGACGTCGCCGAGCTCGACTCGAACCGGTTCGACCTTGCCGTCGTGGCGGTGCCCAACCACCGGCACGCCGATATCGCCGAGCTGCTGCTGACCGCCGGCATCCCGGTTTTCCTGGAGAAGCCGGTCTGCCTGAGTTCCGCGGAGGCGGACCGGCTGGCCGCGGCCGAACGGGCCGGCGACGTCACCCTGCTGGCCGGCAGTGCCGCGCGTTACCGAGCCGACGTCAGCCGGCTCTACGAGGTCGCGGCGGGGCTCGGCGCGATCCGCCACGTCGACCTGGCCTGGATCCGTGCCCGCGGCATCCCCGACGCGGGTGGTTGGTTCACTCGCCGGGAGCAGTCTGGCGGTGGCGCGCTGGTCGACCTCGGCTGGCACCTGCTGGACACGCTCACCCCCCTGCTCGGCAGCGTCGAGTTTCAGCAGGTGGTCGGGACGACGTCCGACGACTTCGTCAGCGACGGTGCGTGGGCGGCGTCCTGGCGCCACGGTGAGCAGGAAGCTCCCGCCGGGGGCGGGGATGTGGAGGACACGGCGCGGGGCTTCCTGGTGACCGGGGACGGGACCTCGGTGTCCCTGCGGGCGAGCTGGGCCTCGCACGAGGCCCGCGACCTCACCGCGATCAACGTCGAGGGGGCCGCCGGAACCGCCTCGCTGCGCTGCACCTTCGGCTTCGGACCGAACCGGCAGGACTGCTCGTCGCTGTCGGTGACCCGGATCGGGCAGACCACGGCGGTGCCACTGCCGGACGAGCCGATCGGGACCGAGTACCGCCGCCAGCTCGACGAGCTGCCGGCGATGCTGGCCGACCCGGCCTCGCGGGGGCGGGCGATCGCCGAGGTCCGGCCGACGATCGCGGCCATCGAGCGCCTCTACGAATCGGCGCGCTCGCGCAGGTCCGCGCCGCAGCTCGTCCGCGTGGGTCGATGACGTCGCGAACAAAGCATCGTTGATCTACTCGTCGAGCCCGGGGGGGCCTGTGGGAACGGAACTGAGGGGTCGGCCGATGGCCGGCGGCACGTATCGGCAGACAGTGATCTTCGATCTCGACGGCGTACTCGTCGACAGTTTCGGCGTGATGCGGCAGGCGTTCACGATCGCCTACGCGGAGGTCGTCGGTCCCGGTGAGCCGCCGTTCGAGGAGTACAACCGCCACCTTGGCCGTTACTTCCCCGACATCATGCGGATCATGAACCTGCCGCTGGCGATGGAGGAGCCGTTCGTGCGGGAGAGCTACCGGCTCGCCCGCGAGGTGGTTCTCTTCGACGGCGTGGAGGAGATGCTGCGCCGGCTGCGCGCCCGGGGCCACGGGCTCGCGGTCGCCACCGGCAAGTCCGGCCCGCGGGCCCGCCACCTGCTCGGCGAGCTCGGCGTGCTGTCGTTGTTCGACCACGTCATCGGATCCGACGAGATCCCGCGGCCGAAGCCTGCCCCGGACATCGTGCTGCGCGCGCTGGACCTGCTGGGAACGGCGCCGGCCGAGGCGATGATGCTCGGCGACGCGGTCGCGGACATCGAGAGCGCTCGCGCCGCCGGGGTCATGGCGGTCGCCGCGCTGTGGGGCGAGACGGACGGCGTCGACCTGCTCAAGGCACGCCCGGACGCCGTACTGCACCGTCCCGCGGAGCTGCTGGCGCTGCTCGGCGACGCCGGCCCCCAGGCGACGCCGGCGGCCTTCGACTGCGCTACGGCGCCGGTCGACCTTCCCCTCACCCGAGGTGATCTGCAGGCTGGATCGCCGACGTTGGCGACCGCGGCCCACCGGGCCGGGAGTTCGGTTCGCGCGCGACTGACCCGCCGTCAGGACGCCTGACGCGCCAGCAGGATCGCGCCCGACAGGGACGACAGACCGCCGAGCACCGCGGCTCGCACCGGCGCGGGCGGATGGCCTGGGCGGCCGAGCTCGCGGGCCCGTTCGTCGACGGCCTGCGCGAATCCGGGCAGGCCATCCGCGAATCCGCCCCCGACCACCGCCAACGCCGGGTGGAGCAGCTCGGTCAGCCCGACCACGGCGACGGCGACCGCCTGCGCGCTCTCCCGCACCGCCCGCACCGCCCAGCCGGTCCCCGCGAGCCAGGCCGCACGTAGCTCGGCGAAGGTCACTTCTTCGCCGAGCTCGCCGCCCTCGCCGACGCGGTGGCGTGCCGCCCGGCGCAGGGTGGCGGGGCCGCTGGCCGTGGCCTGTACGCAGCCCTGGCGTCCGCAGGTGCACAGCGGGCCACCCGCGAAGATCACCAGATGTCCGATCTCGGCCGAGCCGCGGCCGGGTCGTGGGCAGGGCCGCCCGTCCAGCACGATCCCGCCGCCGACGCCCGTGCCGAGGCCGAGGTATACCAGGTCCGGGCAGGCGGCCGCGTCCGCCTCGGCGAGTGCGGCGAGGTCGCCGTCGTCCGCACAGGCGACGACCGCTCCCGGTACGAGGTCACGCAGCGCGTCGGCCAGCGCCAGTCCCGTCCAGCTCGGCCGGCCCGGCCAGGTCGTCACCCGCCCGGCCGGATCGACGGTCGCGGGCATCGCGACGCCGACCGCGGTCACCGGCCCGGTCCACCTCGCCCGCAGGTCGGCGACGTGCGTGGCAAGATCGCCGAGGTCGCGGCCGGCGCTCGCCGACGGCACCCAGCGGAACGTCGCCTCGACCGGCGTTGCGGCGCCGGCGGACGTGCCGTCACCGATCGGAGCGTCGGCGTGGACGGGCGCGTCGGCGTCGGCCGGTTCGATGCGCAGGGCGACCTTGGTCCCGCCGACGTCGATGCCCAGGACGCCTGGCGTCACCGGCGGGGCGAGGGTGTGCATGAGGAGCCTCCCGGAGCCCGTCAGGCGTTGTCCGCCGGGCTGAGTTGGAAGAACGACCGGTACAGGTCGAGCTGATGGGTGAGCATGTGGATGCCCGGATGGGCCGGCAGCCCGAGCGCGCTGGCCGCCTCCATCAGCCGGGTCCGTGGCGGCTTCATGATGATGTCGGCGACGACGCAGCCCGCTGGCAGCGAGCCGGGCCGCAAGGGCAGCGGGTCGCCAGGGCGCAGGCCGAGCGGGGTGGCGTTCACCGCCAGGTCCGCGTCGCTCAGCGCCGGCTCGGGTGTGGCGACGGCCCGGCCCGGCCAGTGCTCGTCCAGCCGGGCGAGCAGGCCCGCGCACTTCGCCCGGTCCGGGTCGTAGATCGACAGCGGCCCGCAGCCGGCGTCGAGCAGCGCGACCGCGATCGCGCTGCCGGCTCCGCCGGCCCCCATCAGCGCGACCCGCGCGCCGTGCACCGGATGGCCTGCGGCGGTCAGTCCGTGGACGAAGCCGGTCCCGTCGAAGTTGTCGGCCAGCCAGCCACCGCCGGGCAGCGGGCGCAGCACGTTGGCGCTGCCGCTGATCCGCGCGGCGGGGCTGCGCTCGGCGGCCAGGGCGCAGGCGGCGACCTTGTGCGGGATCGTGACGAGGACGCCGTCAAGGTTCTCGATGGCCGCGAGCCCGTGCAGGACGGTGGCGAAGTCCGTCGGTCGGGCGTGCACCGGGACGAGGACGGCGTCGATCGCGAGCCGGGTGAACAGCGGGTTGAGCAGGGATGGCGCCTGCACCTGCGCGACCGGGTCGCCGATGACGGCGTACAGCCGGGTGGCGCCGCCGATCGGCCGTGTGGTCTGGGCTGGCTCTGCCATGATCGCGGAGGCCGGCGACGGTGGGACTGCCGACGTCACGCCGCGTCCCCGCGGGGCATCGCGGCGAGCGTCGCCAGCACCAGGTCCTCGTCGACGTCGGGCACGAGCTCCGGCCCCGCCGGGCCGTCGAGGACGAAGGCCAGCCCGGTGTTCGTCGACTTCTTGTCCAGCCGCATCACGGCGATGAGCTCGGCGGGCTTCACCCTGACGGGCAGGGCGCTGGGTAGACCGTAGCCCTGTACGACGTCGAGGTGTTCGCGGACCCGTTCGGGCCCGATCCGGCCGAGCGCCCCGGCGAGCCGGCCGGCGAACACGGTGCCGACGGCGACACCCTCGCCGTGGCGTAGCGCGTAGTCGGTGGTGCGTTCCAGCGCGTGCCCCAGGGTGTGCCCGTAGTTGAGGATGTGGCGCAGGTGCGAGTCGCGCTCGTCGCGGGCGACGACCCCGGCCTTGAGCGCCACACTTGCCGCGATCTGCTCGGCGACCGGCCGGCCGAGCAGCCCGGGTGCCCCGATGAAGTGGGCCCGCGCGATCTCGCCGTAGCCGTTGACCCACTCTCGGCGGGGCAGGGTGGCCAGATAGTCGGTGTCGCAGAGGACGGCGCTGGGTTGCCAGTAGGCGCCGACGAGGTTCTTGCCGGCGGGCAGGTTCACCGCGGTCTTCCCGCCGACGCTCGCGTCGACCTGGGCGAGCAGCGAGGTCGGCAGGTGGATGACGGCGACGCCGCGGTGGTACAGCGCGGCGGCGAGCCCCACGACGTCGGTGGTCGTCCCGCCGCCGCAGGAGATGACGACGTCCGAGCGGGTCAGCCCGAAGTCCGCGAACCGGCTGCACAGCGCCTCGACGTTCGCCAGGGTCTTGTTCGCCTCGCCGTCGCGGGCGGGTAGCCGCAGCGCCGGCACGCCCGGGTCGGGCACGGCGTCGAGGGGACGGGCGGAAACGATGACGGCCCGCCTTGCACCGACGCGGGCCACGACGTCGGGCAGGGTCCGGCGGATGCCGGCGCCGATGTCGACGGCATAGCTGCGCGGGCCGAGTTCCACCGGGACACGCCGGTGGTCGGCGTCGATCCGCTCGATCGGGCTGAGCGGCTGGGTGGTGAGCATGCCCGTCACGTGTCGTCTCCGGATCCGCGAGGTGTCGTGGCCATCCGCCGTGCTCCCCGATGGTCCGCTGCGGCGCCTGTGCCCCAGTCTGCCGAAGTGCCGCTCGGGCGCCCCGACCGGGGCACCTGCCCCAAAAATTCCGTTGTGTTCCGGTCGATACATCCCGGTCACGACTGGTTGGCCGGAGTTCGTCGTACGCCGGCCGGCTCGTGCACCATGCACGCAGAGTAAGGTCTATGCGGTGGGATCAGACGACGGCGCGAGGCTCGCCGCGGCGCTCGGGCTCCTGCTCGCGCGGCCGACCCGGATGAGGCTGTTCGGGGACCTGCTGACCGCGGGCGACGTGAACCTGGACGAGGCGACCTACCCCGTGCTCAACGGCCTGGCTCGGGCGGGCCCCACGACCGCGCGCAAGCTCAGCGCGGAGATCGGCATCGACCGGTCGGTGGTGAGCCGGCACAGCGACCGGCTCGAGGCACTCGGACTGCTGCGTCGCTCGGCCGATCCGGACGATGCCCGGGCCACCCGGCTCACCGTCACCGACGAGGGGCACGCCGCCATCGAGCGGTTGCGCGGCCGATTGGCGGGTGCGTTCCAGCGCAGGCTCGACGCCTGGCCGGCCGAGGACGCACGCGCCTTCGTCGCGGGGATGGAGCGTTTCGTCGAGGAGAACCTGGCCGAGCGGGGCCGATAGTCGGGTTATCGAGATGACCGCGGGCGGTGGCGACCTATATCACGGTCGGTGGCGCCTTCGGGCGGCTGACACCTGCGCGCGGCGCGCCTTTCGCGAGGATCCGGGACACCGGCGGGAATCTGCGTCAGGCTCGGTGACCACGGGCCGGTCTCCGACCGCAGATCCGTCGAGAAACCCGGCCAGTTCGTAAACGAGGAGTCTGTGATGACCAAGCTGACCCCCGCGACCAACGCCGATTTCGGCCCGCGTCCCACCGGAACGCCCGCCGGCGTGCCGGGTACGGCGTCGGGTGGGCGGACTTCAGCGCAGGTCGAGGATGGTCAAGGGCACTCCACCCCGGCGCCGGCGGTGCCGGAACAGCCGGAGACCTTTCCGTCCGGTCCCGGCGGCACCCCAGATGTGCCGTATCCGGATAACGGCCTGGCCCAGCAGGAATACGGCATGCCGGCGGCGCCGGACGAGGAGTTGCCCGGTGCTCGGGCACTGTGGATCATCGCCTTCACCTTCGCCGTGCTCGGCCTGTTCTTCCCGCTCGCCGGGCTGATCGCGATCGGCTGCGGCGCCCTGGCCTGGCGAAAGGGCAGCGGGCGCGGCAGGATTGCGACGTTCGTCGCGCTCGCGACGACCGTGATCGGGCTCATCCTCACGATCGTCGTCCTGACCACCTGACCACCTGACCACGCTCGGGGTGCCGCGCCGCCGGATGGCGGCAATCTGTGTCCGTCGGTGGCGTCTTTCCACCTACCGAGGGCGTTTTGGCCGGCCGGCGGTTCTTTCCCGGCGAGGTAAAGTCTGGTCGGGAACGCGGCAGGGCCGGCCTGCCGATCGCCCAGCCGGCTTTCGCAGAACCATCGGCGGCACGGACCTGCGAAATGATCCGTACCCGGAGGGATTCTCTGCCCGGTGGCGCGGCGGCGGCACAGGTGAGGCCGCCCAGCTCGGGGGGTGCCGGGCGGCCTCTGGACTGATGATGACATTCATCGGGGCGCCGACACAAGTCCGCGAGGATAGTGGCGGACCGTGCCGGCCGTCAGCTGGACCAGGATGAACCGCTTTGAACCAGGTCGACCAGCAGGCCCGAGCCGCCGTCCAGATAGGCCCCGACCGGATGCTGCGTATCCGGCCGGACCTGCTCGACCCTTGCTCCGGCGGCGACCGAGGCGTGTAGCTGGGCCGCGACGTCGTCGACCAGGTAACCAATGGCGAAGACGCCCTCGCCGCGCCTGTCGAGAATCTCCCGCGCCGTCCACGGTTGGCGGCCGGGTTCGACCAGCTCGACCTGGCTGGAGCCGAGCCGGCCAGTCGCGACCCTGGCGCCGTCGAGTGCGACGGGCCGGCCGCGGCGCACAGCGGGCCCGGACAGCGCCCGCGTATGCCAGGAGTCGATGCCGAGCGAGACGGTGTAGAGCTCGCAGGCGAGATCCAGGTCGGCAACCACGATGGCGAAGTGATGAAACGTCAGCCCGGCGAGCAACGACTCGATGGCCTCGATACCGCTGAACCCTGCACCGTCCGCCGCGAGATCCGTGGCGCCGCGCCGTGTCGGAATCATCGCGGCCTGCATACGGACCTGGAGGGGAAAGACCGGCTCGGTTGTCACGACACCCCTCCCGCATCCCGCCGGCATCGGGGGAGCGCGACCGATCGTACCGTCGTCGGCGCTTCCTGCGTCCCACCGGCGTCCCGGCAGGCAGCCAGGCACGATGATGCAACCCATGCCGACCTTCATCGAGAAGCCGACCGTCGTCGAGGCCGCCGGGAACCTTCCCAAGATCATTCGAGAGTACGTGGGCGGGGTGAACACCGGCACCCGGGGCCTGAGCATTGCGCACATGTCGAGTCCGGGCGGCTGGGCTGAGCCAGGCCAGCGGCCGGAGTTCGACGAATACACGGTCGTCCTGCGCGGCGCGGTGACGGTGGAGCACGTCGACGGGATCATCGAGGTTGCGGCTGGTCAGGCCGTGCACACCGCTGCCGGCGAGTGGGTCCGTTACAGCACGCGCGGAGCGGACGGCGCGGACTACATCTCGGTCTGTCTGCCGGCCTTCCTTCCGGAGACCGTCCACCGGGATGAGGAGGAGCAGGACGAATAGGTCCGCTGTCCGTTGCCTGTGCAACGAAGCGGCGTACCGTTGACAGATGAGCGGACCCGTCTCGCCCATCGATGTCGCTCCCGCGTCCGCGGGCCCACCGGTGCCGCCGCCCGGGGCACCGTCACCGGTGGCGGCCGGGCCGGAGCTGGAGGTAGTCGAAGGGCGGACCGCCGACGTCGGCGGAATCCCGGTGCGGCGAGTCCTGCCCCGCCGGATCCGGCGGACCATCGGCGCCTGGTGCTTCGTCGACCATCTGGGCCCGGTGGCGATCTCACCGTCGAGCCCGGTCGCAGTCGGGCCTCATCCGCACACCGGGCTGGCCACCGTCACCTGGCTGCTGCGTGGCCGCCAGGTGCACCGGGACAGCCTCGGTTCCGAGCAGGTCCTACGACCGGGCGAGCTCAACCTGATGAGCGCCGGGCACGGGGTCGCCCACGCGGAGGAATCCGAGAACTACCAGGGTGAGCTGCACGGTGTGCAGTTGTGGGTGGCGCAGCCCGAGCACACCCGGCACGGTCCACCCGCCTTCGCCCACCACGCCGACCTGCCCGTCGCCCGGTTCGGGGCGACCGAAGCGACGGTGCTGCTCGGCGATTTCGACGGCAACGTCTCCCCGGCGCGCACCGACACTGCGCTGGTCGGCGTCGATCTCGCGCTGCGCTCCGGTGGCACCGTCCTGCCGTTGCGGCGCGACTTCGAACACGGGCTGGTCGTTCTGACCGGATCGGTGGAGGTCGGGGCGCAGGTCCTGCGCCCCGGCCGGCTGGGCTATCTGGGCGCCGGGCACGACGAGCTGTCGCTGCGCGCCGACGAGAGCGCCCGCGTGCTGCTGCTCGGCGGGGAGCCGTTGGGCGACGAGCTGGTCATGTGGTGGAACTTCGTCGCCCGGTCCCGGGCCGAGATCGATGCCGCCCGCGCCGACTGGCAGGCCGGCGCGGACCGGTTCGGCGCCGTGGCCACCACCGCCCGGCGAATCCCTGCGCCCGAGCAGCCCTGGGTGACCGGCTGACCGGAGCTGGTCGACTGCGGGGATTGGTCGACGGCGAACGCCCTTGGGCTGGTCGGGGCTAGTCGGCGGTCCGGCTGCGGCGGGCGCCGAGCCCCTGGACGACGAAGCCCAGCCCGATGCCGAGCAGCCACACGTCCTTCGCGATGGGCAGCCCCTGCTGCGTCGGCCAGACAGTGCCCTCCCGGCGCATGCCGTCCGTGCGGGCGTAGAGCCCGAGCAGCCCACCGGAGAAGGCGGACAGGCCGAGCCCGGCGAGCCCGGTCGGCACGACCGGGACGACGAGCGCCGCGCCGAGAGCGAGCTCGGCGCCGGCGAGCACCTTCGTGAAGGTCACCGGGTCGAGTTTCGCCAGGAACGGATAGGTGTTCGAGGCCAGGCCGTGCAGCCCCTCGGCGGTGGCACGGTCGGCCTTCCACTTGTCCAGACCCGAACGCAGGATGAACGTTCCCGCTGCAACGCGGCCGGGGACGTCACGTGCCTTGAGGGGCAGACCCATGGTGGGCAACCTTCCGTCGGGCGGCGCATCGTCAGGCGCGCCGCGGGGCGCCGGACGGCTCGAGCCGGCGGCGTGTCGTCCCAAACGTAACGTCGCCTGCGGCCAGAAAGCGAGCGGGACCGGCCGGCGCCGGCCCGGCTCGTCAGAGTTTTCTGACCTGTTCGATCCAGGTAAACGTCGGATGACCCGGACGGGGCATGCGCCCGACCGGTTGGGCACCCACCGCTCCCCGCATCGGGTTCGGGGCGAGTTCGGCTGGTGTGGGGCGCCCAGGGCCGGGCCGGTGACCGGTTGGGAAGAACCATTCTGGTATCAGATGGAGGCATTCGTCCGGCCGATGGTGCGCGCCGGGAGCACGATCAACGTCCTGATCTCCGGCGGCGCGCACCGGCCGGCGGCGACGCGATGGTCCGGGAGGGAGGGCGCGGATGTGAGAGGGCGTACTGAGGTGGAAGGGAATCTGAACCACGGCGGCGAGGCTGCCGCGGCCGCTCCCCGATCGCCGCTGGCCCGGGTCTTCGACGATGCACTGGTCACGGCCGGCGCCCGCGCCGATGTGGGTGATCGTGTCGCGGCCTTCGTCGATGTGGCCCGGCGCTATCAGGAGCCGGGTCGGCACTTCCACACCCTGCGGCACGTTGCGGAGATGTCCGCGGCGCTGCGGGTGCTGCTCGCCGCCGAGTACCGGCCACCCACGGAGCGCGCCGCGCACGCCTGCGTGCTCGCCGTGTACTTCCACGACGCCGTCTACGAGTCGCGGCTGGCGGACAACGAGCAGCGCTCCGCGGAGCTGGCAATCGACGTGCTCGCTCGCCTGGGCTGTCCCGCGGCGATCGGCGCGGCGGTGGCCCGGCTGGTCCTCGCCACGGCCTCGCACCGGTCGGCCCGCCCCGATGAGGCCCTCGTCAACGACGCTGACCTACGAGTTCTGGCTCGACCGCCGGCCGCCTACGACCGCTATGTGCGCCGGGTCCGGCGGGAATACGGCTGGGTCGGCGAACAAGCCTGGCGTGAGGGGCGGGCGCCGGTCCTGCGTGGCCTGCTGGACGGTCCGGTTTACGCGACGGCCTGGGCGCGGCGAAGCTGGGAACCGCTGGCCCGACTCAACCTGGCTCGGGAGCTGCACGCCCTCGGCTGAGCCGCCCAGATTGCTTGAGCCCGGGTTGCTCGCGCCGGCGATTGCTCGCGCCGCCGATTGCTCGGGCCGGCGTATACGCCGGTCTATACGCCGGTTTTGGAACCGGCTTTGGCGTCGGCGCGGCGGCTCCGGTCGGGTTGCCGGACGCCGGCTGGCGGCGGGTGGCGCTGTGCCCAGATCGTTGCGACGACACTCGCCAGCAGCAACCCGCTGACAACCGGCCCGGCGCTGAACTCGGTGGGGGTGGGCGCGAGCCCCGGCCAGGCCACCGCGAACAGCGCGAGAGAACCGGCTGCTCCCGCGCCGGTCGCGGTCAGCCGATACCGGCGTGCGATGGGCAGCCCGGCAAGCCCGGCCCCGCCGACGGCGTGCCCCAACACGGCCGCGGCCAGCAGGATCCCGCCGACCGTCCAGACCGCCCAGGTGGGCAGCCACCCGAGTAGCTCCGTCTCCCCGTCCCAGCCGTAGCGTTCGCCCGGCGTGCCGGTCGGAGCCCCAGGCCAGACCAGCAGGTGGACCAGCCCGTAGCAGAACAGGACCGATCCTCCGGCCGCACCGGCGAGCCGACGTCCGGTATCGGCCACGGCGGGAATGTCGCGCAACCGGGTGCGGCTCACGGAGCCCGCCGATTCGGTACGGCGGTGGGCGGGATGGTCATGGACTCGACGGTCACCATGTCCGCCGCCGCGACGGCGCCGCCTGCTGACGGGACACCGCCCACCGCGGGCACACCGCCCACCGCCGACCCGCCCGCCGTGACGACGGTGTCGCCCGCCGCTGTGCCGTGCGGCTCGGTGGGGGCGTCGGTGAGGGTGCTCACGCCGGCTTCGGCCGCGGCCGCAAGCACGGCGGCGGCGAGCACCGGATCGAGCTCCGCCGGCACGGTCCTCAGGTCGAGCAGGCAGCAGCCCTGTTCGACGCGTCCGAGGACGGATGGTTCACCGCGGCGCAGCGGCGCAGCGATCATCGCGTCCAGCGCGACGGCGGCGCTGGGCAGTTCGGTCCCGACGCATCCGCACCCCCGTGCCCCGAACGCCGCTCGTCCGGCGGTCTGGTCCGCGCCCATGGCCCACCCACGTCGGCATCCGCAGGCGCCGCCGTCCGCCGCCGCGCCGGTGCCGCCGTCGACGAGCGCCCGGCTGGCCACGGCAGACGCCGCGATCCCGGCGCGGCGCAACCAGGCCGCGAGTGTTTCGGCGCGGGCGGCCAGGCGCTCCGGCCGGGCGCGCAGGGCCTGCCGGACCGGCGAGTCGGGATGGCGCAGGGTCGCCTCGAGCGCGGCGAGGGTGAGCTTGCCGGCGCGCAGTGCTCGGGACATCGGATGGCGGCGCATCCGGTCGATCAGGTCGGCCCGGCCGAGAAGCAGCCCGCACTGCGGGCCGCCGAGCAGTTTGTCGCCGCTGGTCGTGACCACGCCGACCCCCCAGCCGAGCCAGCTCGTGACGTCGGGTTCGGCGCCGAGCAGCGGCTCGGGGTGGAGCAGGCCTGAGCCGCAGTCGCCGACGAGCGGCACGTCGAAGTCGGTGCAGAGGGCGGCGAGATCGCTGATGGCGGGGCTGTCGGTATACCCGACCACCTGGTAACTGGTCGTGTGCACGCGCAGCACCAGGCCGGTGTCGGGGCCGATGGCGTCCGCGTAGTCGCCGAGGGTGGTGCGGTTGGTGGTGCCGACCTCGCGCATCCGCGCGCCGGCGGCCACCAGCAGCTCCGGCAGCCGGAAACCGTCGGTGGTCTCGATGAGCTCCCCCCGGCTGATCACCACCTCGCGCCGGCCGGCGAGCGCGGCCACCGCGAGGGCGAGGCCTGCCGCGTTGTTGTTGACGACGTGTACGGCCGCCGCCGCCGGTACCGCCGCGGCCAGGGCGGCCAGGGCGGTGCGCCCCCGGGGGTCGCGGCGGCCGGTGCGCAGGTCCAGCTCGAGATCGGTGGTGCCGGCCGCCAGATCCACCGCGGCCCGCGCGGCCGCCGACAGCGGGGCCCGGCCGAGCGCGCCATGCAGGATCACTCCGGTGGCGTTGATCACCGGGCGTAGGCCGGTCGCTGTACGAGTGAGCGTCGCCGGCACCGGACCGTCCCCGGCGCGGTACGCGAGGGGAACCGCGTCGTCCATCACTCCACGTGAAGTTAGTGCTTCTTTCTGGGATTTTCACGGAGGCCCCCACCGATGGATGGTGTCCTTTCGTGTCCTCTTGGCTCGCTCCGCGTCAGGGGAGGATCTCGGCCAATGCCGGCGGGCCATGCGGCCTGTACTCTTTTCCCTCGAAGGGGAGTAGCCCCGCCGAGCGGCCCGTCTCCGGTGCGCACGGCCTGCGGTGATGGACGTGTCCGTCGCCGGGCCGGCCGGGTGCGGCGTCCGATCGGCCCGGTCGTCGACATACTGGCGCCCGCTCAATGGCCCACCTCAGGGCTGTCCTGCGGGCACCCGGTGGCCGGGCCCGGCCCATGCGGCCGGGTGGGCGAGACCTTCGACACGGCAGGTATGCCGGGTCGAAGGCGCGTCCCCGCTTCCGGCCCGGTCTCACGGAGAGGCCCCGGGCACGTGGATATCACCGCAGCGCTTATCACCTTCGGCGTGATCTTTCTGGCCGAGTTGCCCGACAAGACGATGGTCGCGAGCCTCGTGCTGGGCAGCCGCTTCCGACCGCTGCACGTCTGGGCCGGAGTGGCACTCGCCTTCGTCGTGCACGTCACGGTGGCGGTGGCGGCCGGCAGCGCCTTCTCGCTGCTGCCGCATCGCATCGTCGACGTGATCACAGCATTGCTCTTCATCGCCGGCGCCGGGCTTGTCCTGCGCGAGGGCCGTGAGCACGGCAGCGAGGACAAGGGCGACCCGGATCGGGCCGAGACTGCGGGCGATCGGTCCGCAGCACCGCCGCCGGTGGCGACGGCGGCGACGTTCTGGCGGGTGGCGGCCACCTCCTTCGGGGTCGTCTTCGTCGCGGAGCTCGGCGACCTGACGCAGATCTCGACGGCGAATCTCGCCGCCCGGTTCAACGCGCCGGTGGCGGTCTGGATCGGTGCGGTGCTGGCGCTGTGGACGGTGGCCGGCCTGGCCATCGCCGGTGGACGCGGGCTGCTTCGCCTGATTCCCATCGCGGTGATCACCCGGATCGCCGCGGTTGCCTTTCTGGTTCTGGCCGTGGTGTCGGCGATCGAGGCGGTGCGCGGCTGACCGGACCCGCCGCGGTCACCGAGCCGGCCGCGCGGCCGGGGGCCAGCGCGGATCGTCGATGGCAAACACGAGGACGACGTCGGTATCCGAGGTGAAGTCGACGAGCCGCGCCCGCGCCGGCAGCAGCGCCAGCGCATGGCCCAGCTCCTCGGCGGCCGATCCCTCCGCGACGCAGACGACGTGGCGCGAGTGAACCGCGGCCTGTCCGTCGCCGTCGCTGCCGCCGCGGCGGTCGGCCGGGGCGGGGAGCGACCCCATGGCGGCCCCGGCGGCCGCGGACAGCAGCTGCGCGAGGTGGCCCGCCTCGTCCGGCGCCAGCCGCAGGACGGCCGGGTCATGGTCGGGGCGCTGGGCGGTCAGCACCACGCCCGACGTCGGTGGAGCGCCGGGCAGCGGTCCGACTGAGACGGCGGCGCCGTCCAGCCGGCTGAGGAAGGTGACGACGTTCGAGGGAGCGACGACGTTCGAGGGAGCGGAGCCGCCAGGGGTCCGGGGCGGGTCGATGTTCATGTCCTGACGCTCTCATCCGGCGACTCGTCATCCCATCCCGCGCGGCGGGGAGA